>NZ_JBFAJY010000027.1:0-103866 GCF_040655445.1 Streptomyces sp. NPDC050423
GTCGGCTACATCCGCGGCGACAACAAGCCGCTGAAGCAGGCCCCCGCCACCACCCTCGGCGGCCAGGAGTCGACACCGCTGGCGATGGCGTCGGTCCCCACCGTTCCGCTGGTGTGTGAGGTGTGGCACGATGCTGGCCACCCCCCACCCAGCCGCCGACGCCCTGCCGACGGCACTGCCCCTCAGGCATTCCGCACCAAAGGAACCACAGGAGACATCCCGCGTGCAGACCTCCGCGCTCCCGGACCTCGCGCACACCGACACCAAGACGATGCACTGGCTCGCCACCGCGGCGGCCATGGCCGCTGTTGTCGCGGCAGCCGGCCTGCTCCAGCCCGGCGCGGCCGCCTCGGCCTCCACCGCGCCCCACCGCACCGCGGCGCAGCACGGCACGGCGACCGTGGCCCCGCCCGATCCGGACCGCGCGGTGTTCCCCCTGGAATGCGGCGGCGCCGGCAACACGGTCGCCAAGCAGGTCCCCGGCGACCTCGACGGCGACGGCCGTCCGGAAACCGTCGCGGTGGTCCACTGCGCGGCCGGACTCGGCACTCCGCCCAGCGGCGTCTACGTCCTCACACAGGGAAGCGGGGCCGCACCCAGGATCGTCGCGACCCTGGTGGACCCCGCCCAGAAGATGAGCGTCGGCGACTTCACGGTGCGTGACGGCGTCGTCGCCGCCACGCTCCTCGGCTACTCCTCGCCCGAGATCCCGTCCTGCTGCCCCGACCAGCAGGAGAAGGTCACCTGGCAGTGGCAGAACGGGGCCTTCGTACGGAGCAGCCAGTCCGACGACTCCACCGGCGGCAGCGTCTGACCGGATGCCCCCGCGCAGCCGCCGGCCCCCGGGACGGCGCTCAGGCGGCCTCGGGTCCGAAGACCTCGACCCTGTCCGAAACGCGTCGTACGTGAATGCAGTCGCCCGGACACTCCTTGGCCGAGTCGACCACGTCCTGGAGGATCGGCAGCGGCACCGGAGTGGTCGCCCCCTTGTCCTGCAGCAGTTCGTCCCCGGCGCTCTTCACATAGGCGAGCCCGTCGATGTCCAGCTCGAAGACCTCGGGCGCGTACTGCACACAGATGCCGTCCCCCGTACAGAGGTCCTGGTCGATCCAGACCTCCAGGTCCTGCGTCTCGCTTCCGGTGGGAGCGTCCTGCTGCGCGGTCATTTCGCCTGCCGTTTCCTGCGTATCCGAACCAAAAAAAGCCAGCCCTGACGGGTGTTGAACACTTCGACGATACAACCGGCCGCTTTCCGATGTTGAAGGGTGGGTATTCCCCTGACACGAGGGAGAGCGCAAGGGTGAAGATCGGACACACCCCACAGTCTTTGTGATCTAGGGGTTTCAATCATCACCCACCCAGGTAGGGTCAGGAAGCGTCCAGCTCCCCTTGGAGGAGGTGAGGACCGTGGCAGCCCACGACGACGACATCAACCGCGGCATCCGGCCCGCGCGGGGGTCAGATGACCCAGCCGGCCAGGTCGCCTATCTCGAGCAGGAAATCGCCGTCCTGCGACGTAAGCTCGCCGACTCTCCGCGCCATACGAGGATTCTCGAAGAGCGGATCGTCGAGTTCCAGACCAATCTCGCGGGCGTGTCCGCTCAGAACGAGCGGCTCGCCAACACACTCCGCGAGGCCCGCGACCAGATCGTGGCCCTCAAGGAAGAGGTCGACCGGCTGGCGCAGCCACCGGCCGGTTTCGGTGTGTTCCTGCAAGGCAACGAGGACGGTACCTGCGACATCTTCACCGGGGGCCGCAAGCTCCGGGTGAACGTCAGCCCCAGCGTTGAGCTCGACGACCTCCGGCGCGGCCAGGAAGTCATGCTCAACGAAGCGCTCAACGTGGTCGACGCCATGGAGTTCGAGCGGGCCGGGGAGATCGTCACCCTCAAGGAGATCCTTGAGGACGGCGAACGAGCCCTGGTGGTCGGGCACACCGACGAGGAACGGGTGGTGCGGCTCGCCGAGCCCTTGCTGGACATCACCATCCGCCCCGGCGACGCCCTGCTGCTCGAACCCAGGTCCGGCTACGTCTACGAAGTCATTCCCAAGAGCGAGGTCGAAGAGCTCGTCCTCGAAGAAGTCCCGGACATCGATTACGACAAGATCGGCGGACTGGGCGACCAGATCGAGCTGATCCGCGACGCGGTCGAGCTCCCCTATCTGCACCCAGACCTCTTCAAGGAGCACGAGCTGCGGCCGCCGAAGGGCATCCTGCTCTACGGCCCGCCCGGCTGCGGCAAGACACTCATCGCCAAGGCCGTCGCCAACTCCCTCGCGAAGAAGGTCGCCGAGGTCACCGGTCAGCCCACCGGCAAGAGCTACTTCCTCAACATCAAGGGCCCCGAACTCCTCAACAAGTACGTCGGTGAGACCGAGCGCCACATCCGCCTGGTCTTCCAGCGTGCCCGCGAGAAGGCGAGTGAGGGCACCCCCGTCATCGTCTTCTTCGACGAGATGGAGTCCCTCTTCCGTACCCGGGGATCCGGCGTCAGCTCGGACGTGGAGAACACCATCGTCCCCCAGCTGCTCGCCGAGATCGACGGCGTGGAGGGCCTGGAGAACGTCATCGTCATCGGCGCCTCCAACCGTGAGGACATGATCGACCCCGCGATCCTGCGACCGGGCCGTCTCGATGTGAAGATCAAGATCGAGCGTCCGGACGCGGAGGCCGCGAAGGACATCTTCGCGAAGTACCTCACGCCTTCGCTGCCCCTGCACGCGGACGACCTCGCCGAGCACACCGGCTCCAGGGAAGCCGCCGCGCACGCCATGATCCAGTCGGTCGTCGAGCGGATGTACACCGAGTCCGAGGAGAACCGCTTCCTCGAGGTCACGTACGCCAACGGCGACAAGGAAGTCCTGTACTTCAAGGACTTCAACTCCGGCGCGATGATCCAGAACATCGTCGACCGGGCCAAGAAGATGGCCATCAAGGCCTTCCTCGACCAGGGCCAGAAAGGCCTTCGCGTCTCCCATCTCCTCCAGGCCTGTGTGGACGAGTTCAAGGAGAACGAGGACCTGCCGAACACCACCAACCCGGACGACTGGGCCAGGATCTCCGGCAAGAAGGGTGAGCGGATCGTCTTCATCCGCACACTCGTCACCGGAAAGCAGGGCGCGGACACCGGGCGGTCCATCGACACGGTGGCGAACACCGGGCAGTACCTGTAGAACGCGGACCGGCTGCGGATGCCCGGCCGGGCATCCGCAGCCGGTTGCTTTCCGGACAGCTCCGACGACACCACAGCAATGACGTAATTGATCTCCCCACCAGCACAGAGGCGCTCTAGGCTCTTGCGTACCGCCCGGTCGCGCAGTGCGGGTACGGGCAAACCGCGCACGCACCGGACAAGCAGCGGTACTTGAGCGCCGCTCCCGGAAGGGAGAGCCGCCGGGCAAGGAGGGCCGCATGACCGTACGGCGAGTAATGGGCATCGAGACCGAGTACGGGATCTCCGTGCCCGGCCACCCCAACGCCAATGCCATGCTCACCTCGTCCCAGATCGTCAACGCCTACGCGGCGGCGATGCACCGGGCGCGCCGCGCCCGCTGGGATTTCGAGGAGGAGAACCCGCTGCGCGACGCGCGAGGCTTCGACCTCGCCCGCGAGACCGCCGACTCCAGCCAGCTCACGGACGAGGACATCGGCCTGGCCAATGTCATCCTCACCAACGGGGCACGGCTCTACGTCGACCACGCACACCCCGAGTACAGCTCCCCGGAGATCACCAACCCCAGGGACGCCGTCCTCTGGGACAAGGCCGGCGAGCGGATCATGGCCGAGGCCGCCGAACGCGCGGCCCAGCTGCCCGGCGCCCAGCCGATCCACCTCTACAAGAACAACACCGACAACAAGGGCGCCTCGTACGGGACGCACGAGAACTATCTGATGAAGCGGGAGACCCCGTTCTCGGACATCGTGCGCCATCTGACCCCGTTCTTCGTCTCGCGCCAGGTCTTCACCGGAGCGGGGCGGGTCGGAATCGGCCAGGACGGCCACGAGCACGGCTTCCAGATCAGCCAGCGCGCCGACTACTTCGAGGTCGAGGTCGGCCTGGAGACCACGCTCAAGCGCCCGATCATCAACACCCGCGACGAGCCCCATTCGGACGCCGAGAAGTACCGCCGGCTGCATGTGATCATCGGCGACGCGAATCTCTCGGAGATCTCCACCTATCTCAAGCTGGGCACCACCTCGCTGGTCCTCTCCATGATCGAGGACGGCTTCATCAACGTCGACCTGGCCGTCGACCAGCCGGTGCGCACGCTGCACCAGGTCTCCCACGACCCGGATCTCCAGCAGCTGGTCACGCTGCGCAGCGGGCGGACACTCACCGCTGTGCAGCTCCAGATGGAGTACTTCGAGCTCGGCCGCAAGTACGTCGAGGAGCGGTACGGGGCGGACGCCGACGAGCAGACCAAGGACATCCTGGTCCGCTGGGAGGACACGCTCAACCGGCTGGAGACCGATCCGATGAGCCTGTCGGGCGAGCTGGACTGGATCGCCAAGCGGGAGCTCATGGAGGGCTACCGGCGCCGCGACAACCTCGGCTGGGACGCGCCCCGCCTGCATCTGGTGGACCTCCAGTACGCCGACGTACGGGCCGACAAGGGCCTCTACAACCGTCTGGCGGCCCGCGGCAGGATCAAGCGCCTGCTGGACGAGAACGAGGTCGAGCAGGCCCGTACAGCGCCTCCGGAGGACACCAGGGCGTATTTCCGCGGACGCTGTCTGGAGCAGTACGCGGACGACGTCGCGGCGGCCTCCTGGGATTCGGTCATCTTCGACCTCCCGGGTCACGACTCGTTGCAGCGGGTACCCACCATGGAGCCGCTCCGGGGCACCCGTGAACACGTCAAGGATCTCCTGGACCGCTGTCGTACCGCGGAAGAGCTGGTCCGGGTGCTGACGGGCGGCTGAAAGGGCCGCGGGCTGGGAATCATTCCGATGACCTCCGGACGTTGAGACAAGTACCGGGCCAATGTCGGACCCCGTAGGTAGGGTCTGATCAAGTGCTTCGAACCGAGCGGGGTGAGCTATATGGCGACCAAGGACACCGGCGGCGGACAGCAGAAGGCGACGCGCTCCACCGAGGGGGCCGAGGAGCAGGCGCAGGAAGCGCAGGCTTCCGAGGACCTCCAGGAGCGACAGGAGAAGCTGAGCGACGACGTCGACGACGTTCTCGACGAGATCGACGACGTCCTCGAGGCCAACGCCGAGGACTTCGTTCGATCATTTGTCCAAAAGGGTGGCGAGTAGTACGGCATGTCCGACGTGAGCCGCTCGCAGAACTGATCACGCAGCCACGTTCCCACCACGGGGTGCCTCTGCCGACGACAGGGCATCCCGTGATGGGTGGCAGGCGTACTGCCGGGAGTGCCGGGCCGAGCACGGCCGGCAGCGGCACCTGCCGAAGGGGAGGAACGCACGCCCCGGGGTGGCCGCACGATCAGTTCAGCTGCTCCCGCCGTACATGTGGATCACTGCCACGAGACGGGTAGGGTCCGAGGCGTACTGTGCTTCAACTGCAATTCGGCCATCGGCAAGTTGGGAGATGATCCTGACACCTTGTGCAGGGCCATCGCTTACCTGGAGGGAAACGCGTGGAAGCCAACACTCGTAGCACCGGGCGTCTACCAGCTGCCTTCCTGACGCCGGGATCGTCCTCCTTCATGGACTTCCTGACCGACCAGGCGCCCGGGATGCTGCCGGGCAACCGGCAGCTGCCGCCCATGAAGGGCGCCATCGAGGCTCCGCACGGGACGACGATCGTCGCGGCGTCGTTCCCCGGTGGCGTGGTCCTCGCCGGTGACCGGCGGGCGACCATGGGCAGCATGATCGCGCAGCGCGACATCCAGAAGGTCTTCCCGGCCGACGAGTACTCGGCGGTGGGTATCGCCGGTACGGCCGGTCTGGCCGTGGAGATGGTCAAGCTGTTCCAGCTGGAACTGGAGCACTTCGAGAAGGTCGAGGGCGCCCAGCTCTCCCTGGAGGGCAAGGCCAACCGGCTCTCCACGATGATCCGGAGCAATCTGGCGATGGCCATGCAGGGTCTCGCCGTGGTGCCGGTCTTCGCCGGCTACGACGTCGACCGTGAGCGCGGCCGGATCTTCTCCTACGACGTCACCGGAGGCCGTTCCGAGGAGCAGGGCTACGCGTCCACGGGCTCCGGGTCGATCTTCGCCCGCGGCTCCATGAAGAAGCTCTGGCGCGAGGACCTGACGGAGGAACAGACGCTCACCCTGGTCGTGCAGGCGCTGTACGACGCGGCGGACGACGACTCGGCGACCGGCGGACCGGACGTGGCCCGGCGTATCTATCCGATCATCACCGTCATCACCGACGAGGGTTTCCGGAAGCTGACCGAGACGGAATCCGCCGACATCGCCCGCTCGGTTCTGGAACGAAGGATGGAACAGCCCGACGGCCCGCGCGCCGAGCTGCTCTGAATCCCCTCGTTCCCAGGCTTCTTCGATGCTCTTGTCACTGACAGAAAGGGACGGATAGCCGGTGTCGACGCCGTTCTATGTCTCACCTCAGCAGGCCATGGCCGACCGGGCGGAATACGCCCGGAAGGGCATCGCCCGTGGTCGCAGCCTGGTTGTGCTGCAGTACACCGACGGCATTGTGTTCGTCGGCGAGAACCCGTCCCGTGCGCTGCACAAGTTCAGCGAGATCTATGACCGGATCGGTTTCGCCGCCGCCGGTAAGTACAACGAGTACGAGAATCTCCGCATCGGCGGTGTGCGGTATGCGGATCTGCGCGGATACACCTATGACCGTGACGACGTGACGGCCCGTGGACTGGCGAATGTCTACGCGCAGACACTCGGCACCATCTTCTCCAGTGCGGCCGAGAAGCCGTACGAGGTGGAGCTGGTCGTCGCCGAGGTGGGCGCGGCGGCGGACGGTGACCAGATCTACCGGCTGCCGCACGACGGCTCGATCGTGGACGAGCACGGCTCGGTCGCCGTCGGTGGCAACGCGGAGCAGATCAGCACCTTCCTCGACCAGCGGCACCGTGACGGGATGTCGCTCGCCGAGGCGCTGAAGCTGGCGGTGCAGGCGCTGTCACGCGACCCCAACGGCAGCGAGCGGGAGATCCCCGCGGAGCGGCTCGAGGTCGCGGTCCTGGACCGTACGAGGCCGCAGCAGCGCAAGTTCAAGCGGATCGTCGGCCGGCAGCTCGCCCGGCTGCTGGAGGCGGACGGCGCCGGCTCGACGCCGACGGACGCCCCCTCGGACACGGAGGACGGCGACGACACCGCCGCCGCGACGGACACCGGTAAGCCGAGTGGCAAGTCGAGTGGCAAGTCGAGCGGGAAGAAGGCCGCCGCCGACAGCCAGGCTTCCACCGACTCCAAGGACGCAACCGACTCCAAGGGCGCAACCGGCTCCACCGATTCCGGTGGGGACGTGGAGTAGCCCGTTCCGCTGGGTGTCTGCGCCCCGGTCCGCCTCCCCGGCGGGCCGGGGCTCTGTCATGAGCGCCGGTCCGCGGGCGCGGGAGCGGACGAGCCGCGGACCACCAGGTGCACCGGCAGGCTGCCGGTTTCGGCCGTGCGGCCCTCCAGAACGGCCAGCAGGGCGCGCATGCCGCGTTCGCCGACCTGCTCGGCCGGCAGCCGCACGGTGGTGAGTTCCGGCTCCACGGCCGTGGCCAGGGCCAGATCGTCGAAGCCGGTCACGGAGACGTCGTCCGGTACCCGCAGCCCGAGCCGGCGGGCGGCCTTGCAGGCGCCCGCGGCCAGGATGTCGTCGTCGCAGACGACGGCGGTGGGGCGGGGTCCGGGGAGGGCCAGCGCGCGTTCCGCGGCCTCTCGGCCGGCCCGTACGTCCAGGGCCGCCGGCACGGTGTGCAGGCCGGTGCCGGGCACGCCGCGCAGCGCGTCCCGGACGGCTCCGGCGCGGACGGTGAACGTCCAGGTGTCGACGGCCGAGGCGAGATGGACGAAGCGGCGGTGACCGAGAGCGAGCAGGTGCTCCGTCACCTGGCGCATCCCGTCGGCGACATCGAGGTTGACCCGGGCCGCCGGACCCGGGGCCGAGGGATCGCTGTCGAGCATGACCAGGGGCAGACCCGCCCCGTGCAGGGCGCCCAGGGCGTCGGCGGCCATGGAGGAGGCGATCACCCCGTCGAGTGCGGCGCGGGCCGAGGCGAACGGGTCCCGGGCCGGGCCGGTGCCGTCGGGCGAGGGGTAGAGGACGACGCCGAAGCCGTGTTCGGCGGCGACCGCGGCGGCCCCGGTGTACACCCGGGCGAAGAACTCGTTGGTGAGGGCCGGGACGACGAGCAGGGCGGTCCTGGTGCGGCCCAGGCGCAGATTGCGGGCGGCGAGATTCGGCCGGTAGCCGATGCCGCGGGCGGCCTCCCGCACGCGGTCCGCGGTGGCCTCGGAGACCCTGCCCCGCCACTTGTCGCCGAGGACCAGGGAGACGGTGGCCTGGGAGACACCTGCGGCCCGTGCCACGTCACGGCTGGTGGGCCGGGCCGGGGCCGGCTGTGCTGGGCTGGTCACTCGGGCCTCCGGGCCGGTCGGGGCAGGCGCCGTGGGGTGGACCCGCCGACTGGCCACATGGTACGTATGAACCCGGAAGTTATACGTAAAACCTCGGGTGGCCGGAAGGCGTCCCAGGGAGAGGGGCGGGACATGGCCGCGGGATATCTGGACATCCTCCGGGCGCGGCACGCCGCCCGGCTGCTGACGGGCACCCTCGTGGGGCGGCTGCCGAACGGCACCGCCCCCATCGCGATCGTGCTGTTCACCCGTGCGGAGGGCGGCAGCTACGCCCTCGCGGGCGCGCTCGCCGCGGTGTACGGCCTGGGCACGGCGGTCGGGCAGCCGCTGCTGGGCCGCGCCGTGGACCTGTACGGCCAGCCGCGCGTCCAGCTGCCCGCCGCCGTCCTGTCCGCACTCGGCATGGCCCTGCTCGCCGTGGCGGGCTTCGGGTCGCTGCCGCTCGCCTACGGGGCCGTGGCCCTGGCCGGGGTGGCCACACCGCCCCTGGAGGGCGGCCTGCGGGCCCTGTGGCCCAGCGTCCTGGGCGGCGAGGACCGGGTGCACCGGGCGTACGCCATGGACGCGGTCGCGCAGGAGGTCATGTTCACGGTGGGGCCGCTGCTGGTGACCCTGCTGGTCTCCCTCTGGTCGCCCGCCGCCGCGCTGCTCGTCATCAACGCGATCGGGGTCCTGGGGGCGCTCTCCGTCGTGCTGTCCGAGCCGTCCAGGACCTGGCGTTCCGCGCCGCGCGAGGCGCACTGGCTGGGCGCCCTCCGCTCGCCGGGGCTGCTGGTGCTGCTCGGATCCTTCTTCTTCGTCGGACTGGCGCTGGGCTCGATCACGGTGGCGGGCGTGGCGTACGCCGACGACCGGGGCCAGGAGTCCGTCTACGGCTGGCTGATGGCCGCGCTGGGGCTCGGTGCGCTGATCGGCGGCGTGGTTTACGGGGCGCGCCAGTGGTCGGGGCCGCCCGAGCGCCGGCTGCGGGTGATCGTGGCGCTGCTCGCGCTCGGCTATCTGCCGCTGACGCTGACCCCCGGCGTGGTGGCGATGACCGTGCTGGCCGGCGTCGCCGGGGTGTTCCTGGCACCCGCGATCGCCTGCTCATTCATCGTCGTCGACCGGCACGCCCCGCGGGGCACGGTGACGGAGGCGTTCTCCTGGCTCGTGACGACGTTCGGGGTGGGCGCGGCGGCCGGGACGGCCGTGGCGGGCCCGGCCGTGGAACTGGGCGGGACGGCGTGGAGCTTCGCCGTCGCGGGGGCCGGTGGAGTGGCCGCGCTGCTGGTTCTGCTGGCCACCGGAAAGGTCCTCGCAGCTCCCGGGCGTAGTGCTGTTGCGGTGCGAGGATCGGAAAATGATCGAAACGGTGCCGTCGAACCCGGTTTCAGCTCGGGCCATCAGGCGTAATGTTCAGTCATGGACCGCCGCATTTTCGGGCTGGAGAACGAGTACGGCGTCACGTGCACGTTCAGGGGACAGCGCCGACTGTCTCCTGATGAAGTGGCGCGCTACCTCTTCCGCCGTGTTGTGTCATGGGGCCGCAGCAGCAATGTCTTTCTGCGGAACGGCGCCCGCCTCTACCTCGACGTGGGATCGCATCCGGAATATGCAACCCCCGAATGCGACAATCTGACCGAGCTGGTCACTCACGACAAGGCCGGCGAGCGCATTCTCGAAGGCCTGCTTGTCGACGCCGAACGCCGTCTGCACGAGGAGGGAATCGCGGGCGACGTCTATCTTTTCAAGAACAACACCGACTCGGCTGGAAACTCCTACGGATGTCATGAGAACTACCTCGTGGCCCGGCACGGAGAATTCTCCCGGCTCGCGGACATCCTCATTCCCTTCCTCGTCACGAGGCAGCTGATCTGCGGTGCCGGCAAGGTGCTGCAGACCCCGCGGGGCGCCGTCTACTGCGTCAGCCAGCGTGCCGAGCACATCTGGGAGGGTGTCAGTTCCGCGACGACACGCTCCCGTCCGATCATCAACACCCGGGACGAACCGCACGCGGACGCGGAGCGGTACCGCCGCCTCCACGTCATCGTCGGCGACTCCAACATGTCCGAGACGACCATGCTGCTCAAGGTCGGCGCGACCGACCTGGTGCTCCGCATGATCGAGGCGGGCACGGTGATGCGGGATCTGACCCTGGAGAACCCCATCCGGGCGATCCGCGAGGTCAGCCACGACACCACGGGGCAGCGCAAGGTGCGCCTCGCCAGTGGCCGCGAGGCATCCGCCATCGAGGTACAGCGCGAGTACTACGAGAAGGCCGTGGACTTCGTCGACCGTCGCGGCATCCGTACGGGCAACGTCGAGAAGGTCCTCGAACTGTGGGGCCGCACGCTCGACGCGATCGAGGCCGAGGACCTCGACCGGATCGGTACCGAGATCGACTGGGTCATGAAGTACAAGCTCATCGAGCGCTACCGGGCCAAGCACAACATGACCATGTCGAATCCGCGGGTCGCCCAGATAGACCTCGCCTACCACGACATCCATCGCCGCCGCGGCCTGTACTACCTGCTGGAGCGCAGGGGGCAGGCGGCCCGCATCTGCAACGACCTGAAGATCTTCGAGGGCAAGTCGGTGCCCCCGCAGACCACCCGGGCGAGGCTGCGCGGCGACTTCATCCGGCGGGCCCAGGAGCAGCGGCGGGACTTCACCGTCGACTGGGTCCACCTCAAGCTCAACGACCAGGCGCAGCGGACGGTGTTGTGCAAGGACCCGTTCCGTTCCGTGGACGACCGAGTGGAGAAGCTGATCGCGGGTATGTGATTCGGTGCAGGAAGTGCCTCGGCTCCCAGGGCCTGTCGACAGGCCCTGGCGCGACTCGGGCCCCGTACGTTCCTCGTACGGGGCCCTGCGCACGCCCTAGAGTGTCCGGGACCGCGTAACAAATGTGTCGTCTGAGATCTGAGGAACCAGTGCGCCGACTTGCCGGCCTTCTAGTCGTCCCCCTGCTGCTGCTGTCAGCGGCCTGCGGCAGCGAAGACAAGGGATCCGCCTCCGCTTCCGCCTCCGCGTCCGCCCCCACCAAGGACGGATTCCCCGCCATCACCGCGGGCGCGAAGTTCGGCGAGAAGCCCACCGTGGCCAAGGGCACGGGAACGCCGCCCAAGGAGCTGAAGACCAACGTCGTCAGTGAGGGTGACGGCGCGAAGCTCAAGAACGGCGACGCGATCCAGGTCAACTACCTCGGGCAGGCGTGGGACTCCACCAAGCCGTTCGACAACAGCTTCGACCGCAAGCAGCCGTTCGACCTGACGCTCGGCGCCGGCATGGTCATCCAGGGCTGGGACAAGGGCCTCGTCGGCCAGAAGGTCGGCAGCAGGGTCGAGCTGGTCATCCCGCCGGACCTCGGTTACGGCGATCAGGGCCAGGGCGACATCAAGCCGAACGCCACGCTCGTCTTCGTCGTCGACATCCTGAAGGCGAAGCAGATCCCGGCGTCCGCCAAGGGCAGCGAGGTCGCCCAGGACAACGTCGACCTGCCGAAGGTGGGCACGAACACGGACGGCAAGGCGCCGACGGTCAAGATCCCCAGCAAGTCCACCCCGCCCAAGAAGCTGGTCTCCAACTACGTCCTGGAGTCCAAGGGCGAGGTCGTCAAGGAGACCGACAGCGTCGTCGTGAACTACGTGGGTCTGCTGTGGAAGGACGGCAAGACGTTCGACAGCACCTACGCGACGGGCAAGACGCAGACCTTCCCGCTGGCCCAGGTCACCCTCAAGGGACTCAAGAACGGCCTGATCGGGAAGAAGATCGGCAGCCGTGTGCTGCTCGTCGTCCCGCCGGACCAGGCCTTCGGCAGCAAGGCGCAGCAGTCCATCCCGGCGAACTCGACGCTCGTCTTCGCCGTGGACATCCTGGCGAAGATGTAAGACTGTCCCGGTTGCCCAGTTCATCATTTAGAGGAGCAAAGTCAGTGAGCATCGAGAAGCCCGAGATCGACTTCCCGGGTGGCGAGCCGCCGGCCGACCTGGAGATCAAGGAGATCTGGGAAGGCGACGGCGCGGTCGCCCAGGCCGGCCAGACCGTCTCCGTCCACTACGTGGGCGTGGCCTTCTCCACCGGTGAGGAGTTCGACGCCTCCTGGAACCGCGGCGCTCCGCTCAAGTTCCAGCTCGGTGGCGGCCAGGTCATCAAGGGCTGGGACCAGGGCGTGCAGGGCATGAAGGTCGGCGGCCGTCGCCAGCTGACCATCCCCGCGCACCTGGCGTACGGTGACCGCGGCGTCGGCACCATCGCGCCCGGCGAGACGCTGATCTTCGTCTGCGACCTGGTCGCTGTCTGATCCCGCACTTGTGTGCGATGCCAGGGCCCGTGCCGCAAGGCACGGGCCCTCGCTTTCGTCCGGGCCCCCCGGAGCGGTACGGTCGACGGTCGTAGAGCAAAACAGAAAGGGCGTCGATGGCGATTGCCAAGGCCGAGCGGCTGATGAACCTGGCGCTGTGTCTGCTGGGGACCCGGCGCCCGCTCAGCAAGCGCGAACTGCGCGGTTCCATCGAGGCCTATCTGGAGGCGGGCTCCGACGACGCCTTCAATCGGATGTTCGAGCGCGACAAGGACGATCTGCGCGAGCTCGGTCTGGTCATCGAGACCGTGGAGAACCTGGACGGCGACACCGGCTATCTCGCCCGCCGCGACAGCAACCGGCTGCCCCCGATCACGCTGGACGCCGAGGAGGCCGCCGCACTCGGACTGGCCGCCAAGGTCTGGCAGCAGGCCCGGCTGGCCGGCGCGGCCAGCGGCGCCCTGCAGAAGCTGCGGGCGGCGGGCATGCCGGAGGCCGAGGACGCGTACGAGGTGCACAGCGCCCTCGAACCCCGTATCCCCGTCCACGAGGCCGCGTTCGAACCGCTGATGCTGGCCTGCCGGGACCGCCGGCCGGTGACCTTCGACTACCGCAAGGCCAACGCCGCCCGCCCCGAGCAGCGCCAGGTCGAGCCGTGGACGCTGGAGTGCTGGCGCGGGCACTGGTACCTGGCCGGCTGGGACCGGGACCGGGGCGCCGAGCGGGTGTTCCGGCTCTCCCGGATCGCCGGCAAGGTGCGCTCCAGGGCCGGCGCGTTCACCGCCGAGGTGCCCGACGTCGTCACGGTCCGCGAGACCGTCGAGAGCTGGGCGGGGGAGACGGCGACCCGTACCGCACTGATCAGGCTGCGGGCCGACTCCGGCTACCCGCTGCGGGCCCGCGCGATATCGGTCCGGGAGCTCGGGAACGGGTGGGAGGAGCTGGAGATTCCGTACGGACACGGTCTGGACGCCTGGCTCGTCGAGTTCGGCCCGGACGTGGTCGTACAGGAACCTGCGGATCTGCGGGCCGATGTGGTGGACCGGCTGCGCGCCGTGGCCAAGGACTGAGGGGACCGTATTCATGGCCACGAACGCCATCGACCAGACCCGCCGGATGCTCTCCCTGGTGACCTACCTGCGCGAGCGCCCCGGCGCCCACGTCCAGGACGTCGCGCGGGCCTTCGGGATCACCGAGGACGAGCTCATCTCGGACCTCGACGTCCTGCCCATGTGCGGGACCAGCTTCCGCGGCGGCGATCTGCTGGACATCGACACCGACGGCGACCGGATCTGGTGGCACAACCCGGACGATGTCGCGGAGCCGCTCCGGCTCGCCGCCGACGAGGCGACGGCCCTGCTGGTCGCCGCCCGCGCCGTCGCGACGCTGCCCGGACTGCGGGAGAGCGACCGGCAGGCACTGCTGCGCGCCACCGCCAAGCTGGAGGCCGCGGCCGGTGAGGTGGGGGCGGCGAGCTCCCGGCTCTCGGTCACCTTCGAGTCCGAAGGCGGCGTCTTCGCCGATGTGGACCGGGCGATCTCCGAGCGGCGCCGGCTCTGGCTGCGCTACTACTCGCCCGCGCGCGACGAGCTCACCGAGCGTGAGGTGGACCCGATCCGGCTCTTCGCCGTCGGGCACACCTATATGGAGGCGTGGTGCCGGTCCTCCGAGGACCGGCGTACCTTCCGCCTCGACCGGGTCGCCGAGATCCGGCTGCTCGACGAGCCGGCCGCGCCGCCCGAGCTGGAGCTGCGGGATCTGTCGGAGGGTCTGGTCCAGCCCGCCGCCGAGGATCCGGAGGTCGTGGTCGAGGTCGGTCCCGGCGGGCGCTGGGTCGCCGAGTACTACCCGCACGACAGCGCCGAGGAGCTGCCCGACGGCGGTCTGCGGATCACCCTGCGGACCCCCGACCCCGCCTCGCTGCGCCGCCTCGGGCTCCGGCTCGGCCGGGAGGGGCGCATCGTCTCGCCGCCGGAGCTGGCGCAGAGCGCGCAGAAGGCGGCCCGAGCGGCACTCACCGCCTACGACGGCCCGGCCTGAGGGACGGCGGAGGAGATATGAGCAACCTGTCCGTGGTGTCGGATGTCTCTTCGGTCCCGACCGTCGTCGTTCCCGAGTCCGTACGGTTCAGGGCCGCCTGCCCGGACTGCCGCGCACGGTTCGAGCTGGCGGCGGGCGCCATCCGGCTCGCGATCGGCGCCACCAGCCGGACGACGTTCTACTCCTTCACCTGCCCCGACTGCGACGCCGCCGTCCGCAGACCCGCGGGGGAGCGGATAGTCGAGCTCCTCACCGACGGCGGCGTCCGGACGCTGCGCCTGCACACCGGCCGTTAGACAGACCGCACCGGCCTGCACAGGACACCGGCCGTCAGAACATCGGACGACGGACACCCGGAACATCGGACGACGGTTACCCGGACACGAGAAACATCGAGGCTCTGCACATGTTCTGGCCCATGCTCGCCATCGCCCTGGGGTTCCTCGGAATCGCCGTCCTGGGCGTGCTGGCCATCAAGGTCTTCATCGAGGCCCAGCGGCTCGGTCACCAGGTGACGCGTACCACCGAGCGCATCAACCGGGCCGCCGAGGACCTGGAGCACGCGGCCACGGATCTCGCGGCCACAGGCGAAACCCTGAGGTAGGCGGCCTGCTCGATCCGGGCGGGCGCGGCCTCCTGTTTCTCAGTTTCGGAGGGTACGCTGCTGGTGGCGGCCCGGGCAGGGAGGTGCTGGCCGCTATCCAAAGTATGCACGGGCATTGCCTCGCGTTTACTCCTGCGGGTTACGATCGCTCCCGGCAAATTGGTCGGATGCGTGTCCGGCCCAAGGGCAGCGAGCCCACCTCCAGCCGCCTCAGCGAGAAGGAAGCACATCATGGGCAATCTGAAGCCTCTAGAGATCGTTCTGATCATCGCTGTCGTTCTGCTGTTGTTCGGTGCCAAGAAGCTTCCTGACATGGCCCGTTCGCTGGGCAAGTCGGCTCGCATCCTCAAGAGCGAGGCCAAGGCGATGCGGAAGGACGACGAGCCGGCGGCGACGGCCACGACGGAAGCAGCCGCCGACCAGACGGCCCAGCAGCCCGCCGCCGCGCGCACCATTCAGGCCGCGCCCGGTGATGTCACGAGCTCCCGCCCCGTGAATGAAGCGAAGCCCACCACCCAGAGCTGACAGCTGACGGTTCCTCGGCAGCTGCCGCACGAGACGAGGGAAGTGGGTTGCTCAAGTCTGCCCGCAAGCAGGAGAAGGACGGCGAGGGGCGGATGCCTCTCGCTGATCACCTGCGTGAGTTGCGTAACCGACTGCTGATCGCGGTCCTGGCGGTCATCGTCATCACATCGGTCACAGCCTTTTTCTACAAGGAACTGATCGACTTCCTGATCCATCCGATCCTGGGATCGGTCGGCTGCAGCAACGGCGGGCCCAAGCAGATCAACGGCCGGCCGTGCGCGGAGATGACAGTGAACGGCCTGGTCGGTCCGTTCTCCATCGCGCTCAAGGTCTCCCTCATGGCAGGCGTGGTGTTCTCCACTCCGGTCTGGCTCTACCAGCTCTGGGCGTTCCTGGCCCCGGGTCTGCACAAGCACGAGAAGAAGTACGCACTCAGCTTCGTCGGCGTGGGCGTACCGCTGTTCCTCGTGGGTGCGGCGCTCGCCTACCTCCTGATGCCGCAGACCGCCGCGGTTCTGCTCGGTTTCACTCCGGACAACACGACGAACCTGCTGCCTGTCGACGACTACCTCAACATCGTCACGCGCATGGTGATCGTGTTCGGTCTCGCCTTCGAGCTGCCACTCCTGCTCGTTCTGCTGAACTTCACCGGAGTGCTCTCGGCCAAGCGGCTCGCGTCCTGGTGGCGCGCCATGGTCATGGGCATCACGATCTTCGCCGCGGTGGCCACGCCTACGGGTGACCCGCTGACGATGATCACGCTGGCAGCGCCGATCGTGCTGCTCTACTTCCTCGCGCTCGGCATCTGCATGGTCAACGACCGGCGAAAGCGACGGAACAACCCCGACGCCGAGCTGGACGACGACGAGGCGTCGGAGCTGGATCTCACCCCCGATGACATCGGCGACATGGACAACGTGCCGGCGTCGCGGCCCTCCCTGCCGGAACAGGCGGACGGGGAACGGGACGGCGGAAGATCGCCGCGGTCGAACGGTTATGACGACATCACCTGACCTTGTAAGGTCCCCCGGGTGACCAGCGAGATCACCCTTTTCGTCAATCCCACCGCAGGACGCGGCCGGGGCGCGCACGCCGCGCAGCCGGCCGCCTCCGCGTTGCGGGACGCCGGATTCTCCGTCCGTACGGTCCTCGGTGAGGATGCCGACGACGCGCTGCGCCGGGCGCGCGAGGCGGTCGCCGGGGGGACCGGCGCGCTGATCGCCGTCGGCGGGGACGGGATGGCGTCCCTCGCCCTGCAGGCCGTCGCCGGGACACGGACACCGCTCGGCGTCGTGGCCGTCGGCACCGGGAACGACTTCGCCCGCGCACTCGGGCTGCCGATACGGGATCCGGCCGCGGCCGGCCGGCTGGCCGCCGAGGCGCTCAAGGGGAGCGTCGTCCGCGAGATCGACCTCGGACTGGTCGGCGACCGGTGGTTCGGGTCCGTGCTCGCCTCCGGCTTCGACTCCCGGGTCAACGACCGCGGCAACCGGATGCGCTGGGCCGGCGGCCGGTTCAAGTACGACCTGGCGATCCTCGCCGAACTCGCCGCGTTCAGGCCCATCGCCTACCGCCTGAGCCTGGACGGTGGTCCGGTCCGGGAGATCGAGGCGACGCTCATAGCCGTCGGCAACGGATCGACGTACGGCGGCGGCATGCGGATCTGCGCGGACGCCGTCATGGACGACGGGCTGTTCGACGTGACGGTCGTCGGCGACTGCAGCCGCACCACCCTGCTCAAGGTGTTCCCCAAGGTCTACAAGGGCACCCATCTCGGGCACCCGGTCGTCACCGTGCACCGGGTCTCCTCGATCACGCTCGAAGCCGTCGGTGTCACCGCGTACGCGGACGGTGAACCGCTCGGTGCGCTGCCGCTGACCGCGAGCTGCGTACGGGGCGCCGCCAGGGTGCTCGGGGCCGGTTCCGCCTCGGTGAATTAAAGATCGCGTCACTGTCAGAGGCGGCGGGTAGGCTCGTGGACAAGATGACAGAGGACCTCTCACCAGCTGAGCGATACCAGGCTTCCCGGATCCGAGCCGCCGAGCAGGCGACCGCGCTCGGGCCGTTCCGCGAGATGTACGAATTCGATCTGGACCCCTATCAGATCGAGGCCTGCGCGGCGCTGGAGGCCGGCAAGGGCGTGCTCGTCGCGGCCCCGACCGGCTCGGGCAAGACGATCGTCGGTGAATTCGCCGTGCACCTCGCCCTGGAGCAGGGCCGCAAGTGCTTCTACACCACGCCGATCAAGGCCCTCTCCAACCAGAAGTTCGCCGACCTGGCCAAGCGCTACGGCGCGGACAAGGTGGGCCTGCTCACCGGTGACAACAGTGTCAACGCCGATGCCCCGGTGGTCGTCATGACCACCGAGGTCCTGCGGAACATGCTGTACGCGGGCTCCCAGGCGCTGGTCGGCCTCGGCTATGTGGTGATGGACGAGGTGCACTACCTCTCCGACCGCTTCCGGGGCGCGGTGTGGGAGGAAGTGATCATCCACCTGCCCGAATCCGTGACGCTGGTGTCGTTGTCGGCGACCGTGTCCAACGCCGAGGAGTTCGGCGACTGGCTGGACACCGTCCGCGGTGACACCGCGGTGATCGTCTCCGAGCACCGGCCGGTGCCGCTCTGGCAGCACGTGCTGGCCGGCCGCCGGATGTACGACCTCTTCGAGGAGGAGAGCGACCACGGCGGCCGCGGTGTCGGACGCCGCGAGGTCAACCCCGACCTCGTCCGGCTCGCCCGCATGGAGAACCAGCGCGGATACAACCCGCGCGAGCGCCGGCGCGGAAAGATGGTGCGCGAGGCGGACCGCGAGCGGGAGCGGCGTCAGCGCAGCCGTATCTGGACGCCGTCGAGGCCCGAGGTCATCGACCGGCTGGACGCCGAGGGGCTGCTGCCCGCCATCACGTTCATCTTCAGCAGGGCCGGCTGCGAGGCCTCCGTGCAGCAGTGCCTGCACGCCGGACTCCGGCTCAACGACGAGGACAAGCGCCGGCTGGTGCGGGAGATCGTCGAGGAGCGCACGGCGTCCATCCCCGCCGAGGACCTCCATGTCCTCGGCTACTACGAATGGCTCGAAGGCCTGGAGCGGGGCATCGCCGCGCACCACGCCGGGATGCTGCCGACCTTCAAGGAGGTCGTCGAGGAGCTCTTCGTACGCGGGCTCGTGAAGGCGGTCTTCGCGACGGAGACGCTGGCGCTCGGCATCAACATGCCCGCCCGCTCCGTGGTCCTGGAGAAGCTCGTCAAGTGGAACGGCGAGCAGCACGCGGACATCACCCCCGGCGAGTACACCCAGCTGACGGGCCGGGCCGGGCGGCGCGGGATCGACGTCGAGGGCCACGCGGTGGTGCTCTGGCAGCGCGGCATGGACCCGGGAGCACTGGCCGGACTCGCGGGTACGCGTACGTATCCGCTGCGCTCCAGCTTCCGCCCCTCCTACAACATGGCCGTGAACCTGGTGCAGCAGTTCGGTAAGCACCGTTCGCGGGAGCTGCTGGAAACCTCGTTCGCCCAGTTCCAGGCGGACCGGTCGGTGGTCGGGATCTCCCGCCAGGTCCAGAAGAACGAGGAGGGCCTGGAAGGCTACAAGGAGGGAATGACCTGCCACCTCGGTGACTTCGAGGAGTACGCGCGGCTGCGCCGCGACCTCAAGGACCGGGAGACGGAGCTCGCCAAGCACGGTGCGTCGCAGCGGCGGGCCGCGGCGGCTGCGTCCCTGGAGAAGCTCAAGCCCGGCGATGTCATCCATGTGCCGACCGGGAAGTTCGCCGGACTGGCGCTCGTCCTGGACCCCGGGCTGCCCGCCGGGCGGACCAACGGGCACGGACATCGCGGGCTCGAATACCACGACGGGCCGCGGCCGTTGGTGCTGACGGCCGAACGGCAGGTCAAGCGGCTGGCCTCGATCGACTTCCCGGTGCCGGTGGAGGCGCTGGAGCGGATGCGCGTCCCGAAGTCGTTCAACCCGCGCTCGCCGCAGTCGCGCCGCGATCTGGCGTCCGCGCTGCGCACCAAGGCCGGCCACATCGTGCCGGACCGGCACCGCAAGGAGCGGTCCGTCGCCGCCGACGACCGCGAGATCGCGCGCTACCGGGCCGAGTTGCGCGCCCACCCCTGCCACGGGTGCGACGAGCGCGAGGACCACGCGCGGTGGGCCGAGCGGTACCACAGGCTCCAGCGGGACACCCAGCAGCTGGAGCGCCGCATCGAGGGGCGCACCAACACGATCGCCCGGACCTTCGACCGGATCGTGGCCCTGCTCACCGAGCTCGACTACCTGCGGGGCAGCGAGGTCACCGAGCACGGGCGGCGGCTGGCCCGGCTGTACGGCGAGCTGGACCTGCTGGCGAGCGAGTGCCTGCGGGCGGGTGTGTGGGAGGGGCTGAACCCCGCCGAACTCGCCGCGTGCGTTTCGGCGTTGGTGTTCGAAGCGCGGCAGTCCGATGACGCGGTGGCGCCCAAGCTGCCGTCCGGGCCGGCGAAGACGGCGATGGGCGAGATGGTCCGGATCTGGGGGCGGCTCGATGCCCTGGAGGAGGACTTCAAGATCAACCAGGCGGAGGGGGTCGGACAGCGCGAACCCGATCTCGGCTTCGCCTGGGCGGTGTACATGTGGGCGTCCGGCCGAACGCTGGACGAGGTGCTGCGCGAGGCGGAGATGCCTGCGGGGGACTTCGTACGGTGGTGCAAGCAGGTGATCGATGTGCTGGGGCAGGTGGCGGCCGCGGCTCCGCGTGAGGGCAGTTCGGTGGGGCGGAACGCCCGCAAGGCGGTTGACGAGGTGTTGCGGGGAGTGGTGGCCTACAGCTCTGTGGGGTGAGGCGGGGCGCGAGGTCCGCGACGGCGACCGCCGACCCGGATACCTCCTGCCGGAGGGGCTTGAGCCGGCCGCCGAGCGGACCGGCCGCCGCCCCCCCCGTGAGCCGTCGTCAGCGAGTGGTCGCCGCCCCGACGGCTGAGCCGAAGCGCGCCTTCACGGCCGGGTGATCCAGCGATTCCGGGGTGAAGAGGATCGAGCCCACCCCGGTCGGTCCGGTCGCCGAGCCCGGGATGACGCTCACCGCACCCGTCGCCAGGTACTTGCCGGGCGCGCCGACCGCCAGGTCCGCACGGCCGTCCGCGTCGAAGTCCCCGGCCGTCACCGACCGCCCGAACTGGTCGTTGCCCTCCATCACTCCCATCACCCCGGGCGAGTCCAGGGTCAGCTTCCGGGCGCGGGCCGCGTCCAGCCCGGTCGCCGTCCCCGGTACGACGGTCAGTGCCCCCGCGTTCTGGATGCCGTCGGAGTCCGGCTCGCCCACCACGGCGGTCACCAGGTCGGCGTGCCCGTCGCCGTCGGTGTCGGCGAGGACGCCCGCGGTGCCCGGCTCCACGGCGCCGCCGTAGGGCACACCCGCGCCCAGCCCGGCGGCGGTGCCCGGGAACATGCGCAGCAGGAACTCGTCGGGGCCGTCGGAACCGGTGGTGTCCACGACCACGTCGTCGCGGCCGTCGCCCGTGATGTCGCCGGTCACGACGCTGTAGCCGGTGAAGGGCAGCCCCGTCCGGCCGATCGGCGTCGTCTTCAGGCCCTGCGCCGAACCCGGCAGCACGGCCAGGGTCCCCTCGTCGGCCCCGTCGTCGAAGTAGGCCTGCGTGACCAGGTCGGTGTAGCCGTCTCCGTTGATGTCGCCCGAGGCGATCGGACCCATCCCGGCACCGCCGCCGGGCGGGGCGAACGCGGTCATCGCCGGTTCGTCGATGTCCCGCAGATTGCTGGCACCGCGTACGACGTTCACCTTCGTCCCGGTGGAGACCGCGATGTCGTCCCGCCCGTCGTGGTCGAAGTCGCCGACCGTCAGATTGTCGCCGAACCCCTCGCGCGCGGCCGGCTTCGGATTGTGGAACGCGATGGCGTCTCTGCTCAGTCCGCCCTTGGCCCCGAAGACGATCGTCACGGCGCCCGCGCCCGCCACGGTCCCGATGGCCTCGCCGCCCGAACCGATCACCAGGTCGCTGTACCCGTCGCCGTCCACGTCGCCCATGGCCACCGAGGACCCGAACCGGTCACCGGCCTCCGGCACACCAGGTATTCCCGCCGTGTCCTGGGTGACGCCCTTGTGGCGGGTGACCCGGATGCCCTGGTCGGTGCCGTACACCAGGGACACGTAGCCCGCCTTCGCGTACCCCGCGACGGTGCCTTCCGGGGCGCCCGCGGCGAGGTCGCCGAACCCGTCCCCGTCCACGTCGCCCGGAGCGGATGCGGCCGCTTCGCGCGGAGTCTGCGACGCCCCCGCCGCCCCGTGACCCGGTGCGGCGAAGGCGGCGGGTGCCACCAGGGCCCCCGCCGCCACAGCTGTCGCCAGAGCCGTACACGCCATCAGATGCCGCGCCATGTGCCCACTCCCGTCCCTGTGTTTCCGAGTGCCGCCGCCGGCTGCCCCGGAGGGCGCCGGCCGCTGCCGTCAACCCACAAGACCCGTGAGGGGGATGAATAGTTGCGGTCGTCCTGCCGGCCTCCCGGAGGGGCCGGGTGCCCTGTGCGTCACCTTCCCGGCACGCGGACGCCCGCACCGTGAACGATCCACGGTGCGGGCCGTCACAGCCCGTCGGGCGCGGTCTACGACCGGCGTCGGCTGCTCCTCAACGACGCTCCTGTGCAGACCAGCCCCAGGAGGACGGTCAGGCCGCCGATGATGACGTTGTTGAGCACGACGCCCATGTCCGGGCTGCTGCCCACCACCCAGGGCGAGACGATCATCCAGACGCCCATGGCGCACATGGCCCAGCTCAGGCCGTACATCCGTTGCGGCATCACGGTGAACCCGAGGCCCAGCACGGCGATCGCGATACCCATGATCAGGTTGTGGTTCACCAGGGTGGTCTGGCTCGTCGTGAAGTGCAGCACCCAGGGCGAGATGGCGCAGTACAGGCCGACCAGGAACACCGGTCCGTCCACGAGCGCCACATCGCGGCCACCCATCACGCGGGCGTAACGATCACGCATTTCGGAGGCATCGGGGTGTCCGGCCAAGTCACGGCCGGCATGCGAGACGTTTGACATGAGGTTCGTCTCCTTCGCTCCCGCAGGCCAGGACGCGCCTTGTGCGATAAGCGGCCTGCTATGTCATTCTGCCCTTATTTGTGCCTTATGTGTAGTTTTGAGGCGGCTGAATTTCGGCAGGAATCGCATCGGTCCGGTGGCCGTCCAGCCGCCCGGCCAAGGCCACCAGATCCGGTGTGCGCAGCACCCGGCCGCCGTACCCCGGCAGCGGGACGTGCAGCGGCCCGGTCCACCGCGACGGGATCGCGCCGAACCCGTACACCGCGCCCGCCAGCGCCCCGGTCACGGCCGCCACAGTGTCGGTGTCGCCGCCCGCGTCGATCGCCGCCGCCAGGGCGCTCTCGTACGAACGCGTCGTGCGCAGCGACCACAGTGCGGTGCCCAGGCAGGGCCACACCGCGCCGTTGAACTCCGTCGCCGCCTCCGGGTGCCACTCCGGCGCGAGGGCGGTGGCCCAGCGGTCGCGGTGGTCCGGGTGCACGGCGGCCAGGGCGTCCGGGACGACGGTGAGCGGATCGGCGCCGTCCAGGGCCGTCCGGATCAGTTCGTGCAGCACGGCGGTGCCCTCCCACGCCGCGCGGTCGCCGTGTGTCAGGGCGGCGATCCGGCGCGCCGCGTCCATGGTCGCCGTCCGCGCGGCGGCCTGTGCCCGCGCTCCGTCCGCCGCCCGGCAGGACCCGGCGAAGTACACGGCGGACGTGGCGGCGCGCATCAGTGAACCGTTGCCCGCCGCCCGGCCGTTGATCTGGAAGTGCAGCGCCGCCGCGGTGTCCCACGGGTCTCCGCTCGTCAGCACGTCCTCCGTCTGGAGGCCGATGTCCTTCGGCTCGCCCGCCGCCCACCGGCGGAACCTGTCGAACAGGTCGGGCAGGTCGAGGCCGCCGCGCTCCAGCAGGGACTCCGCGACCAGAACGGCCATCTGCGTGTCGTCCGTCGCCTCGCCCGGGTCCCAGCCCCCGCCGCCGCACATCGTCCCGGCGCCGTCCGGGAAGCGGGCCGTGTACACGCCCGCCGGCCCGAACTCGAACGGTGCCCCCATCGCGTCACCCACCGCCGACCCGACCACCGCGCCCGCCACCCGGTCCTGCCTGCTCAGGGAGTTCATCCGGTCAGCGTACGGAGGGCGACCGCTTCGCGTACGCGCGATATGCCGCGCCGGGCGGCACGGTGGCGGCCGGGAGGAGCACCGTGAACCACTGGAAGTACCAGTGACCGTGTCCGCCCGGGTCCGAAGTCCTCACGTCCCCCGGCAGCTTGTCCATGCTCATCGAGTCGCCGGCGGAAGCGGTGGCCGTTCGGTGAACGGTGAGGGGTGAGGGAGCCGGCGACCGTGCTCCGTGCGCGATGCGGGCGGGGAGGTGGCGGTGTCCGTTCAGGACACGTCGACGACCACCGAGTGCCAGCCGGTCGCCCCGTCGGGCACCGTGCCGACCCGTTTGCCGGTCTGGGTGGCGCCGGTGCCGTCCGTCGCCCGGACCTCAAGGGTGTGGTGGCCGGAGGTGGCCGGCCACTCCCACACCCACTGGCGCCAGGTGTCCCGGCTGTCCTCGGCCGCCAGCCGCGCGCGGTGCCACGGCCCGCCATCCACCCGGACCTCGACCCGCGAGATCCCGCGGTGCTGGGCCCAGGCGACCCCGGCGACCGGGATCGTCCCGGCCTTCGGGGAGGCGAACGGACGGGGGGTGTCGATCCGGGACTCGGTCTTGACGGGGGCCTGCTGGGACCAGGACCGTTTGACCCAGTAGGCGTCGTAGTCGTCGAACGTGGTGAGCTCGATGTCCTTCATCCACTTGCAGGCCGACACGTATCCGTACAGGCCGGGAACGACCATTCGGACCGGGAAGCCGTGCGTGAAGGGCAGCGGCTCACCGTTCATGCCGAGGGCGAGCATCGCGTCGCGTCCGTCCATGACCGTCTCGACCGGGGTGCCGATGGTCATGCCGTCCACCGAGCGCGTGATGATCTGGTTGGCGGGACCGCCGCGGGACGGCGGCTTCACCCCGGCCTCGCGCAGCAGATCGGCCAGCCGCACACCGATCCACCGGGCGTTGCCGGCATACGGTCCGCCCACCTCGTTGCTGACGCAGGTCAGGGTGATGTCGCGCTCGATGATCTCGCGGCGCAGCAGGTCCTTGAAGCTGAGCGTCACAGGGCGTTCCACGCCCTTCCCGTGGATCCTCAGCTTCCAGTCGTTCGCGTCGAGGCGCGGGACGACCAGGGCCGTGTCCACTCGGTAGAAGCTCTTGTTCGGCGTGACGAACGAGCTCAGTCCCCGGATCCTCAGATCGGCGCCCGCCGGCACGGCCGGCGCCGCCGAGGCGGGCACCGGCAGCACCAGGTCGCGCCGTGAGGCGGTGGCCCCGGCCTGAACGGCGGAGGTGAGCCGCCGCCCCAGCAGGCCGGCACCGGCCGAGGCCGCCGCCGCGGCGCTCGCCGCGATGACGAAGCCCCGCCGGTCGAAGGCGGCGTGGGATACGGGCTCCCCGGCCCTCCCGCCGGCCGCGAGGGAGGGACCGGGAACCGGTGCGAGCCGTCCGACCAGGAGATACAGGACTCCTGCGGCCAGTACGGCACCCACCACCGAGGGCAGCGCGTCGGCGGGTTGGCCCTCCGGCCGGTCCACCGCGGCGACTGCCCCGACCACACCGAAGACCAGAACGGCGGCCGAGCCGGTCACCCGGTGCCGCAGCGCCAGCACTCCGATCACCACGGCGAAGCCCGCCAGGAGAACCAGGATGCCCAGCTCCAGGACCAGCTTGTCATTGGTGCCGAAATTCCGGATGGCGAAGTCCTTCAGCGCCGGGGGAGTGCGGTCGATGACCGCACTCCCCACCGCCGTGATCGGACCCGCCTCGGGACGGATGACCGCCGCCACCAGCTCGGCCACGGCCAGGGCGCTGAACCCGGCGATCAGACCGCTGAGCGCGGCGCACGCGGCACGCACCCAGCGGGACCGCCGGGACCCGGGGGCCCCGTCCTGCGCATCGTTCTGATCGTCGTTCACACCGGGGATTCGTCGCCGGACGGCCGACGGATTGGTCGATCACCCGAAGGGATGAGAGCGGATCACGGCCAGTCCACGGCGGGACCGGTAACGAATCACATCCGGCAGACGTCCGCCGCTCCACGCCCTGCTCCTCAACGGGACGACGGCCCAATCCTGCGGCTACTGGACAACGGGCCGCGGGCCACCGCCTCATGCCGAGGGCAGCTTCATCAGCGCCAGGGGAGCGGAGGTCGGCCGCTTGGACCCGCCCGCCGGCTCGACCGAGATGCCCATGCCCGTGGCGCCGCCCACCGGCCCGTCGAGCAGGGCCGCGTAGGTCGTCGACGAGGGGCCGGTCGCCCGCATCAGGCCCGCGGACCGCATCGTGCCGCCGTCGTCGAACCACAGCTGGTAGACCTTGCCGCCCGGCGCCTGCGCCAGCCCGGAGGCGAGGAACACGGCCCGGTCCCGCGTCCTGGAGACCACCACGGTGCCCTTCACGCCGTCGCTCAGGGTGGCCGAAGCGGACCGGGCGTCGGGCGCCGAGACGACCTCGGCCACCTGCGCGCTCCGTTGCTCGGCGGCGTGGGCCTCGGACCGGGCGTCCCGCGCCTCCTGGTTCTGCCAGGCGGCGATGCCGCCGAAGCCGGCTGCCGCGGCCAGGCACGCGGCCAGCGCGAACTTCGACCACCGCCCGGCCCGGCCCGTGCCGTCCCGGCCCGCGGCGCCCCCGCCGGAGCGGGCCCGCCGGCCGGTGGACGGCGACTCCTGACGTACGGTCGCGATCTCCCGCAGCACCCGCTCGCGCAGCTCCCGCGAGGGCGTGGCCGACGCGGCGAGGCCGAGCCGGGTCGCCGTCTCCGACAGCTCCCGCACCTCCACGGAGCAGGCCTCGCAGTCGCCCAGGTGGCGTTCGAACTCCCGGCGTTCGGTCTCCGGGAGCGCGTGCAGGGCGTAGGCCCCGGTCAGTGTGTGAAGCCCGGCGTCGCTCATGCGCTCACCCCGAGGCAGTCGCGCAGCCGGATCAGTCCGTCGCGCAGTCGAGTCTTGATCGTTCCGAGCGGCACCGCCAGCAGCTCTCCCACCTCGCGGTAGGTCAGTCCGCGGTAGTACGCCAGCGTGACGGACTCCCGTTGCAGTTCCGAGAGGGTCCGCATACAGCGGCGGACCTGCTCCCGCTCCAGCCGGCTCTCCACCTGTTCGGTGACGTCGTCGAAGGCGGGGGTGTGGTCGAGCAGCGCGGCCCTGTGCTCACGGGCCGTCGTCGCCTCCACCGAACGCACCCGGTCCACGGCCCGGTGATGGGCCAGGGTCAGCACCCAGTTCATGGCGCTGCCGCGGGCCGCCTGGAAGCGCGGCGCGGTGCGCCAGACCTCCACCAGCACCTCCTGTGCGACCTCCTCCGACTGGGCGGGGTCGCGCAGGACGCTTCTCACAAGGCCGAGCACCGGGCCGCAGACCGCCTCGTAAACCCGGGCGAAAGCGTCCTGATCACCCCGGGCGACCCTTCCCAGGAGCTCCTGGAGATCGGGCCCGGCCGAGGCTGGTCCGCTGATGTGCACGGCTTCCTTCACGCGGGCTTCCTCCCGGGGCGGTCATCGGTCTCCAGGGGTGATTCGGAGCCGGTGGCGGTGCGGATTGGCCGGTGGGGAAAATCCTTCCACGCCTTCGGATTTCGCGATACATCGCGGTTGACGGGTTCCGGGAACTCGCGATATGTTCGGCCACGAGTATTCGACGGCGAGGAAAGGGTGGCGGGGGCGATGGCCAAGCGGCGCAAACTCAGCAATCCTCTGGCGCTCACGGTGATGGTGCTGCTCGCCGAGCGGTCCATGCATCCGTACGAGATCGCCCAGACCCTGCGCCGCCGGGGCAAGCAGCACAGCGTCAAGATCAACTTCGGTTCGCTCTACACCGTGGTCCAGAACCTGGAGAAGCACGGCTACGTGGAGGTCACGGGCGTACAGCGACAGGGCAACCGCCCCGAGCGCACGCTCTACGGCATCACGGAGACCGGGCGGGCCGAGATGCTGGAGTGGCTCTCCGACATGATCGCGGTCCCGGCCGCCGAGTTCCCCGCCTTCGACACGGCCCTGTCGCTCCTTCCCGTCCTGCCGCCGGGCGAGGTGGCCGAGCTCCTGGCGGACCGGGAGCAGGCACTGGCCGTGCAGGCGGCGGCGCTCCGGGGGGTGCTCGGCCAGCTGGGCGACGCGCTTCCCCGGGTCTTCGTCGTGGAGTCCGAGTACCAGGTCCACATGATCGAGGCACAGCTGGAATGGATCAGGGGATTCCGTGAGGAGCTCCGTGACGCCACCATCAGCGGCATCGAGGAGTGGAAGTCCTTCCACGAGACCGGCGAGGTCCCGCAGGACTGGCAGGACCTCGACGAGCAGGAGATCGTCCTCGACCCCGAACGCACGAGGTGACGGGGAGAGGGAGAACGGAAAAGACCCCGGCAGGCGCTGTTGGAGCAGCGCGCGCCGGGGTCTCGAACCCCGGACCGGACATGCCGTGAAAGCGGGCCAGGCGATCGAGGTGCGGCACACCCAGGATAGCCCGGCACTCCTCACGCGGAACGGACCGGCGTACCGGGCACCCGGAGACCCGGGTGCCCCGCCGACCACAGGAGAGCTCTGTCATGAGCACCCGTACGCCCGCAGTAGAGGCGCGACAGCTGATCAAGACCTACCCAGGTGACGTCACCGCGCTGAACGGCATGGACCTCACCGTCTCACCCGGCACCGTCTTCGGGCTCCTCGGGCCCAACGGCGCGGGAAAGTCCACCACCGTCAAGATCCTCACCACGCTCGCCCGCCCCGACTCCGGCACCGCCTCGGTCGCCGGGCACGACGTCCTGCGCCACCCGGACCGGGTCCGAGGGGCCATCGGCGTGGTCGCCCAGAAGTCCGGCGCCGACCCGGTCGCCACCGGCCGCGAGAACCTGCTGCTCCAGGGCCGGCTGTACGGGATGCGGGGCGCCGCCATCCAGCACCGCGCCGACGGGCTGCTGGACCGCTTCGGCCTCGCGGACGCCGCGAAGCGCCAGGTCAAGGGGTACTCCGGCGGTATGCAGCGCCGCCTCGACGTGGCGCTCGGTCTGGTCCACCGCCCCGAGGTGCTCTTCCTCGACGAGCCGACGACCGGACTCGACCCCGAGGCCCGCACCGCGATGTGGGAGGAGATCTCCCGGCTGGCCGGCGAGGAGGGCCTGACCATCGTGCTCACCACGCACTACCTGGAGGAGGCCGACCGGCTCGCCGATCGCATCGCGATCGTCGACCGCGGCCGGATCGTCGTCGAGGGCACCCCCGACGAGCTGAAGGGCGAACTGCGCGGCGACGCGGTCCATCTGGAGCTGCGCGCCGAGGTGGACCGCAGCGCCGTCACCTCCGTACTCGCCGGGCTGCCCGGCGTGCACGAGGTGCTGGTCGAGGGCCGCCGGGTCAGCGTCCGGGCCGAGGACGGAGCAGCGGCCGTGCCGGTGCTGCTGGGCGCCCTGGAGCGGGCCGGTTCGGCCGTCGCCGCGGCCACCGTCGCCCGTCCCTCCCTCGACGACGTCTATCTGCGCTACGCCGGCCGCCGCTTCTCCGACGCGGAGTCCGCGGGTTCGCAGGGCATCCACGTACCGGTCGCCGCGGGAGGCACCCGATGAGCAGTCAGGCCCTGGCCCAGACCTGGTACATGACCCAGCGCCAGCTGATGGCGATCCTCCGGCAGCCGGTCTTCCTGGTGATCTCGCTGATCCAGCCGGTGATCTGGCTGTTCCTGTTCGGCAACCTCTTCAAGAAGGTCGTCGAGCTGGGCGGCTTCGGCACCACGTCCTATCTGGACTACCTGATCCCCGGCATCGTCGTGATGAGCGCGCTGGGATCGAGCATGTGGGCCGGAATGGGCATCCTGGAGGAGATCGAGCGCGGCACGCTCAACCGCTTCCTGACGACACCGGTCAGCCGCAACGCCCTGATGAACGCCAACGTCGTGCAGAACGGCATCAGCACGGCCGCGCAGTCCCTGGTCATCGTCCTGCTCGGCCGGGCCGCGGGCGCCACCTACCCCGGCGGGGCGGGCGGACTGCTGATCCTGGTCGTCGCCTCGATCCTGCTCGGCACGGTCTTCGGCGCGTTCTCCAACGCCCTGGGCATGCTGGTGCGCCGGCGGGAGTCGATCATCGGCATCAACACCTTCCTGCTGCTGCCGCTGACCTTCCTGTCCTCGTCCTTCATGGCCCCGAGCCAGATGCCGTCGTGGATGCGCCACATCGCCGACTTCAACCCGGTCAACTGGGCGATGGTGGCCGGACGTTCGGCCCTGACCGCGGAACCCGACCGGTGGCTGGTGCTCAGCCGCGGGGGAGCGCTGCTGGTGCTCGCCGCGGTCGCCGTGTGGCTGTCGACCCGGACCTTCCGCTCGTACCAGAAGTCGGTCTGACCGGCCGGCACGCAGCGCACACGGCGGTGCCCCGGTCCGAGGACCGGGGCACCGCCGTGCCGGACTCCGCGTACGTGTCCTACGCGGCGCTCTCCTGCTCGCGCTCCACCTGTGCGTTCCACTCGCGCTTGACCGAGCGCCAGGCGTCGTCGTTCTGGCCCAGGCGCCAGTAACCCGAGATCGACAGCTGGGGCAGTGGGATGCCGCGGTCCAGCCGCAGATGGCGCCGGATGTCCTTGACGAAGCCCGCCTCGCCGTGGACGAACGCCTGCACCTCGCCCGCCGGGAACTCCAGTTCCTTCACGGCGGCGGTGAGCGCCTCACCGACCGGGCGGTCGCCCCGGTGCAGCCAGTTCACCCCGATGCCGTCCGGCGTCGTGATCTTCTGCTCCTCCGTGGCGTCCGCGACCTCGATGAAGGCGTGCACCACCGCGTTCGCGGGCATCTGCTCCATCGCCGCGGCGATGGCCGGCAGCGCGCTCTCGTCGCCCACCAGGAGATGCCAGCCGGCCGAGGCGTCCGGGCCGTAGCCGCCGCCGGGTCCCAGGAACGTCACCGGGTCACCGGCCGCGGCACGGGCCGCCCACGGGCCGGCGAGGCCCTCGTCGCCGTGCACCACGAAGTCGATGGTCATCTCCCGGGTGGCCGGGTCCCAGAAGCGCACCGTGTACGTACGGGTGGTGGGCCACAGCTCGCGCGGGAACTCCTCGCGGATGCCGGCCATGTCGAAGGGGTGCGCGTACTCGGCGCCCTCGGGGGCGAAGCAGAGCTTGACGTAGTGATCGCTGTAACCGGAGAGCGCGAAATCCGCGAGACCGTCACCGCCGAGCACCACCCGGATCATGTGCGGGGTGATCTGCTCGGTGCGCAGGACCTGCGCACCCTGCGCCTTGGGGGCCTGTCGCGCCGGTCGTTCTGCCACGAGGTTCTCTCCCTGTTTCGGATACCCGGACCACTGACCGAGAAATCGGCCTTAGGGTTACCTAACCTAACACCTCAGTGCCGAAGTGTGGAGAGGAGGCGCTGCAGGGCGCCGCCCAGCCCCCACTGGTCCGCAAGCGCTTCGAGCGCCGCCGGGTCGCGCGGCTCGGCGGGGAGCGCGGGGTCGAACGCGGGCAGCGGTACGTCACCGGCGACCCGGACCACCGTCGGCGCGACGGCCACGTAGTCGCGGGCCTCGTCGAGCCGTTTGCGCTGCGAGGGCGTCAGCTTCGCGGCCGGGTCGTCCACCGCCGCCATGATTCCGGCCAGATCACCGAAGGCGTCCAGCAGCTTCGCCGCCGTCTTCTCGCCGATGCCGGGCACGCCGGGCAGCCCGTCGCTCGGGTCGCCGCGCAGCAGTGCCAGATCGACATAGCCGGAGCCGTCCACTCCGTACTTCTCGCGCAGCCAGGCCTCGTCCGTCACCTGGAGCGAGCCGACGCCCTTCAGCGGGTAGAGCACCCGCACCCCGCGGGCGTCGTCCACCAGCTGGTAGAGGTCCCGGTCGCCCGTGACGATGTCCACCGGACCGGTCGCCAGGCCGGCCAGCGTGCCGATCACGTCGTCCGCCTCGTACTGCGCGACGCCGACCCGCGCGATGCCCAGGGCATCGAGCACGTCCTCGATGATCGGCACCTGCGGGGCCAGCGTGTCGGGCGTCTCCTCCTCGTCGGGCAGCCCCTCGGCGGTCTCCACCGCCACCCGGTGCGCCTTGTACGAGGGGATCAGCTCGACCCGCCAGTGCGGCCGCCAGTCCGCGTCCATGCAGGCGACCAGATCGTCCGGCCGGTGGTCCTGCACCAGCCGGCCGATGAAATCGAGCAGTCCGCGCACGGCGTTGACCGGCGTCCCGTCCGGCGCGCGCACCGAGTCGGGGACTCCGAAGTAGGCGCGGTAGTAGAGGGAAGCGGTGTCGAGGAGCATCAGGCGTCGCGTCACACCCCTGATGATGCCGCACCCCGCCGACAGTGGCCGCCGAGGACGCGGTTCCCGATCCCGGGCCGCTTTTGTGTGAGCTGGGTCACTCTTGTGTTTGGCCCGCGTAAGCGGGGGCAGGCGCGGCATCGGAGCGGACCACGTCGCATTTTCAACTAGTGCACGTGCCTGCGGACCGAATCCGCGCGCTCCACGGTCTGCCGGAGGGGGTGGCAGACCGTTTTCGGTTCAACGCGTGAGGTGTATGTGTCAAGGCTGCAAGCCGAACACTTGTACAAGGTCTTCGGCAGACGACCCGATCAAGCCGTGCAGAAACTCGAGAGCGGCTCCAGCCGCGATGAGCTGCGCGCCGAGGGAACGACCGCAGCGGTGATCGACGCATCGTTCACCGTTGAACCGGGACAGATCTTCGTTGTGATGGGTCTGTCCGGGTCCGGCAAGTCGACGTTGCTGCGGATGCTCAACGGGCTGCTGGAGCCCACTGCGGGGAAGGTGCTGTTCGACGACCAGGACCTGACCGCACTGACTCCCGCCGAGCTCCGCCATGTCCGGTCCACCAAGATCAGCATGGTGTTCCAGCACTTTGCGCTCTTCCCTCACCGGAGCGTGCTGGAGAACGCCGGCTACGGCCTGGAGGTGCAGGGCGTGCCGCGCGACGAGCGCAACCGCCGCGCCGCTGAGGCCCTGGAGATGACCGGCCTGGCCGGCTGGGAGAGCTCCTGGCCCGACGAGCTGTCCGGCGGTATGCAGCAGCGTGTCGGCCTGGCCCGCGCACTGGCCACCGACGCCGACCTGCTCCTGATGGACGAGTCGTTCAGCGCCCTCGACCCGCTCATCCGCCGCGACATGCAGGACCAGCTCCTGGCACTGCAGAAGCGGCTGAAGAAGACCATCGTCTTCATCACCCACGACCTCAACGAGGCCATGCGCCTCGGTGACCGCATCGCCGTGATGCGCGACGGGGAGATAGTCCAGCTCGGCACCGCCGAGGACATCCTCGTCACCCCGGCCAACGACTACGTCGCCTCCTTCACCCAGGACGTGGACCGCTCCCGGGTGCTGACCGCGGGCGCGATCATGGCCGAGCCGCACACCGTCATGGGCACCAGGACCGACGACGGCAAGGAACTCCGTACTCCGCAGGACGTCCTGCGGGAGGCACCCGCCACCGTTACCGAGGGCACCCCGATCATCGAACTGTTCACGCCCTGCTCGCAGAGCGGTGTCGCGGTCGCCGTGACCGACGACAAGGGCAAGCTCATCGGAGTAGTGCCCCGGGCCCGGCTGCTCGCCGTGCTCGGTGAGCCGATGACCCCCGCCGAGGCTCCTCAGGACGCCGCGGCCGCGCTGAAGAAGGTGGCCAGTGTTTAGGCTCCACCTCGGCGACTGGGTCGACTCCGCCGTCGACTGGCTCCAGACCCATCTGGCCTGGCTCTTCGACGCCATCAGCTCCATAGTCAGCGGGATGTTCGACGGCATAGCCGCCGTACTCTCCGCCCCCGCACCCCTGCTCTTCGCGGGCATCGTCGCTGTCATCGCCTGGTGGCTGCGCGGCCTGCTCGCCGGTGTACTCGCGTTCGTCGGCTTCGCCCTCATCGACTCGGTCGAGTTGTGGGACGAAGCGATGGACACGCTCACCCTGGTACTCGTCGCCACCATCGTGACGCTCGTGCTGGCCGTGCCGCTCGGTATCTGGGCGTCCCGGTCCAAGACCGTCAGCGCGGTGACCCGGCCGGTCCTCGACTTCATGCAGACCATGCCCGCCATGGTCTACCTGATCCCGGGCGTCATCTTCTTCGGCGTCGGCGTGGTCCCCGGCATCATCGCCACCATCATCTTCGCGCTGCCCCCGGGCGTCCGGATGACCGAGCTCGGCATCCGCCAGGTCGACGCCGAGCTCGTCGAGGCGGCAGAGGCCTTCGGCACCACCTCGCGCAACACCCTGCTGCGGGTGCAGCTGCCGCTCGCGCTGCCCACGATCATGGCAGGCATCAACCAGGTCATCATGCTGGGCCTGTCCATGGTGGTCATCGCCGGCATGGTCGGCGGCGGCGGCCTCGGCGGCTCCGTCTACCGTGCCATCGGCAACGTCGACGTCGGCCTCGGCTTCGAGGCCGGTATCTCCATCGTCATCCTGGCGATGTACCTGGACCGGATGACCAGCGCCCTGGGCCGCGAGGTCTCCCCGCTGGCCCGCCGCGCGCTCGCCAAGGCGCAGGCCGCGGCCGGCGGACTCAAGGTGTGGAACTACCGCCCGCAGCCCGTTGTCGCCGTGGCCGGCATCGTCGCCCTGGCCCTCGTGGCCGGCGGCATGGGTGTGTTCGGCTCCTCGGACTCGGACGACACCGCGAGCAAGGACCCGAAGAACATCGGGGCCGGCAAGACGATCAGCATGGGCTACATCCCGTGGGACGAGGGCATCGCCTCCACGTTCCTGTGGAAGGAACTGCTGGAACAGCGCGGCTTCAAGGTCGACGTCAAGCAGTACGAGGCCGGCGCGCTGTACACCGGTATGGCCAACGGCCAGATCGACTTCGAGACCGACTCCTGGCTGCCGGTCACCCACGCCGCGTACTGGAAGAAGTACAAGGACCGCCTGGAGGACATGGGCTCCTGGTTCGGACCCACCTCCCTGGAGCTGGCCGTCCCCTCGTACGTGAAGGGCGTCGACTCGCTCGACGACCTCAAGGGCAAGGCGTCCGAATTCAAGGGCCGGGTCGTCGGCATCGAGCCGAGCGCCGGTGAGACGGGCCTGCTCAAGGACAAGATCCTGCCGGGCTACGGCCTGGACAAGGAGTACAAGGTCGTCGACGGCTCCACGCCGTCGATGCTGGCCGAGCTGAAGCGCTCGTACGCCAAGAAGGAGCCCATCGTGGTTCCGCTCTGGTCGCCGCACTGGGCGTACAACCAGTACGACCTGACCAAGCTCAAGGACCCCAAGAACCTCTGGGGCAAGGGCGACGGCATCCACACGCTGACCCGCAAGGGCTTCTCCGACGAGAACCCCGAGGTCGGCAAGTGGCTGAAGAACTTCAAGATGACCGAGGACCAGCTCACCAGTCTTGAGGCGCAGATCCAGAAGAGCGGATCCGGCAAGGAGCAGGTGGCCGTCCGTACCTGGCTCAAGGCCAACGCGGGATTCGCCGACAAGGCGGCCCCGGTCGCGAAGGCCGCCACCTCCAAGGGCGCCGACGGCAAGGACGAGCGCGAGCGCGCCGTCGAGATGGCCTGGTTCCCGTGGGAGGAGGACATCGCCGCCACGTACCTGTGGAAGGCCGTCCTGGAGGACCGCGGTTACAAGATCAACCTCAAGCAGTTCGAGGTCGGCCCGATGTACACCGCGATGTCCCGCGGCCAGATCGACGTGCAGTTCGACGGCTGGCTGCCGTACACCCAGAAGAACTACTGGGACAAGTACGGCTCGAAGCTGACGGACATCGGCTCGTGGTACGGCCCCACCTCGATCGAGGTCGCGGTGCCGAGCTACGTCAAGGACGTGAAGTCCCTGGCCGACCTCAAGGGCAAGAGCTCCCAGTTCAAGGGCCGGATCATCGGCATCGAGCCGGGCACGGCCACGATGGAGAACCTCAAGAAGAACGTGCTGCCGCAGTACGGCCTCGACAAGGAGTACAAGGTCGTCGACTCCTCGACGCCCGGCATGCTCGCCGAGCTGAAGCGCGCGTACGCCAAGAAGGAGCCCGTCGCCGTACTCCTGTGGACCCCGCACTGGGCCTACAACGAGTACGAGATGACGAAGCTCCAGGACCCCAAGAAGGCCTTCGGTGAGGGCGACCGCCTGCACACCATCGGCTCCAAGGACTTCCCGAAGAACTACCCGCAGCTCACCAAGTGGTTCAAGGACTTCAAGCTGAGCGAGGACCAGCTCGCCGGCCTGGAGAACGAGATCCAGAAGCTCGGTACGGGACACGAGGAAGAAGCCGTGAAGGCCTGGATGGCGAAGAACCCGGGCATCGCGGACAAGATGGCTCCCCAGCAGTAACCCCCGTCGCGGCCCCGCCAGGGGGCGCGGCACCGGAAGGGGTGGGCACCGCCGGCGGCGGTGCCCACCCCTTTCGGGCTGTCCGGACGCCTCATTACCGGCCGTCCTCGCGTAACCGTGTGCGTAAGGTGCTGGCAGCCGGAAGGATGGAGAGTCGGGAGGGAGCCGGACATGGACGACAAGGAAACACTCCGGGTGGGCGCGGCAGTCCGCAGACAGCGCAGATCCCTGGGACTCACGCTGGCCGCGGTCGCCACGCGCAGTGGCCTGTCCGTACCGTTCCTCAGCCAGATCGAGAACGAGCGGGCCAGGCCCAGCGCCAGATCCCTGGACCGGGTCGCGGACGCCCTGGAGACCACCCCCGCACGCCTGCGGGCCGCCGCCGACTCGGCGCGCGCCGTCGACGTCGTGCGCGGCGGGCAGGAGGACGGGGCACGCAGGGTGGTGCGCGGACGTCATCAGCTCAGCGCCCTCGAATTCACCGGCGAGCTCGATCTGGGGCGCGAGTTCCAGCACCGCAACGACGAGGTGATGTACGTGGCGGAGGGCGCCGCCGAGGTCGAGGCCGAGGGACAGGCCTATCGGCTGGAGCGCGGGGACACGCTGTTCCTCTCGGGCGGGGTGCGCCACCGCTGGCGGGCCACGGTGCCCGGCACCCGGCTGCTGTTCGTCGCGGTCGCCGAGCACGTCGACGCGACGTTCGACCCGCGTCGCTGAGGAGGATTCCCGTGCGCGTCGTGTCCCTCGTCCCCTCCCTCACCGAGGCCGTCGCCGGGACCGCGCCCGGTCTGCTCGTCGGTGTCACCGACTGGTGCACCCACCCCGCCGGGCTGCGCGCCGCCCGCATCGGGGGCACCAAGAACCCCGACGTGCCCGGGATCCTCGCCCTGCGCCCGGACCTCGTGGTGGCCAACGAGGAGGAGAACCGGGAACCCGACCTCGCCGCGCTGCGGGAGGCCGGCACCGAGGTCCTCGTCACCACCGTCCGCACCCTCGACGAGGCGTTCGCGGAACTGGACCGGCTCCTGACCGGTGCCTGCGGACTGCCCAGGCCCCGGTGGCTGGACGAGGCCGAGGCCGCCTGGGCGGCCGTGGCGCCGCCCTCCGGCCCGCGCCGCGCGGTCGTCCCCGTCTGGCGCAAGCCCTGGATGGTCCTGGGCCGCGACACCTTCGCCGGCGACCTGCTGGCCCGGCTCGGCGTCACCAACGTCTACGCGGACCACGCCGAGCGCTACCCCCGTGTCCCGCTCGACGAACTGAACGCGGCCGGCGCCGACCTGGTCGTGCTGCCCGACGAGCCCTACCGGTTCACCGCCGCCGACGGGCCCGAGGCCTTCCCGGCGCTGCCCGCCGCACTCGTCGACGGGCGGTTCCTCACGTGGTACGGGCCGTCACTGGTGCGGGCCCCTGCGGCGCTGCGAGCAGCGCTCCGCTGAGCAGCCCGCGCACGGTGCGGACACCGGCCACCGCCCAGGCCGTCACCAGCAGCACGTAGAGCGCGACGGCCAGCCAGGTGAACGCCGTCAGGCCGGTGTGCCTGGCCAGTCCCGCGGCGCCCGTGACGCAGGTGCCGACGGGAAAGGTGAAGCCCCACCACGTCATGCCGAACGTCATCCCGCCCCGCATCGCCCGCACCACCATGGCACCGGCCAGCGCCAGCCACATCAGCGCGAACCCCATGACCGGCACCCCGTACAGCACGGCGAAGGCGCCGAGCGCGGAGGCGTACGGAGCCCGGATCGCACCCGGCGCCACATCGGCGAGCGCGTTGACCGCGGTCGTCGACTGGCCCAGCGGACCGAGCACCAGGAACAGTGTGGGCGTCAGCATGAGCGGCAGCGGACCCTGGTGGACCAGCCGGGAGAAGATCAGCGGCAGCATCACCAGCGTCGCCAGCAGGCTCAGCCCGAACATCGCGTAGCAGCCCAGCAGCAGCGCCTCCCGCCACTGGCCGGCCGGCAGCTCCGGCACCAGCAGCGGACCGAGAGCCGCGGAGACCATGGGCGCGACCACGGGAAGCAGCCACACCGGGGACGCGGTCCCGGGCTCCGGGCGGTGGCGCACCACCATCAGGTACGGGATCGCCACCGCGACGAACAGCCCGGTCAAAGTGCCCGCGGTGAACAGCACCACATCCAGCACGAGGGCCGCCTGGTGCCCGATCACATCCTTGCCCACCACCATCCCGGCGCCACCCACGGCCAGCAGCGCCATCGAGAGACAGCCGTAGAACGGGGCGACACCCGGGTCCAGGAGATGGGTGCGGGCCTGGTCGCGGTGCGAGGCCCAGTGCCCGGCGCGCGCCGTGAGCACCGCGGCGAGCATGAGTGCGGCCAGCACCCACACGACCGCGCAGACCGCCCGCAGCCCGGGGACGTGCACGGGCAGGGCGGCGCCCGCGCTCGCGACGATCGAGGTGCCCATGACGGTCGCGTACCAGTTGGGGCCGAAGTACCGCAGTGCGGGGCGCCGGGCCGTGCGGGCGTGCGGGAACGCGGTGCGGGTCTGCGGAAAGATGGCCATGCCACGATTCTTGGTTCCGCGGCCGTCCCCCACCAGGGAGTCCCTCCCTATGAGGTCATAAGGTGGACTTATGACCAGTGATGTACCTGCGCTTCTGTCCCACCGGGTGCCCGATCTGGGCGCGCTGGAGCTGCTCCTCGCCGTCGCCCGGCACGGCAGTCTCGGCCGGGCCGCACGCGACGTCGGCATCTCCCAGCCTGCCGCCAGCAGCCGCATCCGGTCGATGGAACGGCAACTCGGCCTCGCCCTGCTCGACCGCTCGCCCCGCGGCTCCCGCCTCACCGACGCGGGCGCGCTCGTCACCGACTGGGCGCGCCGGGTCGTCGAGGCCGCCGAGGCGTTCGACGTGGGCGCCCAGGCGCTGCGGGACCGGCGCGACTCCAGGCTGCGGGTCGCCGCCTCCATGACCATCGCCGAGTACCTGCTCCCGGGCTGGCTGATCGCCCTGCGCGCCGAACGGCCGGACACCGCGGTCTCGCTGCTCGCCGGCAACTCGTCGGCCGTCGCCCGGCGGCTGCTGGCCGGCGAGGCGGACCTGGGGTTCGTCGAGGGCCTGTCGGTGCCCGAGGGGCTCGACGGGACCGTCATCGCCCACGACCGCCTGGTCGTCGTCGTCGCCCCGTCCCACGCCTGGGCCCGCCGCCGCACCTCGCTGACCCCGCGGGAACTCGCCGGGACCCCGCTGATCCTGCGCGAGCACGGCTCCGGCACCCGGCAGGTCCTGGACGCCGCCCTCGCCGTCCACGGCGGACTGGCCCAGCCGCTCCTGGAACTCTCCTCGACCACCGCGGTGAAGGGGGCGGCCGAGAGCGGCGCGGGACCGTGCGTGCTGAGCGAACTGGCTCTCGGGGAGGAGCTGTCGTCCCGGCGGCTGGTCGAGATCCCGATCGCCGGGGTCCGGCTGCGGCGCCAGTTGCGCGCGGTCTGGCCATCCGGGCACCGCCCGGCGGGCCCGGCCCGGGACCTGCTCTCCCTGACGCGGTCCGGCCGGCCCGGCGACTGAGCACGATGCGGCGGCCCTCACGGAGTCGTGCGGTCCGTAAACGCCTGGCCCGCGCCCCGGCCGAGCAGGAAGGATGGGCGGATGACCGCAACCGCACCGCCCGCCCGCGGCGTCCGCCACGCGTGGGCCGACCTGCCCGTCGCCGTGCGCCGCGCCGTCGAGGACATCCTCGGCTCACCCGTCGTCGAGGCCCGCAGCCAGAGCGGCGGCTTCTCGCCCGGCGTCGCCGCACGGGTGCGGCTCGCGAACGGCGGGCGGGCCTTCGTCAAGGCGGTGAGCGCCGAGGCGAACGCCGGCAGCCCGGACCTGCACCGCGCCGAGGCCCGCCACACCGCCGCCCTCCCGCCGCACGCCCCCGTACCCCGGCTGCTCGGCTCGTACGACGACGGCACCTGCGTCGCGCTCGTCCTCCAGGACATCGAGGGCCGTCAGCCCCGCGTCCCCTGGGACCCGGCCGAACTGGACCGCGTCCTGGCCGCGGTCGGCGCACTCGGCCGGCTCCTCACCCCGGCCCCGGCCGACGCGCCGCCCGTCGCCAAGCGCGAGGCCTCGATGTTCACCGGCTGGCGGACCCTGCACGCGGCAGGGGGCGACGCCCGCCTCGATCCCTGGGCGGCACGCCGACTCGGCGCACTCGCGGAACTGGAGTCCGGCTGGGTGGAACCCGCCACGGGCGACAGCCTCGTCCACGCCGATCTGCGCGCCGACAACATCCTGCTGACCGAGGACCGGGTCGTCTTCGTCGACTGGCCGCACGCGATGCGCGCCGCGCCCTGGTTCGACCTGCTGGCGATGCTGCCGTGCGTCGCGGCCCAGGGCGGCCCCGACCCGGAGACCGTCTTCGCGGCGCATCCGCTCGGCCGGGACGCCGACCCCGACGGCGTCACCGCCGTACTCGCCGCCCTCACCGGCTACTTCGTGGCGCACTCGCTGCGCCCCGCCCCGCCGGGCCTGCCCACGCTGCGGGCGTTCCAGGCGGCCCAGGGCGCGGCCGCACTGGACTGGCTACGCGGCAGGCTCGCCCACCGGCCCGCGTAGCCGCGCGGCCGCCACCAGCGCCGCCATCACCCGCACGTCGCCGCCCGCCTCCGGATGCCACTGCACCCCGAGCACCCATCCGGGACCCGGCAGCTCGACGGCCTCCACCGTGCCGTCCGCCGCATGCGCCGACGCCACCAGACCCGCGCCGAGCCGGTCCGCGGCCTGGTGGTGGTAGGTGGGCACGTCGCAGTCGCCGGGGACCACGGAGGCGTACCGCGTCCCCGGCACCGGCGTCACCGTGTGCGTCCCGAACACCCCCGCCGCTCCGCCGGGGCCCGCGTGCCCGTCCAGGTGCTGCGTCAGCGTGCCGCCCAGGACCACGTTCAGCAGCTGCATCCCCCGGCAGATCCCCAGCAACGGGGTGCCGGATTCCAGCGCGGCCCCGATCAGGGCGCACTCCCAGGCGTCGCGCTCCGGCGCGGGCGGCCCGGTCCGCGGATCGCGCCCGGCCCCGTACCGCGCCGGGTCCACATCCGGCCCGCCCGCGACCACCACCGCGTCGAGGCGCGCCACCACCGACGCCGCCAGCTCCGGCGAGTCCGGTGGAAGCAGCGCGGCCAGGCCGCCCGCCTCACGGACCAGCCGGCTGTAGCCGGCCGGCAGCAGGGTCGCGGGCAGATCCCAGACGCCCCAGCGCGCCGAGGCCTCCAGATACGTACTGATCCCGATCAGCGGGCGGTTCATCGGATCTCCCTCTCGCACGGCACGCGGAACGCATCGGCACCTTGAGGTACTGCTCAACGGTGCTCCGCCGCAGGACCCTGCGGAGCAGGACGGGGACCAGAACCGGTCGTGAAGACGACATGGATTCCCCTGCGGATATCGGGATCTGTTCCCCAGCGCGGTGTCATTCGCCAACGGTATTGTGTTATGCGGACCGACCGAAGGGGGTGGGCTGGATGATCCGCGCGTACAAGTTCCTCTTACGGCCCACCGTGGGCCAGGCGATCGCGCTGGGCGAGATGCTGCGCGATGATTGCTCGCTCTACAACGGTGCGTTACAGGAACGCCGTGACGCTTACCGGCACCCGTCGAGGACGAGCATCAAGTACGGGATGCAGTCCGGGCAGCTCAAGGACATCCGGGCCATCGACCCCCGGTGCCAAGGCCGGTGGTCCTTCAGCTCGCAGCAGGCCACGCTTCGTCGGCTGGACAAGGCGTTTACCGCGTTCTTCCGCAAGCTTGAGGCCGCACAGCGGGCCGTGTCCCGGTTCCCCCGTTGTAAGGCCAAGGACCGAACCCGTAACCACCAGCGAGCGGTGGAGAAGGTCGCGGCCCCGCACGGCACGGTGCGGCGTCGACGGCTCGACCACGCACACAAGACCGCGCTCGCCCTGGTCCGCGAGCACGACTTCATCGCGCACGAAGACCTCAAGATTCGCCATATGAGCAAGGCCCCCGCACCGAAGCCCGACCCTGACAGACCGGGTGTGTTTCTGCCCAACGGTGCCATGGCAAAAGCCGGGTTGAACCGTTCGATCGCTGATGCCGGATGGGGGGTGTTCCTGACGATCCTGAACGCAAAGGCTGAGAGTGCCGGGCGGGAAGTGATGGCCGTGGACCCCCGCAACACCTCCCGCACGTGTCCCGCATGCGGGCACACCGCGAAGGAGGACCGGCCCACACAGGATTCACTGCGTCGGCTGCGGCCACACCGCACACGCCGACGTCGTCGGAGCACTTAACGTTCTACGGGCCGGGCCGGTCCGTCGCAACGCCAACACGGCATAGCGAGAAGCCGCGCCCTCACGGGCGAGGAGGAGTCACAGATTTGGATCATCTGCGTTGTGGCGTTGTGGTTGTGTTGGCTGAGTCGCCCGCGAGGAGAGGATCCATCCGTGTCCGACCGAACAGCCCCGCTCGCCGTCGAGGAACTGCGCCTCCTCGTCGACAGCGGTGAGATCGACACCGTGGTCCTGGCCTTCCCCGACATGCAGGGGCGGCTCCAGGGCAAACGCTTCGCCGCCGGCTTCTTCCTCGACGAGGTCGTGCCGCACGGCACCGAGGGCTGCAACTACCTCCTCGCCGTAGACACCGACATGAACACCGTCGACGGCTACGCCATGTCCTCCTGGGACCGCGGCTACGGCGACTTCGCCATGCACCCCGACCTCGCCACCCTGCGCAGGGTGCCCTGGAACGAGAGCACCGCGATGGTCACCGCCGACCTCGCGTGGAGCGACGGCTCACCCGTCGTCGCCGCGCCCCGCCAGATCCTGCGCCGCCAGCTGGAACGCCTCGCCGAACACGGCTACACCGCCCACGCCGGCACCGAACTCGAATTCATCGTCTTCAAGGACACCTACGAACAGGCCTGGGACCGCGGCTACCGCGGCCTCACCCCGGTCAACCAGTACAACGTCGACTACTCCGTCCTCGGCACCGGCCGCGTCGAACCCCTGCTGCGCCGCATCCGCAACGAGATGGCGGGCGCCGGCCTCACCGTCGAGTCGGCCAAGGGCGAGTGCAACCCCGGCCAGCACGAGATCGTGTTCCGTTACGACGAGGCCCTGGTCACCTGCGACCAGCACGCCGTCTACAAGACCGGCGCCAAGGAGATCGCCGCGCAGGAGGGCGTCTCGCTCACCTTCATGGCCAAGTTCAACGAGCGCGAGGGCAACTCCTGCCACATCCACCTCTCGCTCCGGTCCACCGGCGACCCCGGACGCAGCGTCATGGCGGACGAGGACGGAGCCATGTCCCCGGTGATGCGGCACTTCCTCGCCGGCCAGCTCGCGGCCCTGCGCGACTTCTCGCTCCTCTACGCGCCGAACATCAACTCCTACAAGCGCTTCCAGCCCGGCTCCTTCGCCCCGACCGCCGTCGCCTGGGGCGAGGACAACCGCACCTGCGCGCTCCGCGTCGTCGGCCACGGCCGGTCCCTGCGCTTCGAGAACCGCCTCCCGGGCGGTGACGTCAACCCGTACCTCGCCGTCGCCGCACTCGTCGCCGCCGGCCTCCACGGCATCGAGCACGGTCTCGAACTGCCCGAGCCCTGCGCGGGAAACGCCTACACCGCCGCGTACGACCACGTCCCCACCTCCCTGCGCGAGGCCGCCCGGCTCTGGGAGCACAGCGAGATCGCGGAGGCGGCCTTCGGGGCCGAGGCCGTCGCGCACTACGCCAACATGGCACGCGTCGAACTCGAAGCCTTCGACGCGGCGGTGACCGACTGGGAGATCAAGCGCTCCTTCGAACGTCTGTGAGGACTCCCTTGACCCGTGAGCACCACGTACTGAACCCGGCGACGGAGGAACTCGTCGCCACCGTGCCCGCCACCACCGCGGCCGAGGTGGACGCGGCCGTCACCCGGGCGGCAGCCGCCCAGCGGACCTGGGCGGCGCTCGCACCCGCCGACCGGGCCCGGCTGCTGCGCCGGTTCGCCGCCGCCGTGGACGGCCGCACCGAGGAACTGGCCCGGCTGGAAGTGCGCGAGGCGGGCCACACCATCGGCAACGCCCGCTGGGAGGCGGGCAACGTCCGCGATCTCCTCGACTACGCCGCCGGGGGAGTGGAACGGCTGAGCGGCCGGCAGATCCCCGTACCCGGGGGCATCGACATCACCCTGCTCGAACCCCTCGGCGTCATCGGTGTGATCGCCCCCTGGAACTTCCCCATGCCGATCGCCGCCTGGGCGCTCGCCCCGGCCCTCGCGGCGGGCAACGCCGTCGTCCTCAAACCCGCCGAGACCACCCCGCTGACCGCGCTCCGGCTCGCCGGACTGGCCCTGGAGGCCGGACTGCCCGAACACCTCTTCCAGGTGCTGCCGGGCGCGGGCGACGAGGCGGGCAACGCCCTGGTCGAGCACCCGGACGTCGCCAAGATCGTCTTCACCGGCTCCACCCGGGTCGGCAAGCAGATCATGGCCAAGTGCGCCGAGCGGGTGAAGCGGATCACCCTCGAACTCGGCGGCAAGAGCCCCAACATCGTCTTCGCCGACGCCGACATCGAGGCCGCCGCGGCCGCCGCCCCCATGTCCTTCCTGGACAACGCGGGCCAGGACTGCTGCGCCCGCACCCGGATCCTCGTCCAGCGATCCGTGTACGACCGCTTCCTTGAGCGGCTCGCCCCGGCCGTCGCCGCCGTCGTCGTGGGCGACCCGTCCGACGAGAAGACGCAGATGGGCCCGCTCATCTCGCGCACCCGACTGGACCGGGTACGCGGGCACGTCCCCGAGCGCGCGGCCGCGATCCGGGGCAGCGCGCCCCAGGGCCCCGGCTTCTGGTTCCCGCCGACCGTCCTCACCGACGTGCCCGCGGACGCGCCCGTCGCCACCGAGGAGGTGTTCGGGCCGGTCGCGGTCGTACTGCCCTTCGAGGACGAGGCGGACGCCGTCCGGCTCGCCAACGCGACGCGCTACGGCCTCGCGGGCTCGCTGTGGACGCGCGACGTGGGGCGCGCGCTGCGCGTCTCGCAGGCCGTCCGGGCGGGGAACCTCTCCGTCAACTCCCACTCCGCGGTCCGCTACTGGACCCCGTTCGGCGGGTACAAGCAGTCCGGCCTCGGCCGGGAACTCGGACCCGATGCCCTCACCGCCTTCACCGAAACCAAGAACGTCTTCCTGAGCACGGAGGCCTGAACCGGTATGACCACGGACAACGGGAACATCTGCCGCCGCCTCGTCGGCCGCACCGTCGTCATCACCGGCGCCGGCAGCGGCATCGGTCTCGCCACCGCCCACCGGCTCGCCTCCGAGGGCGCGCACGTGGTCTGCGGCGACATCGACGCGACTGCGGGCAAGGCGGCCGCCGAAGCGGTCGGCGGCACCTTCGTACGCGTCGACGTGACCGATCCCGGACAGGTCGAAGCCCTGTTCGCGGCGGCGCACGACACCTACGGCTCCGTCGACGTCGCCTTCAACAACGCCGGCATCTCGCCGCCCGACGACGACTCCATCCTCACCACGGACCTGGAGGCCTGGAAACGCGTCCAGGACGTCAACCTCACCTCCGTCTACCTGTGCTGCAAGGCGGCCCTGCCCTACATGCGGCGCCAGGGACGGGGCTCGATCATCAACACCGCCTCGTTCGTGGCCAGGATGGGCGCGGCGACCTCGCAGATCTCGTACACCGCCTCCAAGGGCGGGGTGCTCGCGATGTCCCGTGAACTGGGCGTCCAGTTCGCCCGCGAGGGGATCCGGGTCAACGCGCTGTGCCCCGGGCCGGTCAACACCCCCCTGCTCCGGGAACTGTTCGCCAAGGACCCGGAGCGCGCGGCCCGCCGGCTGGTGCACATTCCGCTCGGCCGGTTCGCCGAGGCGACCGAGATCGCGGCCGCCGTCGCCTTCCTGGCGAGCGACGACTCCTCGTTCGTCAACGCCACCGACTTCCTCGTCGACGGCGGCATCTCCGGCGCCTACGTCACACCGCTGTAGGAGGGCCGCGGCTCCCGAACATAGGGTGGGGCGATGAGCTATCCGACTCCGCCCGGCTGGTACCCGGACACGGCAGCACCCGGCAACGAGCGGTGGTGGGACGGTACGGCGTGGACCGCCCACGCCCGCCCGTACGCTGCCGCGGCACAGGGGTTCGACGCCGCGCGGACCGCTTCCCCCGCCGTGCCCGGCCGGGGGAGCGGTGGCGGAAGCGGCCGGATCATCGCACTGGTGGTGGCCGGTGCGGTGGTCGTCGGTGCGGCGGTGACCGGAGCCGTACTGCTCGGCAGGGACGACGACGGAAAGCGGCCGCAGGCCCGGTCGGGCAGCTCCGCGCAGGTGCCAGCGGCCACCGGCGGCGACGACAGCCCCTCGCCGGACGCGTCGTCGGACGACGGCGACCCCACGGTGCTCGTGGACCAGCTCAACGGCATCACCCTGCCGATCCCCGACGGCTGGGAGAAGCCCGACACCACCGTGGAGCAGGTGCTCACGATGCGCACCACCGGCAGCTACAGCTGCCCCGGCAGCTCCGCCGACTTCTGCTACCACGGCACGGTGACCACGCGGACACCGAACGGCGGTGACGCCGACTCCGCCGAGAAGCTCGCCAAGGCCGACATAGCCGCCGCGGCGAAGGCCGCGTACGAGGAGAACCCCGTCGGTACCCGTGTCCACGGCGGAATCATCTCCCACCAGCAGATCGCCGCCGCCTCGGTGAGCGTGGCCGGACGCACCGGATACCTGGTGCGCTGGCGGGTCGTCACCGGCAAGGGCCCCGGCGGCTACGTGCAGTCCCTGGTTTTCCCCTCGACGGTCGGCAGCGAGTCGCCCGTCGTCGTGCGGTACGCCTTCGACGCCGGCCCCGACGGGCCCCCGCTCTCCCTCATGGACACCCTCACCAAGGGCATCCGGCCGATCGGTGACAGTGAGACGAGCGGCGGCGTCGGCAGTTCCGTCGCCCCCTGACGCCGCCCCTCACCGGGCTCAGAGGAAGGTGCGGCCCTCGCCCCGGTACGTCGGCACGGTCGCCGTCACCCGGTCCCCCTCGATCAGGTGCAACGCGTCGAACCGCTCGCACAGTTCACCGGCCTTCGCGTGCCGGAACCACACCTTGTCGCCGATCAGCAGATCGTCGGCCGGGGCGCCGAGCAACGGGGTCTGCACCTCACCGGGTCCCTCCTGCGGGTCGTAACGCAGTCCCTCCGGGAGGTACGGGACCGGCAGCCGGTCCGGGCCGGCCGCACCGGACGCCGGGTAGCCGCCACCGAGCACCGTCACCACGCCCACCCCGGGCCGGCGCACCACCGGCTGAGCGAACAGGGCCGCCGGACGGGCCGTGAACGAGGTGTAGTTGTCGAACAGCCGCGGTACGTAGAGACCCGAACCGGCCGCGATCTCCGTCACCGCGTGCTCCGCGGCGGTGTGCTGCACACTGCCGGTGCCGCCGCCGTTCACGAACTCCAGGTCCGGCGTCACGGCCCGTACCGCCCGCACCACCTCGGCCCGCCGGACCGCCAGTTCCCGGCGGCCCGCGGCCTGCATCAGCCGGATCGCCCTGGACCGCAGCGGCCGCCCCTCCACCGAGTCGCCGACCCCGGCGATATGGCCCTCGTACGCCATCAGCCCCACCAGCCGGAAACCCGGCCTGCGGGCCACGGACCGGGCCAGCTCGGCCAGTTGGGCGGGGGAGCGCAACGGCGAGCGCAGCGCCCCGATCCTGACCCTGCCGCCGAGCATCCGCAGTGAGGTGTCCAGCTCCAGACAGACCCGGATCTCCTCGGTGCCCCCGGCGCGCGCCGCGTCGATCAGCTCCAGCTGCGCGTGGTCGTCCACCATCACCGTCACGGCCGCGGCCAGCTTCGGGTCCGCGGCGAGTTCCGCGAAGGCCGGCCGGTCGGCCGACGGGTAGGCCAGCAGCACGTCCTCGAATCCGGCCCGCGCCAGCCACAGCGACTCCGCGAGCGTGAACGACATGATCCCGGCGAAACCGGGCCGCGCGAGCACCCGCTCCAGCAGGGCACGGCAGCGCACCGACTTGCTCGCCACCCGGATCGGCTTCCCGGCCGCACGCCGTACCAGGTCGTCGGCGTTGGCGTCGAACGCCTCCAGATCGACGACGGCGATCGGGGCATCGAGATGGGCGGTGGCCCGGTTGTAGCGGGTCCGGTCAGCGGCGCGGGCAGTCATGGCCGCAGCTTGCCAGACACCTGTACCGCTGGGTAGGGGGATGATCCGCGCAGATCGGTCCGGCGGTCGGCGGCCCGCTCCCCTCAGGGCGCCCCAGCCCGTAGAGTGACGGTCACGCGGCGCGCAACGAGCCTGCCTGTGGCGGCGATCCGCGTGCGGTACGGAACGGACCAGGGGGGCGGATGGGTACCGAGGCGCAGCGCGCTCCTGTCCCGCCACGCCCGACCACCCCGCCGGACTGCCAGGTACCCGCACCTGCCGTGCCTCCCGGCCCCGCACCCGAGCCCCCCGCCCCGGCCTTCCCGCCGCGCCCCGGTACGCCGCCCCCGGCGACCCGGCGCCGCCCGGTGGGCGGCGTGGACCTCGGCGCACCGCCCCCGTGGACCGGCGGACCCTTCGCGCCGCCCGCCGGCCGGCCACCGTACTTCCGCCCCCCGGCCGAGACACCGTCCGAGACCACCACCAGGCTCCGCCCCGTGCGGACCCGGCACCCCTTCAGGACCGGGGCCGCCGCCGTCTGCGTCGTGCTCGGCCTCGGGCTGATCGGCGGGGCCGTCACCGGCAGCTGGCTGGTCAGCGACTCCTCGGCCGATCCGGCGGCCCACAGCACCTACACCGTGGGCCGTGCCGCCTGGCACAGCGTGCCCGTGGACACCCTCTTCCCGCGCACCCTCAAGGGGGTCGGCGCGGGACCGGGCGGCTCCGACCGGGTCTGGACCAGGCTCGCCGTCGCCCCGGACAGCGGCTGCACGACGGCCCTGGACCCGCTGCTGGTCAAGACGCTCCGCCCGGCCGGCTGCGCCCGGCTGCTGCGGGCCACCTACACGGACGCGACGTCCAGCAGTGTCACCACGGTCGGACTGCTCTTCACCGAGGGCGACGCCGACGCCATGCGGGCGCTGAGCGCCCGGTTCACCGATCAGCACCTCGAGGGACGCTCCGACCTGATGCCCCGCGCGTATCCCGTGAGGAACACCCCCGCCGCGGGATTCGGCGACAAGCAGCGCGCCAGCTGGACCGTGCACGTCCTGGCCGAGGTGCCCGTCGTGGTGTTCGCCGTCTCCGGCTTCGCCGACGGGCGGACGGTCACCGCGCCGCAGCCCGCCGCCAAGGCCATGGCCGCGAACGCCACGACCGCCGCAGCCCAGGCCGGGCTCGGCCACGAGGCCGAGGGGCTCGCCGACCGGGTCGAGCGCGGCCTGCGCAGGACCGTCACCGACCGCACGGAGAAGCCCGAGTGACCCGTCCGACCGGAGCGACCCGACGTGCCCGTCACCGCCGCCTCGCCGGAGCGGTCTGCGCTGCCACCGCGTTCGCGCTGCTGCCCGCGTCACCGGCGCGGGCGGACACCATCCGGGCCCAGCAGTGGGGCCTGGACGCGCTCCACACCGAGCAGGCCTGGCAGACCACCCGGGGCAAGGGGATCACCGTCGCCGTCGTCGACACCGGGGTGGACGGCAGCCTGCCCGACCTGGCGGGCCAGGTACTGCCCGGCAAGGACATGATCGGCTTCGGTGCCGGACGCGGCGACCGGTCGTGGGCACGGCACGGCACCGCGATGGCCGGGATCATCGCCGGCCGGGGCCACGGGCCCGGAAACGCCGACGGGGTGCTCGGCATCGCTCCGCAGGCGAAGATCCTCCCGGTCCGGGTCATCCTGGAGGCGTCCGACCCGTCCCGGGCCAAGGCCCGCAAGTCCCGCGGCACGGCCCTCGCCGACGGCATCCGCTGGGCCGCCGACCACGGCGCCGACGTCATCAACCTCTCCCTGGGCGACGACAGCGAGTCCGCCCATCCGGAGCCCGGTGAGGACGCCGCCGTCCAGTACGCGCTGAAGAAGGGCGCGGTCGTCGTCGCGTCGTCCGGCAACGGGGGCGAGAAGGGCGACCACATCTCGTACCCCGCCGCCTACCCCGGCGTGATCGCGGTCGCCGCCGTCGACCGGTACGGCACGCACGCCTCGTTCTCCACCCGTCGCTGGTACGCCGCCGTGAGCGCCCCCGGGGTCGACGTCGTCGTCCCCGCCCCCGACCGGCAGTACTACGTGGAGTGGGGCACCTCGGCAGCCTCCGCGTTCGTCTCCGGCGCGGTCGCGCTGGTCCGTGCCGCGCACCCCGGCCTCCCGCCCGCCCAGATCAAGAAGCTCCTCACGGACACCGCGCGCAGCTCCCCCTCGGGCGGCCGGGACGACGCCCGGGGCTACGGCACGGTCGACCCGGCCGCGGCCATCAAGGCGGGCGCCGCGCTCCGCCCCGACGGGCTGCGCTCGGACTCCGCGGACTCCACCGGGGTCGGCTACCGCAAGCGGTACTTCGGACCCGGGCCCACCCCGCCCCGCAAGGCCGACGGCCCCGCGGGCTGGCTCGCCCCGGCGGCGGGCGGCCTCGGCGCGCTGCTGCTCGCACTGGCCGTGGTGCTGTGGCGCGGCCGCAACGGCCGGCCGGTGTTCCCGCGCCGCTGACGGGCGCACCGGTCCGGGCGGGCGGGCGCACCGCCGCCGGATCGAGGAGGCGCGGCGCGTCTCAGCCCCCGGTCCTCAGCACCCCGACCGCCGCCCTCGCCGCCGACTCGACGAGCGCGATCCCCGACTCCTTGGTCCGCTGGCCGCCGGAGAGCACCGCCACCAGGTACGTGTGTCCGCCGGCCGTCACCCGCCCGATGCTGTTGATGTTCCACAGCCCGGTGGCGGAACGCGGCATCCAGCCGTTCTTGAGCGCCCAGTCGCTGCCCGCGGCCGACACCCCCCACCGCTGGTCGGCCTCCACCCGTGCCATCAGCCCCCGCAGATACGTACGGGAATCCGCGCTCAGCCCCGTACTCGTATCCGTACCGAACACGGCCTCCAGCAGCGTCAGCTGATCGGCCGCGGTCGTCCGGGTCAGCCCCCAGGCGTGCGCGGCGGTCGTCCCGGTGAGCCCGAGCCGCTCATTGGCGGCGTCGAGTCCCGCCGCACCACCGACCGCCGACAGCAGCGCGGTGGCGGAGTCGTTGTCGCTGTTCTCGATCATCGTCACCGCGTGGCCGCGTTCACCGGCGGTCAGTTCACGCTTCTCGTCCTGGGCCCGGAGCAGCAGCGCCGCCAGAATGTCGACCTTGACGATGCTCGCGGTGTCGTACGTCGCGTCCGCGCCCCCGTACACCGCACGCGCCCCGCTCCCGCTGTCCAGCACGGCCACCGACAGGGCGACCCCGTCCGCACCGGCCAGCAGCGGCTGCACGGCCCCGGCCAGTTCCGCGTCGAGATTCACCACGGGCTCCTCGCTCGTCCGCTCCGCGGCCGGTGCGGTCGCGGCCGGCGACACGGAGGATACGGAAGCCACGGCGCCGGGCGCGTGATCCGGTGACCGGCCCGCCAGATACGCGCCGCCGGCGGCCGAGCCGGCCAGCAGGACCGCGGCCGTCACTGACGCGGACAGGGCGGACCGGCGGATTCTGTGTCGGGGCATGGTCCGCACGCTAGGTACCCCGGCTGGGAACCGGCTGAGTCCTACCTGTCGGCCGGATGAGAATGACCAGGCACTACCCTCGCCCTGTGGCGCAGAAGAACATTCCGGACTCCGGATACTCAGACGACGACGGCACGGCCGACCCCGCCCTGACCGCGGCCCTGGCCGCCTGGGCCGAGAACCGCGAGGCCGTCGGCCCGGTGCTCGAAGCGCTCGCGGGGGCCCGTCTGCTGGTCCCCGTGGTGGCCGTCCTCGGCGAGGTGGAGGAGGACGACGAGGCGAGCCGCGCGGCGTCCGGCAACGGCGGTCACGGGGGACGGGGGAGCGGGCTGCGCCGGGAGAAGACGAGCGACATGGCCGTCCCCACCCTCCAGGCCGGCGACCGCCGCGCCCTGCCCGCCTTCACCTCCACCGCCTCGCTGGCCCGCTGGGACCCGCAGGCCCGCCCCGTCGCCGTACCCCTGCACCAGGCACTTCAGGCCGCGGCGCACGAGAAGGCGGACACGGTGGTGCTCGACCTCGCCGGTCCGGTGGCCTTCGAGGTGACCGGCTCCGCCTTGCTGGCCCTCGCTGAGGGCCGTACCAGCGCCGACCCCCTGGACGACCCCGCCGTCACCTCTGCGGTGCGGGACGCCGTCGCCGCCGAACCCGCGGTGCTCCGCGCCCACCTCGGTCCCGGCCGCGCCGACGGCACCCTCGCCCTGGTGCTGGCGGCGGACGCCGATCCCGCCGAGGCGGCGGGCCGGGTCGCCCGGTCGCTGGCGGCCAGCGAGGTGCTGCGGGCCCGGCTGGTCCGCGGGCTCGACCTGGCGCTGCTCCCCGCCGACGCGAACGCACCGGGTGACGCCCTGTTCACTCGCTGATCGCCTCACCGGCCCCGCGCGCGACGGCGTGCGCAGTCGGAGAACCGCGGAGCAACGGGACTGTCTTCGGAGGTCCAATCGCGGCCCCGGACGCCGTGAGCCCCCGCCGGAAGGCGGGGGCTCACGGGTGTGGAGGGAGGTGCGGCTCAGCCGAAGACCGGGCCGGTGTACTTCTCGCCGGGGCCCTGGCCGGGCTCGTCCGGCACGAGGGAGGCCTCGCGGAACGCCAGCTGGAGCGACTTCAGGCCGTCGCGCAGCGGAGCCGCGTGGAAGGAGCTGATCTCGGTGGTGCTCGCGTCCAGCAGACCGGCCAGCGCGTGGACCAGCTTGCGGGCCTCGTCGAGGTCCTTGTGCTCGTCGTCCTCGGTCAGCCCGAGTTTCACGGCGGCGGCGCTCATCAGGTTGACCGCGACCGTCACGATCACCTCGACCGCCGGCACCTCCGCGATGTCGCGGGCCATTTCGTCGAAGCCGGGGGAATCAGTGGTGGGGGTCGCGTCGCTCATGCCCCATAGGATAGGCCCACGGCCCGGTGTCCTCTTCCCCGGGAGTCGCACCCCTGACCTCAGGAGTCACGGCCCCGTGCGCGAGGTTCGCACCACCCCGGTGGAGCTGCTAACCTTGTGTAACGACCGGCTGGGCATCTATGTGCCCGGCCCACAAGTGGAGGCTCCGATCTCCCACCTGACCGTCCTCTGGACGGCGGGTCACCGGTCAGGTGGCGCCCATCGTTCCGTACGGACGATGGAGCCGCCCGATGCGCCCCGCGGTTGACCGCGGCGGTGTTCCGGTTTTTCCAGGAGCCCCGCCTGTGTCCCGTCCGGGGCATTTTTCTTGCCTCTGCACGGTTGGTCCGTCGAAACAGACGTTACGTGGCTGTCCGCCAGGCGGCCGCGTGGTGCTACCGAGGAGGATCCATCAGCGCCGAGCCCCGCATCAACGACCGGATTCGCGTACCCGAGGTGCGACTTGTCGGTCCCAGTGGCGAGCAGGTGGGGATCGTCCCGCTTGCCAAGGCCCTGGAACTTGCGCAGGAGTACGACCTCGACCTGGTCGAGGTGGCGGCTACCGCCCGTCCGCCCGTGTGCAAGCTCATGGACTACGGGAAGTTCAAGTACGAGTCGGCCATGAAGGCCCGTGAGGCGCGCAAGAACCAGGCGCACACGGTCATCAAGGAGATGAAGCTCCGGCCGAAGATCGACCCGCACGACTATGACACCAAGAAGGGTCACGTCGTCCGGTTCCTCAAGCAGGGCGACAAGGTCAAGATCACGATCATGTTCCGTGGTCGTGAGCAGTCCCGCCCCGAGCTGGGCTTCCGACTGCTCCAGCGTCTCGCTTCGGACGTGGAGGAACTCGGCTTCATCGAGTCCAACCCGAAGCAGGACGGCCGGAACATGATCATGGTTCTTGGCCCGCACAAGAAGAAGACCGAAGCCATGGCCGAGGCCCGCGAGGCCCAGGCCGCCCGCAAGGCGGAGCGTCAGGGGTACACCCCGGACGCCGAGGCTGCGGACGAGGCTGCCGAGGCTCCGGCCGAAGCGCCCTCCGAGGCTCCGGCCGAGACACCCTCCGAGGCGTGACCTCCTGGGGCCGCCATCCAGGCGCCCCCGGGTCCCCCCGGAATCCCATCAAGATCTGACGCCCCTGTGGCCCGGTGCCCGCACCGGGAGGGGCGCCACTGACGAGGAGAGAACGGCGCGATGCCGAAGAACAAGACGCACAGCGGTGCCAGCAAGCGCTTCAAGATCACCGGCTCCGGCAAGGTGCTCCGAGAGAGGGCCGGCAAGCGCCACCTGCTCGAGCACAAGTCGTCCAAGAAGACCCGCTCGCTGTCCGGCACGGTCGTCGTGGCTCCGGCCGACGCCAAGAAGATCAAGAAGCTTCTCGGCAAGTGAGGCCGTCGCCCCCGGTGAAAGCCGGGAGCGCGCCCTCGATCCGACCGGGACCAATTCGTTTCCGGGCCGTGTGAGTACGACCACGGCCCCGCTACAAGGAGTTAACAAGTGGCACGCGTCAAGCGGGCAGTAAACGCCCACAAGAAGCGCCGGGCGACCCTCGAGGCCGCCAAGGGCTACCGCGGTCAGCGCTCGCGCCTGTACCGCAAGGCCAAGGAGCAGGTCACCCACTCCCTGGTCTACAACTACAACGACCGCAAGAAGCGCAAGGGCGACTTCCGTCGGCTGTGGATCCAGCGCATCAACGCCGCTGCCCGCCAGAACGGCATGACGTACAACCGCCTCATCCAGGGTCTGAACGCCGCCAACATCGAGGTGGACCGCAAGATCCTGGCCGAGCTCGCGGTCAACGACGCCAACGCGTTCGCCGCCCTCGTCGAGGTTGCCCAGAAGGCCCTCCCGAGCGACGTCAACGCCCCGAAGGCCGCCTGACGCAGGGCCGCACTTCCTGGTATTGAGCCGGACCCGCAGGCGCTCGCCGTCTGCGGGTCCGGTGCGTTGCACCCCGTCACGACCTGCACCTTCGTACGCAGAGAGGCTCGCCGCCGACCATGGGCACCCCCGAACTGATCTCCCCGCGATCGCCACGGGTCGCCGCCGCCCGGCGGCTGGCCAGGCGCAACTTCCGCGGCAAGGAGCGCAGGTTCATCGCCGAGGGGCCACAGGCCGTGCGCGAGGCCGCGGAGCACCGCGGCAGCGACGGCGAGGCGACCCTCGTCGAGCTCTTCACCACCGTCGAGGCCGCCGAGCGGTACGAGTCCATCGTCGACGCCGCCCTCGCGGCGGGCGCCCGGGTCCACCTCGCCGACAGTGAGGTGCTCGCCGATGTGTCGCAGACCGTGACCCCGCAGGGGCTGATCGGCGTCTGCCGCTTCCTCGACTCGCCCTTCGAGTCGATCCTCGCCGCGCGCCCCGCACTGGTCGCCGTCCTGGCGAACGTCCGCGACCCCGGCAACGCCGGTACGGTGCTGCGCTGCGCCGACGCGGCGGGCGCCGACGCCGTCGTCCTCACCGACGCCTCCGTGGACCTCTACAACCCCAAGTCCGTGCGCGCGTCGGTCGGTTCGCTCTTCCACCTGCCGGTCGCCGTCGGGGTGCCGGTCGAACAGGCCGTGCGGGGGCTGCGGGACGCGGGTGTACGGATCCTCGCCGCCGACGGCGCGGGCGAGGACGACCTCGACGACGAACTCGACGCAGGCACGATGGGCGGCCCCACCGCCTGGGTCTTCGGCAACGAGGCCTGGGGTCTGCCGGAGGAGACCCGGGCCCTGGCCGACGCCGTGGTGCGGGTGCCGATCCACGGCAGGGCGGAGAGCCTCAACCTCGCCACCGCCGCCGCCGTCTGCCTGTACGCCTCCGCGCGGGCCCAGCGCCCGCGCCGCAGCGCGGGCTGACCCGCCCCCGGCGGAGAGCCGCCGCAGGGTGTCGCTCCGTCACCGACGCCTAGTAGGGTGACGAACTCGGGGGCCCACTGCACCGGTTCGAGAGGTGGGGTACGGGAATATGGCTGTCGGCATGAGCGGACCGCAGGCGACACACGCGGCCGTCGTGCGCGCCGCCGCGGACCCGGTCGGGGTGTCCGTCCCGGACACCGGACCCGGTGGCGGGCCGCTGGATCCCGACGACCTTCCCGACGGCCTCGTCGTCGCGGACGAGACCGGCCGGGTCATCTGCTTCAACGCCGCCGCCGTACGGATCACCGCCATGCCCAGGGCTGCCGCCCTCGGCCGCCCGCTGGAGCACGCGCTGCCGCTGGAGGACCTCAAGGGCCGCCGCTGGTGGGAGCTGACCGACCCCTACGGCGGCCTCGCCACCCGGGTCGGCCAGCCCGAACGGAATCTGCTGCTGCCCGGCGGCCGCGAGGTCCTCGTCTCCGCGCGCTACGTACGCGAGAGCCCGACCGGACCCGTCCGCCGGCTGGTGGTCAGCCTGCGCGGCACCGAGGCCCGCCGCCGTACCGAGCGCAGCGATGCCGAGCTGATCGCCACCGTCGCCCACGAGCTGCGCTCGCCGCTGACCTCCGTCAAGGGCTTCACCGCCACGCTGCTGGCCAAGTGGGAGCGGTTCACGGACGACCAGAAGCGGCTGATGCTGGAGACCGTCTACGCCGACGCCAACCGGGTCACCCGGCTGATCACGGAACTGCTCGACATCTCCCGGATCGACTCGGGGCGCCTGGAGCTGCGCCGCCAGCCCGTCGACCTCTCGGCCGCGGTGGAGCGCCACGTCCAGGCGCTCACCGCGAACGGCCAGGCGCCGGACCGCTTCCTCGTCCGCACCTGCCAGCCGCTGCCCGCGGTCTGGGCCGACCCGGACAAGGTCGACCAGGTGCTCGGCAACCTGCTGGAAAACGCGGTGCGCCACGGCGAGGGAACCGTCACCATCGAGGTGGCACCCGCACTGGCCAAGAGCGACGAGAAGGGAACGGCTGTCACCGTGAGCGACGAAGGCACCGGCATTCCCGAGGAGTCGATGGGCCGCGTCTTCACCCGTTTCTGGCGGGGGAGCAAGCGCGGTGGCACGGGCCTGGGCCTCTACATCGTGAAGGGCATCGTCGAGGCGCACGGCGGCACGATCACGGTCGGCCGCGGCCCGGGTGGCGGCGCCGAGTTCCGATTTATCCTGCCCGTGAGCACGCCGGCCTACATGAAGTAGAAGGGCCTGGGCGGACCACGGGCGGCCCACACATCCTGTGACCCTTAGACTCGGCCATTGGCACCTTTGTGTCCTCAAGGCGTCGAGCGGAGCCGCGGGGGTCCGGGGGTATCCCCCGGTAACGACCTGCACCAGGTCGTCAGCGCAGTACCAGCCAATCGGAAGTACGGGAAGAGATGTCGGCACCGAACAAGTCGTACGACCCAGTCGAGGTCGAGGCACTGAAACCGGAAGAGATCGAGCGCGTCCGGGACGAGGCGTTCGCCGCCTTCGCCGCCGCGGGCGACCTCGACGCGCTCGCCCAGGCGAAGACCGCGCACACCGGTGGCACCTCGCCCCTGTCGCTCGCCAACCGCGAGATCGGCGCACTGCCGCCGCAGGCCAAGGCCGAGGCGGGCAAGCGGGTGGGCCAGGCCCGCGCCGCCGTGGGCAGGGCGCTCGCCGCCCGCCAGGCGGAGCTGGAGGCCGAGCGTGACGCCCGGGTCCTGGTCGAGGAGGCGGTGGACGTCACGCTGCCCTACGACCGCACCCCGGCCGGCGCCCGCCACCCGCTGACGACGATCATGGAGCGCGTCGCCGACGTCTTCGTGGCCATGGGCTACGAGGTCGCCGAGGGCCCCGAGGCAGAGGCCGAGTGGTTCAACTTCGACGCCCTGAACTTCGTGCCCGACCACCCGGCCCGGCAGATGCAGGACACCTTCTTCGTCGAGGGCGCCGACGGCGCGAAGAGCGACGAGTCCGGTGTCGTCCTGCGCACCCACACCTCTCCGGTCCAGGCCCGCACGCTGCTCGACCGCGAGCCCCCCGTCTACGTCGTCTGCCCCGGCCGGGTCTACCGGACCGACGAGCTGGACGCGACGCACACCCCGGTCTTCCACCAGATCGAGCTGCTCGCCGTCGACGAGGGCCTCACCATGGCCGATCTGAAGGGCACCCTCGACCACATGGTCCAGGCGCTCTTCGGCCCGGACATGAAGACCCGGCTGCGGCCGAACTTCTTCCCGTTCACCGAGCCGTCCGCCGAGATGGACATGGTCTGCTACGTCTGCCGCGGCGAGTCCGTCGGCAACCCGGACCGCCCCTGCCGCACCTGCGGCAGCGAGGGCTGGATCGAGCTCGGCGGCTGCGGCATGGTCAACCCCAAGGTGCTCGTCGCCTGCGGCGTCGACCCCCAGAAGTACAGCGGATTCGCCTTCGGGTTCGGCATCGAGCGGATGCTGATGTTCCGCCACAACGTAGAAGACATGCGAGACATGGTCGAGGGTGACGTCCGGTTCACCCGGCCCTTCGGGATGGAGATCTGATGCGCGTCCCGCTTTCCTGGCTGCGGGAGTACGTCGACCTGCCTGCCACCGAGACCGGCCGTGATGTACAGGCCAAGCTCGTCGCCGTCGGCCTGGAGGTCGAGACGGTCGAGCAGATCGGCGCCGGCCTCAAGGGCCCGCTGGTCGTCGGCAAGGTGCTGACCATCGAGGAGCTGGAGGGCTTCAAGAAGCCCATCCGCTTCTGCACGGTGGACGTCGGCACCGCCAACGGCACCGGTGAGCCGCAGGAGGTCGTCTGCGGAGCCCGTAACTTCGCCGTCGGCGACAAGGTCGTCGTGGTCCTGCCCGGCGCCGTACTGCCCGGTGACTTCGCGATCGCCGCGCGCAAGACGTACGGCAAGACCTCGCACGGCATGATCTGCTCCACCGACGAGCTCGGCATGGGCGACGACGGTACCCACGGCATCATCGTGCTGCCGCCGGAGCACGAGGTCGGCGCCGACGCGATCGAGCTGCTCCAGCTCGTCGACGAGGTCCTCGACATCGCCGTCACGCCCGACCGCGGCTACTGCCTCTCGATGCGCGGCGTCGCCCGTGAGACCGCCATCGCCTACGGCCTGCCGCTGCGCGACCCGGCCCTCCTGGACGTGCCCGCGCCGAACGCGTACGGCTACCCGGTCGAGGTCGCCGACCCGGCCGGCTGCTCCCGCTTCACCGCGCGCACCGTGGTCGGCCTGAAGCCCGAGACCCGCTCCCCGATCTGGATGCAGCGCCGGCTCCAGAAGGCCGGGATGCGGCCGATCTCGCTCGCGGTCGACGTCACCAACTACGTGATGCTCGAACTCGGCCAGCCGCTGCACGCCTACGACCGGACCCGCATCGACGGTCCGATCGGGGTGCGCCGCGCCCGGCAGGGCGAGAAGCTCACCACCCTCGACGGCACCGTCCGCGTCCTGGACGCGGCCGACCTCGTCATCACCGACAACCGCGGGCCGATCGGCCTGGCGGGCGTCATGGGCGGGGCCAACACGGAGATCGCGGACGCCGCCGAAGGCACCCGCACCACCGAGGTCGTCATCGAGGCCGCGCACTTCGACGCGATCTCGGTCGCCCGCACCGCGCGCCGCCACAAGCTGTCCTCCGAGGCGTCCAAGCGCTTCGAGCGGGGTGTCGACCCCGAGGCCGCCGCCGCTGCCGCGCAGCGCACCGTCGACCTGCTGGTGCTGCTCGCCGGTGGCACCGCCGAGGCGGGCGTCACCGAGGTGACCGCCCCGTCCGGACCGCGCACCATCTCGATGCCGGCCGACCACCCCGACAAGGTGGCCGGTGTCACCTACGGCCGCGAGACCGTCGTACGCCGCCTCCAGCAGGTCGGCTGCGACGTCTACGGACAGGACGAGCTGCTCGTCACGGCACCGTCCTGGCGGCCCGACCTGGGCGAGCCGAACGACCTGGCCGAAGAGGTCATCCGGCTGGAGGGCTACGAGAACCTCCCGTCCACGCTCCCGACGCCGCCGTCCGGCCGAGGGCTCACCGACCGCCAGCGGCTGCACCGCAGGATCGGCCGGGCGCTCGCCGCCGCCGGCTACGTCGAGGCGCTGAACTACCCGTTCACCGGCGAGGCGGTCCTGGACCAGCTGGGTCTGGACGCGGACGACGACCGCCGCCGTACGGTCCGCCTCGTCAACCCGCTCTCCGACGAGGAGCCGTCGCTGCGCACCACGCTGCTGCCGGGCCTCCTCGGCGCCCTGCGGCGCAACGACGGCCGCGGCAGCCACGACCTCGCGCTCTTCGAGACCGGTCTCGTCTTCATTCCCCAAGCTCTCGGCTCCGTTCGGGCAGGGGAGAGTCCACTCACCGGCCAGGAGACGAAGCCCGTCCGGCTGCCCGTCGACCGGCGTCCCTCCGACGAGGAGATCGCCGCGCTCGACGCCGCGCTGCCGCGCCAGCCGCGCCGCGCCGCCGTCGTCCTCGCGGGCGCCCGCGAGCAGGCCGGCTGGTGGGGCGAGGGCCGCCCGGCCGACTGGGCGGACTCCGTCGAGGCCGCCCGCACCATCGCCCGTGAGGCGGGCGTCGAACTCACCGTCCGCGCCGGTCAGCACGCCCCGTGGCACCCGGGCCGCTGCGCCGCGCTGTACGTCACGGTCGACGGCGAGGAGACCCTGTTCGGACACGCCGGTGAGCTGCACCCGCGCGTCATCAAGGAGCTCCACCTGCCCGAGCGCACCTGCGCCATGGAGGTCGAGCTCGACGTCCTGGAGCAGGCCGTCGACGGCGCCCTCCAGGCACCCCGGATCTCCACCTTCCCGGTGGCGACCCAGGACGTCGCGCTGGTCGTCGGGCAGGACGTGCCCGCCGCCGAAGTGGAGCAGGCGCTCCGCGAGGGCGCGGGCGAACTCCTCGAATCGCTGCGGCTGTTCGACGTCTTCACGGGTGAGCAGATCGGCGGGGGCCACAAGTCCCTGGCGTACGCGCTGCGGTTCCGTGCCGCGGACCGCACGCTGACCGTCGACGAGGCCACCGCCGCCCGGGACGCCGCGGTGGCACTGGCCGCCGAGCGCACGGGTGCGGCGCTGCGCGGCGCGTAACACCCCACGCGGGTCCACGCACAAGGAGGAGGGGCGTATCCGGCCACCGGATACGCCCCTCCTGTGTGCTCGCCCGGAGGCGGGGACCGCACGCGGGCCCTGACCGGGTCCGGGGGAACCCGGTGCCCGGCCGACCCCGCAGCCACCCTCCGATCCGTGGGCAGTGGGTCGTGCGATCCGGCGCCGTCCGCGCTGCCGGGGAGCGTCGGGCAGGTCGGCAGAGCGGACGGCGCGGGTGCGGGTCGTCGTGCTGTACGAGGGGGAGCAGACGACCCGGCCGCCTCTTGCGAGGGACCCAGTCAAGCGAGTCACCGACCGGTGCGACAGCGTGCGCAGCGGGACGGTTCGGGCATTCCGTTCACACCCCGTGTGAATCGTGCTCCACTGGGGCGACACGTCCTGGCGTGCCGACCCACCGGAGGGGCAATGGGGGCAATGGAGCCCAACACTCTGCTAGAGGCTCTGATCGACGAGGCGGGTGTCTCCCGGGCCGGGCTCGCCGCGCACGTCAACCAGGCCGGCCGCGGCCGGGGGCTGTGCCTGCGGTACGAACACACCGCCGTCGCCCGCTGGGTGAAGGGCCAGCGCCCGCGCGGCCAGGTGCCCGACCTGATCTGCGAAGTGCTCGGCAACCGCCTGCGCAGGGCCGTCTCGCTCGACGACATCGGCATGGCGGGACACGGCGGCCGGCCGCCCGCGCAGGGCTGCTCGCTCACCGGATTCGTGGAACGGGCCACCGCGTTGTGGCGCTCCGACGAACAGCAGCGCCCGCACGTCGTCGCCGCCCCGGCCGTCACCGGGACCACCGCGGTGATGCCCGTGTGGGAGTGGGAGAACCCGCCGGAGGACGCGGATGTGTCCCGCGCCGGCCCGACCCGGGTCAGCATGGCCGACATAGCGACACTGCGCGCCGCCCGCGCCCACTACGAACTGATGTACCGCAAGGCGGGCGGTATCGCGACGCGTTCGCGCATCGTCGGCTTCCTCAACGCGGAGACCGCTCCGCTGCTGCGGGGCGGCTACAGCGACGCGTTGGGGCGTCAACTGCACCGTGCGACGGGCGGGCTGGTGGCCGTGGCGGGCATCTGCGCCTACGACTCCGACGCGCACGGGCTCGCCCAGCGCTACTTCCACCAGGCGCTGCGCCTGGCCAAGGCGAGCGGGGACCGGGGGCTGGGCGGCTATGTGATCGCGCTGCTGGTCAACCAGTCGCTGTTCCTGGCCGACTACCGGCAGTCCGTCGCGTTCGCCGAGGCGGCGCTGCGGGCCGCCGGACGCGACATCACGCCCGCGCTCGCGGCGGATCTGCACGCGATGCAGGCCAAGGCGTATGCCCATCTCGGCGACGGGAGCAGCGCACTGAAGTCGATCCGGCGCGCCGAGTCCGAGGCCGAGCGCATCCGGCCGGGCCAGGAGCCGGACGAGACGGGGTACGTCCAGCCGGGCCTGGTCAACGTCCAGGTGGCGGAGGCGCTGCTCGGCCTCGGGGACCTCCCGTCGGCCAGGGAGCATGCGGCGGCCGCGGTGCGCACGCCCGCGCACGACCGGGGCCGGGTCCACCGGCTGGCCATGCTGACCACGATCGAGCTGCGGCAGGGCGAGGCCGACCGGGCGGCGGTCACGGCCGCCGAGATGGCGGAGCGGGCCAGGGGCATGGAGTCGCAACGGCTGCGCGACCGTATGCGGTCGGTGCGCGAGCACCTGGTCGCGAGCGGCAGCACCGAAGCGGAACGGGCCGCGGAGCTCATCGACGGATCGCTGCGCGTACCGCTGTGAGCGCAGGTCTGCTGCGATATGGCCACCTACTAGTCAGAAGGTGGCAGAACTGTGCAGTGGACGAACCTGAACGAACAAACTGTGTACGAGAATCGCTGGTTCCGGGTCAATCTGGCGGATGTGGTCCTTCCCGACGGTGACCACCTCGACCACTACGTCATCCGGCTCCGCCCCGTCGCCGCCGCCACCGTCGTCAACGAGGCGAACGAGGTCCTGCTGCTCTGGCGGCACCGGTTCATCACCGACAGCTGGGGCTGGGAACTCGCCGCGGGCGTGGTCGAGGACGGTGAGGGCATCGCCGAGGCGGCCGCCCGGGAGATGGAGGAGGAGACCGGCTGGCGCCCCGGAGAGCTGCGCCCGCTGCTGACCGTGGAACCGTCGAACGGGCTCACCGACGCCCGGCACCACTTCTACTGGGGCGAGCGGGCCGACTGGACCGGTGACCCCTGCGACGCCTTCGAGTCCTCGCGCCGCGAGTGGATACCGCTCAAGCTGGTGCCCGACATGATCGCCCGCGGTGAGGTGCCGGCCGCGGGCATGGCGGCCGGGCTCATGATGCTGCACCACTTACGGCTGGGCTGAACCGGCCCGTACGGGTGCGAGGGGCCGGCCGGCCCCTCGCACCCGTGGGCGAGCGGTGTCAGGCTCCGACGACAACAAGTCGCCCGACTCCGGGGCCCGCCAGCGCGGTCCCGAGGGTGGTGTCCTCGAAGGAGTCGCCGTAGCTCTTCTCGACGAGCGTCTCGGCGTCGCCCGGAGTCAGCTCAGGAACGATCCGCCAGCCGTCGCTGTCCTTCGCGAGCCCCTCGTCCGAGTGCTGGACCCGGACAACGGGGACTCGTTCCCGCCGTGCCTTCGCGACAAGGCTGCCGATGTTCGCGACGACCGAGTCGCGCTCGTAGGCCCCTTCGACGACGTCGTTCTGCACGTCGATGACGAGGAGTGCGGTGTCCGGCCGGTTCTCGAGTGTGGTCGTGGTCTCCCGTTGGTCACGCTGGACTCGTCCACCGAAGACGGCGCGGCGTCGTCAAGCGGGCACCGTGTCCACCAGCTGCCCGGTCGTCGGCTCGCTGTCGGCGATCCGGGTGTGCCGGAGCTCTGCGGGCCAGTTGGACACCGGGCGGAGCAGGTGCCGCAGATCGGGCTGATCCGGGTCACCGCGCAGGATCAGGCACTCGGCACCGCGCCGGGCGCAGTCGAGGACGGCGTCGAGCTTGCCGGCCATCGCCCCGGTGGTGTCCCAGTCGGGCGCCACCCGCAGGGCCTCGCGAGCGGGCCCGGTCGCGCGTGGATCGATCCACGGGATGGTCCGCCCGTCGTCGAGCACACCGTCCACGTCGGTGAGCATGGCGACCCGGACCGGGCCCGCCGACAGCCCGAGCAGCGCGGACGGCACGTGGTCGCTGCCGACTACGCGCAAGGAGCCGTCAGGGTGGGGAAGGCAGTCGCCGGTGAGTACGGGCAGTGCTCCGGTGGCCAGGAGGCGTTGGAGGCTGCCGACGCCGACGACCGCGCCGCCCTCCTCCAGTACGGCAGCGGCGGCCAGTTGGACGGGGAATGCCAGTGCGCCGGCCCGGTGGAGGGCTGTGGTCCAGATCCAGCGCAACTCGGCGTTGGCACCGGTGAGCGGGAGGGCTGCCCATGGATCCTCCGGATCCAGGTGACGCACCGCTCCATGGCCGTAGGACCCGCCACCCGAGACCAGCACCATTCGGCCGGGCGCCGCCGCGGCCAGGTCCGCGACCTGCCGGGCGTAACCAGCGACGGCGTCGTGGTCGATGTCGTGGTCGCGACTCTTGACGGAGAACAGCCCTCCGCCGATCTTGAGGATCAGGAAAGTCGGCAGGTCCGACGGGTCGACGGTGGTCGGGGTCATGTGACTCTCCTGGGAGGACTCGGGGCGGGGCCATTGCCGGCGGCCGGTGCGCGCGTGGCGACAAGATCTGCACGCGCCTGGTCGCCGTGCCGCATCCGACGGTCCAGCAGGCGGCGGGCGCAGTCGGCCAGCACCTGCCCGTACTGCGGTAGTTCGGCGAGGTTCCGGCTTTCCCCTGGGTCCGTCAACTGGTCGAAAAGCAGGGGGCGTTGTGCCGGGAAGTGCACGTAGGTGAAGCGCGGTCCGCGCAGGACCGCGAGGTTGCACTCCTGTGGGCTGAGGCTCATCATCCGTTCCGGAACGTGGCCCACCGGGTCGCGGAAGTCGAATTCGTGGACGATCTCGGATCGGGGCCATGGCGTGCGCCCCGCCGGGTCGGACAGGAGCGGAAGAAGCGAGTGCCCGCTGCTCCACGGCAGTGCCGGCGCCCGAGCCCAGTCGAGTACGGTCGGCGCGACGTCCACCGATTCTGTGGGAGCGGTCACTGTCGCGGCGGCCCGTCGGTCGGGGGCGGCGACGATCAGCGGCACCCGGTAGGCGGTGTCCCGGAAGCCTCCCGTCCCGAGGCTCCAGTGATCGCCGAGCGTGTCGCCGTGGTCGGCGGTGACCACGACGAGAGTGTCGTGCGCTCGGCCGAGGTTCTCCAGGGCGGCGAGGATCCGTCCGACGTGATGGTCGACCTCGCTCACCAGACCGAAGTAGGTCGCCCGGTGCGCGGCGATGGCCTCCGCGGTCAGGTCTGCGGGCGCGGTGTCCGGTACGTCACGCCCGACCCAGTGGCGCAGGAAGGGATGGCGTCTGCCCTCCTCCGCCGGGCTCGCTGCCCGGAGCGGGGCCGCCATATCGGCCGGGTCGTGCAGCCGATCGTAGGGGAACGGTGCCACCCAGGGCGGGTGCGGGCGCAGGAACGTCGCCAGGATGAGCCAGGGTTGGTCCTGCAGTCCGGTCATGCAGGCAATGGTGCGGTCGGCAACGAAGGCGGTGTCGCTGAGCTCGGCCGGGTAACGGGCGAGGTTGCGGCTGCCCGGTGCGGGGAGCAGCACGTCCATCGGATCGTCGGGCACCAGGTGTCCGTGTGAGGCCAGTTGGTCGAGCCATGAGCGCAGCCCTGCGCGGTTGAGATTGAACCTGGTATGCCAGTTGAATCCCCTGGGGACGGTCTCGGCGTCGCCCGCTGCCCCCTCGGCTACGGTGTCGGTGTAGCCGACGACATGGGAAGCAATGCTGGCCGGGGCAAGTGCGGTCGCCAGGTTCGGCCGCGTGTCGTCGGCGCGGGTGCGGTTGCTCAGCACACCGTGGACCGATTGGTAGACACCGGTGAGCAGGGACGCGCGGGCGGGCCCGCACGGCGCGGTCACGGAGTAGTGCCGCTCGAAGCGCGTACCTCTGGCGGCCAGTGCGTCCAGGTGCGGGGTACGCGCGTGGGGGGCGCCGTAGCAGCCCAACGCGTCGGCGCGGAGCTGGTCCGCGACGATCAGAAGGACGTTGCGGCGCTGTGGCGTTGCGGCCCGGTCCGTCACGGCCAGAGGTACTCGGTCTGCCAGTCGCCCGCTTCGCGCCGATAGTTCACCCGGGTGTGGATGCGGTCCGGGCTGGCTTCCCAGAACTCCAGTTCGTCCGGCCGGATGCCGTAGAGGGTCCAACTCGGCAAGTAGGGCACCTCGTCGGGGTACGACGCGGACAGCCGTGCGTACTCGGCCAGGACCTCGTCCCGGTCTGCCGGCGGGGTGGGCCTGTGCAGGTGCGCGGAGAGCCGCGAGCCGCGACCGCGCTCGGCGAAGTCCCGTCGGCTGTCGGTTCGCCCGGTCGCCTCGGCGTCCCCGACAATGCGCAGTTGGCGGCCCACCGTCGGCCAGTGGAACTGGACGGCGACGCGCGGATTCCGGGCGATCTCCTGGCCCTTGCGGCTGTCCGAGTGGGTGGCGAAGTAGAGCCGCTCGTCGTCGATGTCCTTGCAGAGCAGCACCCGGCTGGACGGCGTCCCGTCGGCGTCGACGGTGCACAGGGTCATGGCGTGGGGCTCAGCCTGCCCGGCCTCGGCTGCCGAGAGGATCCACTCCTCCAGCGCCTGCAGCGGATTGGCCGGCAGGTCCTCGATGGTGAAACCCGACGGCTCCAGGTCCGCGAAGACCTGGAGCGCCCTGAACTGGTTGCGTGTCTTCTCGCTCACGACGGCCACGCTACCGGTCCGAACTGGAACCGCCCCGGTCATATCACGTGTCCAGCAGTGCAGTTGATGCCACAACTGGCTGAATCTCGTCGGTAGGTTTCACCAGTCCGGAGTCCATCATCGCGGACATGTCTGCACATGAAGCCAATCAGGGTTGGGTGTTCGGACGGTAAACTGACATGTCCATGACATGTATGATAGATCGCTGTTCAGGGGTGATCCGCAAAGGCTGCCAAAATGCCTGGTCACGGGCGCGTGGAGGGCGCTTGGATGCTTTTCGGTCAAGTCGTGATCATCGGTCGTACGGCCAGAATCCTGTGCTTAACTGCTGAGAGTGGCACCGGCCGCTAAGGCTCCGGTCCCGCCTCGCCCATGACAATGGCGTCGGGGCAGTCTCAACACCACCCGGGCGCCGGCTCCGGGATTCGTCGACTGACTGAGGTCCCGGGGGTCCTACAGCGATGCGTGCCGAAAACGTCCTTGCCCAGACGCCGGGGCACCGGGTCGGCGGGGCCGCCCAGCTCCGGGCACTGTTCGAACGTCCCGGTCCGGTGAGGATCGTGGGGGCGCACAACGCGCTCGGCGCACGGCTCGCCGAGCGCGCCGGGTTCGACGGCGTCTGGTCGAGCGGTCTGGAGGTGTCCGCCTCGCACGCTCTGCCTGACGCGGACATCCTCACCATGACCGAACTCCTCGAAGTGGCAAGGTCGATGGCCGCCGCTGTGGCCGTCCCGGTGGTTGCCGACTGCGACGCCGGCTACGGCAACGCGAACAATGTGATGCACATGATCCGGCGGTACGAGGCAGCCGGGATCGCTGCGGTCTCGATCGAGGACAAGCGGTTCCCCAAGATGAACAGCTTCATACCCGGCCGCCAGGAGCTGGCGCCGATCACCGAGTTCGCCGGCAAGATCGCCGCAGCCAAGAGCGCCCAAGTGAGACCGGACCTGATGGTGATCGCCCGGGTCGAGGCCCTGGTGGCCGGCTGGGGTCTGGACGAAGCGCTGCGCAGGGCAGAGGCGTACGCCGAGGCCGGCGCGGACGCGGTCCTCATCCACGCGAAGGGTGAATCCGCGGAACCTGTCCTGGAGTTCCTGCGCCAATGGCAGCAGCGACTGCCTGTCGTTGTTGTCCCGACCACCTATCACACCATCACCGCTGAGGAGCTTTCCGCAGCCGGTGCGAAGCTGGTGATCTACGCGAACCACGGCCTGCGGGCCTCGATCACGGCAGTGAGCGAGACATTCGAGGCCATCTTGCGAGACGGCCGCACCAGCGGTATCGAGACACGCATCGCCCCGCTTGCCACCGTCTTCGATCTCCAGGGGATGGCCGCGCTACAGCAGGCGGAGGAGCGCTTCCTCAGCAGGGCAGGCCGTCGCCTGCGAGCCGTTTTGGCCACTGGAAGCGACCTGCCCGGCGGATCCGACGTCGACGGCCGCAGCATCACCGAACTCCAGTGTGGATCTCTCCGGCGCGCCGGCATCGACAACATCACCGTTGTCACTGGCCGCGACGGCGAGGACATCCATCCCGCAGGCGTCACCGTGGTCCACACACCAGGGCTGGAAGCGCCAGCCACTGCGGAGGTGGTTCTGAGCGCCGCGCCGGACTTCCACGGCCATACCCTCGTAGCCGCCCCCGACCTGTTGTTCGATCCGGAGCCGCTGCTCCAACTCGTCGCCGACGGGCGCGACATCGCGGTGTTGATCGACGTCTCCGCCGCGTCCGGTGACCCCGGGGACAGCCGGACATCGGTGACGATGGCAGCAGGGGCCGTGCTGGGTCGGCGGCTCAAGGGGACCCGCAGCAACAGCGTCACCGGATTCGGTACCGGTCCCGGCGACGGCGAGTTCACCGGGATCGCCGCCTTCTCGGACAAGGGCTGGGCGGCCCTGCGCGAGGCCGCCGAGAAGCGGCTCGCCGAGGCCGACGGAGAGCCCGGCCTGGCGGTGCTCCTGTCCGACCTGATCAACGCGGGCTGGACGGTCGACGCCGTCGAGATTGCCTCCGGCTGGGCCGAGCTCAGGAACGAAGAGGACGTGCGGCGGGCCGAGCTGCTGCTCACCGGACAGACGCGGTGAGCACCACGAAGACGCGTGGCTCGCTCGACAGTGCCGCCGTGGCCCGGACCATGCTCGACACCGGGTTCGGCCCGTTCGCGGGTGTTCCCTGTTCCTTCCTCGGACCGCTGATCAGCGTCCTCCAGGCGCACCACCCCGACAGTTACCTCACCGCGGCCAACGAGGGCGAGGCGGTGGCCATCGCGGCGGGCGCCCGCCTGGCGGGCCGACGGCCGGTGGTCATCATGCAGAACTCGGGCCTCGGCAACGCGGTCAACCCCCTCACCTCGCTCTGCCAGACTCTGCGGCTTCCGGTGCTCCTGCTGGTGACCTGGCGCGGCGAACCCGGCCTTCCGGACGAACCCCAGCACCAGCTGATGGGCCGGATCACCCCCGGCCTGCTCTCCGCGATGGAGATCGGCCACGAGATGTTTCCCGCCGATGCGGCGGAGCTGGGGCCGGCACTCGACCGAGCCACCGGGCACATGGACCGCACGGGCAGCCCGTACGCCTTCATCGTGCCCAAAGGAGCCCTCGCGCCGCACCGGGCGGCGGGGCCCGCTCCGGCGTCGGACCCGCGTCTGATGTCGCGGGCCGAGACGATCGGCCTGACCGTCGACTCGGTGGGCCAGGACGCGCTGCTCGTGGCAACCACCGGAAAGACGGCCCGCGAGCTGGAACGGGACCGGGACCGGCCGGGCAATCTGTACGTGGTCGGCTCGATGGGATGCGCCGCCAGTATCGGTCTCGGGGTCGCCCTGAACGCCCCCGACCGCGAGGTCGTCGTGCTGGACGGCGACGGCGCGGCGTTGATGCGCCTGGAGGCGATGGCCACCATCGGCCACCAGGCTCCCGGCAACCTGCTGCACATCGTGCTCGACAACGCCGCGTACGAGTCCACCGGCGGCCAACCCACGGTCTCCGGCGGGCTGGATTTCTGCGCGGTTGCCAAGGCCTGCGGCTACCGCACGACCGCCGACGTGAACCAGGCCGCGCAGCTGCGCGACGCGGTGACCCGCGGCGCCGCGCAGGCGGGCCCGCATCTGATCCGCGTTCGCATCCGACCCGGATCCGACCCGGCACTCGGCCGGCCCGCTCTCACCCCGCCCGAGGTGGCGTCCAGATTTCGGAAGGCGGTTTCGTCATGACATCGCCCACAGGCCCCGCGGCACAGCGCCTGGTACTCATGAACCCCGGCCCGGTACTCGTGGACGAGCGCGTCCGCGCCGCCCTGGGCGGGCCCGACCTGTGCCACCGCGAGAGCGAGTTCGCCGAGCTGATGGGCCGCGTTCGCACCCGGGTCACCCAAGTGTGCGGCGGTACCGAGGAGTTCACCAGCGTCGTTCTGACGGGGTCCGGTACCTCCGCTGTCGAGGCACTGATCGCGTCCGTCCCTCCGGCGGACAGCGGCGTGCTCGCCATCGACAACGGCCACTACGGCCGCCGGATGCACGACATCGCCGTGATCCACAAAATCACGGTCCACCACCTGGAGCTCGGCTGGGGCGTCCCGATCGACCTCGCTTCCGTGGAAGCGGCACTGGCCGCCGACACGTCGCTCGGATTCGTCACGGTGGTGCACCACGAGACCAGCACCGGCATGCTGAACGACATCGCGGCAGTCGCCCGGGTGGCGCACCGGTACGGCCGGAAGGTGATCGTTGACGCGGTCAGCAGCATCGGTGCCGAGCCGCTCGACATCGTCGGCGACGGCCTCGACTGGGTCGCCGGATCAGCCAACAAGAACCTTGAGGGGATGCCCGGCCTGGGTTTCGTCTGCGCACGGCACGACGCCTTCGCCGCACTCGGCCCCGAGCCGCGCCGGACCTACTCGCTGGACCTCCACCGGCACTACACCGCCCAGGAGCACGCCCAGGCACCGGCCTTCACCCCGGGGGTGCCCGCCTTCTACGCTTTCGACGCCGCGCTGGAGCTCATGCTGGCGGAGGGGGTGGCTGCCCGCGGGAAGCGTTACCAGGCGCTCGCCGAGCGGCTCCGGCAGGGCCTGGAGGATCTCGGCCTGCGCCTGCTTCTGCCCCCCGAACACAGATCGCTGGGCCTGACCGCCGTCCGCCTCCCGCAGGGCGTCGGCTACCCGGAACTCCACCGGGCCCTGCGGGCCGAGGGCTTCGTGATCTACGCAGCCCAGGAGCAGTTGGCGCGCGACTTCTTCCGGCTGTCCACGATGGGTCGGATGACCGAGCAGGACATCGAGGGCTTCCTCGCCGCGCTGGGCCGTTTTCTGGGCACCACCGTCGAACGGACCGAGCACGTGACAGCCGATCGGGAGGGCAAGTGACCGAGCCGAACGCCGACCAGGATCTACGGGTCCGTCAGAACAAGCTGGACGACCACCTTCCGCAGGACAGTGCGCTGCGCCTCTACCTGGCGGAGAAGGACGAGACGGCGAGAGTCCGCAAGCCCCGCCCGGACGCCCGGCTGATCGACGTCCGCGAGCCGCTCGGCCGGACTCCCCGCACGCTGCTGGTGCTGCCACCGATGTGCGTGTACGAGGGCGCGGTGAAGCGTGTCGTCCCACCGCTGGGCCTGTGCTACATCGCCGGTGCGCTGGAGCAGGAGGGGATCGACATCTCCATCCTGGACTGCATCGTCGAGGGGATCGACGAGGAGACCCCGGTCGCCGAAGGCGTCTGGAACCTCGGGATGTCCGAGGAACGGTTTCGCGCGTACATCGCCGAGAACGACTTCGAGGTCGTCGGCTTCACCATGATCTACTCCTCCGACCTGCAAAACCTCTACCGGTACGCGCAGATCGTCAAGGAGGTCCGGCCGCAGACGATGGTTATCGCCGGCGGTCTGCACGCCAGCATCTACGCCCGGAGGTTCCTTCAGGACGCGGTTGCGGACGGCACGCCGTTCATCGACTACGTGCTGCGAGGCGAGGGCGAGATCCGGCTCGGCGACTTCCTGCGCAACCTCGCCGACGGGAAGATCGACATCAGCGCCGACGGCCTGGCCGGCTGGCACGAAGGCAAGGTCTTCGCGAACCCGCAGTTCGCGCGCGTCACCGATCTCGACGCGCTGCCCTTCCCCGCGTACCACAAGGTCCCGATGGAGCGGTACTTCGCCCACAACGTGCCGTTCTCTCCGTACCCGCGGGGCAAACGCGTGATGCAGCTCTACACCTCCCGCGGCTGCCCGGTGGGCTGCACGTTCTGCGCCAGCACGAACTTCTCGAAGAAGTACATCGCCCGGTCGGTCGACAGCGTGATCGCTGAAATCCAGCACTACAAGGACGCCTTCGGCGTGGACGAGGTGCAGTTCGCCGACGACAACCTGACCTTCGACCGCAAGCGTGCCACCGAGCTCTTCGAGAGGATGACGGCTCTCCAACTGCCTTGGTGCACCCCCAACGGCATCATGGTGAACACCCTGAGCGCCCCACTGGTCGACCGCATGGTGGCGTCCGGGCTCTACCAGATCACCCTTTCCCTCGACAGTGGCAGCGCCGAGACACTCAAGGAGCAGCACCGCAAGCCCGTGGACCTGACCAAGGTGCCGGACCTGATGGCCTACCTGGATAACCTGGGTGTGCTGATGCACGGCACCCTGGTGGTCGGCATGCCGGGCGAGACCGAGGCGCAGATCGAGGAGGGCTTCGAGTACGTCGAGCAGCTCCCCTTCCACTCCATCAACGTCTTCATCGCGCAGGCGATCCCGGGGTCCGAGCTTTTCGAACGGGCGGTCAGCAACGGGACCATCACCTACGAGGGCGCGTTGCACATCGACACGGCCCGCTCCACGCTGCGGCTCACCAGCATCGAGGCAGCGCGTTTGGAAGAGCTCGTCGAGGACTTCCTGACGCGCTACAACCGCAGCATCTACGAGCGCGACCCGGTGGCCTGGGAGCGCAAGTACCGCGAGCACAAGGAGCGGATGGCACGGATCTGTGTGGGATCGGCCTCCGCCATCACCGCCACCATCATCGACGTGGGCGGCCGGGTACCCGGCTGAGAGCCTGACACCGGACCGGTCGACGGGGGCGGTCCGCTTTCACCGGTGTGCTCCGCCGAGCGGAACACGTCCATCGCAGCAGAGGGGTGACCATTGGCCACGTCTACGCCAGGTCGGGCCGCAGGGGCGGCAGGCGACCCGGGGGACTGCGCAGCTGGGCCGTACCGTCTGGCCCTGGTCGGCGCCGGGCCCAGCGCGACCTACGTCATGGAGCGGCTCTCGGCTGCCGCCGAGACCTCGGCAGACTGCAGGCTGGAGGTTCATGTCTTCGACCGGGGTGGGGAGTTCGGAGCCGGACGGGTGCACAGTTGGTCCCAGCCGACCACCAGTTTCCTGAACCGGATCACGGCTCAGATCGGGTTCGCAGCCGACGAGAGTGTCCCCGACGCGGGCCCGTTGCGGCCACTCAGCGAGCGGCCGACCCTCTACGAGTGGTGCCGGCAGAGGTTCGCTGAGACCGGGCATCCGGACTTCGACCTCCGGCCTGCCGACTGGCCCAAGAGGTACGTCCACGGCCTGGCACTGAGCGACCGTTTCGCGGCCTTCGTCGCCGACCTGCGAAGCCGCCCCGGCGCTGTGGTGGAGCTGCACGCCACCGAGGTAGTGGACGTGGCCGAGCAGGGACAGGCGCTGCGACTCAGGACCGCGGACGGCGGGGAGTACGACTGCGACGAGGTCCTGCTGCTCACCGGCCACTCGCACACGGACCCGACGAGCGGCGGCGCTCCGGCCGAGTTCACCGACTTCGCCCGCCGCACCGGCGCCCACTACATCCCGTACGCCTACCCCCTGGACCAGGCTCTGCCCGAGGCCGTTTCGGGGCCGGACCGGGTGGTGGCCTGCGCCGGCATGGGCCTCACCGCCATCGACGAGATCCTGCACCTCACCGAGGGACGCGGTGGACGCTTCGAGCAAGGGCCCGACGGCACCCTGGCCTACCGGTCGAGCGGCGCCGAGCCGGCCGTCATCGTCGCGTTCGGCCCGACGGGAGTGTTCACCTACGCCCGGCCGTACAACGACAAGGAGCAGGACCTGGCGCGGCTGGAGCACCGGGGTGTCTTTTTGACCGTCGAGGCGCTGGACCGGCTGCGTGAGACGGTCGGCACGCCCGTTCCCCGCGCGGGCGGCACGGTCGGACGCCAGCTCGACTTCGAGCCGGATGTCCTCCCGCTGGTGCTGCTGGAGATGGCGCATCTGCACTACGCAACGCTCTTCGGGCCCGGCACGGCGGCTGTCCTCACCGAGCGGGTGGCGCCCGACTACCGGTCGTTCCTGGACGGCGGACGCAACGACCTGCTGGCCCCGTTGGAGTCCGCGGTCGACGAGCTGACCGCGCTGTTGGAGAAGATCCTCTCCGGTTCCACCACAACCGGTGAGACACAGGCGGATGTTGACTGGCCGCTGGAGGAGGCGCTGGCCCGCTGGGCGCAGGTCGTCTTCGGTCCCGAGGGCCGGCGGCAGGTGCTCGCCACGCTCAGCGACCCCGACGAGCTGCCTTCCGTGTCGGCCGGCCTGCGCTCGCCCTGGCGGCTGGAGGAGAGCGTGCGGGGCAACCGCTTCGACTGGGCGTGGCTCACCGACCCGCTGGGCGCGTCCACGTTTGCCACCCCCGAGGAGTACCGGCGGCGGTTCGAGGAGTTCATGGCGGTGGACCACCTGTGGGCCGCGCAGGGGAATCTCGACAACCCCGCGAAGGCTGCGGCGGACGGTGTCTGGCGCGACCTGCGCCAGGTCCTGGGCCACGCCGTCGACGACGCAGGTCTCACGGCGCGGTCGCACCGGTTGTTCCTGGAGCGCTACATGCGCCACCACAACAAGTTGGCCAACGGCGCCGCCCGCGAGGTGATGGAGAAGATCCTCGCCCTGGTCCGGCACGGTCTGCTGGACATCGGCACCGGCCCGGACGCCAGGGTGACGCCCGACGAGAGCTCCGGACAGTTCCTGGTGTCCGGACCGCGCACGGGCGCCTCGCGGCTGGTGGACACTCTGGTGGACGCCCGGGTCCACGCCTTCGACCCTCGCAGGGACGTCCTGCCGCTCTATCGGAGCCTGCTCGACCGCGGGCTGGTCAGGATCTGGCGCAACACCTCGGCCGACGGCAGCAGCTTCGAGCCCGGCGGGATCGACCTGACGCCGGAGTTCCACCCGGTCCGGGCCGACGGAACGGTGGAGCGGCGGATCACGGCGCTCGGTCCGCCGTCCGAAGGCGCGATGTTCTTCCAACTCGGTGCCCTGCGACCGGACCAGAACCACCATGTGATGCGCGATGTGCTGGTCTGGCTCAAAGGCTTCCGGTCCGGATTCCGCGCACATCACCTCCGCTCGCACCCTCGTCCCCCCGTTTCCCGACCCGAAGGGGTGCTGTCGTGATCGAAAGCGTCGTCGTGCTCGCCGCCGGTGAGAACCGCCGGATGGGGGCCGTGACAGGCCCGAAAGCGCTGCTCCCGCTCCGGCCGGACGACCCGGCCGGGCCGACCTTCCTGAGCCGCAATCTGGAATTCTTCCGGGCCATCGGTACCGAGCGGGTCTTCCTGGTGGTCGGCTCCGCCAACCGGGCGGCCTTCGAGGCCCTTGCGGACGACCTCGTCGAACTGGTCGTGATCGACCCCGGCCAGGAGCGCACGGGATCCAGTGTCAGCATGCTCGCGGGCCTGCAGTCCCTGCTGCGCTGGCGCCCGCACGGCGCCCGGACGCTGGTGACGGACGCGGACGTGGTCTACGAACGCCTGCTGATGGACCACGTCAGGGCACTCGACGGGTCCCAGCTGCTGACCATCGACCGAGTGAACGGCGACGGGGAGGAAGTGCGGGTCTACGGGCGGTCGGTCGACGAACCCGTCCTGATCGGCAAGGGTCTCAACAGCGGTATGACACGCGACCTCGAACTGCTCGGCGAGAGCCTCGGCCTGATCCTGCTGGATGCCGCAGGCACCGTCTCGGCAGCCGACGTGACCCGGTGGATCGTCGGCGAGCCCCCGGCTATCCGCCCCTACGGCTTCGGCGGTCGGCTCTCCGAGCACGAGGAGGTCTGGCAGTACCTCTTCACGCTGGGGCGGCTGCCGGCTGCCCAGCTACCCGGCTCCCTACTCTTCTCCGAATGCGACTTCCCGGCGGATTACCAGCACGTCCAAGATGTCCTCTTCCCGGCAATTCTGGAACGTGACGCCATGGCTTTCACCCGCTGAATCCACACATATTTCCTTCGCATCACCCTGGGTGTCGGCCCGTTATTTTGGCATTCCCGAAAACGGGTTCATCTCCGTATGCGGTCGCACGATGAAAGCTATTGACGCGCTGCAATGTCGGTCTGCAAGAATGATTGACGTCCGCAGATTCAATGGCAGATCATCTCAACTTATCCGCCATTCTGAATCAAGCGGGGAATCCACCTGGGAGGAGGTGAAGAAAAATGAAGAAGTACATCAAGCCGCAGGTCAAGAAGGTCAGCTTCGGTTCCGTTCTCTCGCACGTCGCGTGACACAAGGCTGCCGGGCCGCCGTCGCCACGGCGTGGCGACCCGGCAGCCGCCGCCCGAAAGGAAAATCCGTGCTGCTGGCACTCACCGGCACCGACGGGGTCGGTAAATCGACCGTCACCCGCGCATTCGTCGCCGCGCTGAACACGCGCGGGTACCGGGCCCGCACGGTCGATCGGTGGGATATTGTGGCCGATTCCCGGTATCCGGCAGCACGATTCCTGAGCCATGACATCAGAGATATTCGTACCTGTATCGCCGACATGCCCGGAACCTCCCGCCTGCTGTTTCTCATCTGGTCGATGGCCATGGCGTTGGAAGGCGCCCGTGAGGAGCCCGGGGAAATCGTGGTCGTCGACGGCTACTGGATGAAGCACGCCGCCAGCGAGATCGCCTACGGACTGGACCCGGAATGGGTCGAAGCCCTGGTCGCGGGAGTCCCGACGGCAGATCTGACCGTACGGCTCGGCCTTGACCTCGCCACGGCCTGGCAGCGCAAGCAGGGCGACCTCGTCCCCTACGAGTGCGGGATGGACCCGGCCTGCACCGAGGACTCGTTCCTCACCCACCAACGCTCGATCTCGGATCACCTGGACCGCTGGACAGAACGCAACCACTGGCCGACCCTCGACTCCACCCGTCCCGTGCCAAGGATCGTCGCCGAGCTGGTCGGCCTCGTCGAGCAGGCCGAACACGACCGCCACCAGCTTCCCTCCGGAGAATCGCGCGCATGACCGCCACCACAGAAGAAGGCTCCGAACCCGACGTCGATGACGTGTCGCGGCGTGCCAAGCGGTACTTCAACCGGCTGTGGGCGGGCGAGGCGGCGAGCGCCTTCGGCACCCGGATCAGCCATGTCGCGCTGCCCCTGATCGCCGTGGTCGTGCTCCACGCCCCCGCCTGGCAGGTCGGCCTGCTGACCGCCGCGGAGGGGTTTTGCTACCTCGGTTTCGGGCTGCACGCCGGAGCCTGGGTCGACCGCTGGCGACGGCGCCCGATCCTGATCGCATCGAGTCTGCTGAGGTGCGTACTGGTCGCGCTGATCCCCATTGCGGCGGCCCTGCATCTGCTTTCGCTCGGCCTGCTTGTAGCCGTCGCGTTCGGGGTGTCCGCCCTGACCATGTTCTTCGACCTGGCACTCTTCGCGTTCGTCCCGCTCGTCCTGGACCGCTCCCAACTGAACTGGGGCAACGCCCGCCTGAACGGCACCGACTCGGTGGCCCAGGTCGCCGGCCCGACCGTCGCCAGCGTGCTGATCGGGGTGCTCACAGCGCCGTACGCGATGGCCGTCGACGCGGTCAGCTATCTCGCCAGCGCGCTGGGCGCCTTCCTGGTCCCCGTACCCGAGGCCCGCCGCACGGCGGAGCCCGGTACTTCCCGGCGCCCGATCCGACTGGACATCCTCGAAGGCCTGCGCTTCCTGAAGGGCGAGAAGCTGCTGCTGATCCTGGCCGGCGTCTCCGCGAGCTACAACTTCTTCGCCACCGGTACGACGGCCGTCCTCGTCCCGCACCTGGTCCACGAGGCGGGCCTGGGCACCACCGGGGTCAGCATCGTCTTCGCGGTCTCCGGAATCGGCGGCGTGATCGGCGCCGCACTCACCGGTCGGCTCGCGGACCGATCCCCCGCCACCGCCCTGTGGGCCTTTCCCACCGCCTGCCTGTTCGGCGGGCTTCTGCTGCCTTGGGGCGACGGCTGGGTGGCCGGGCTGCTGGCGGGAATCGGCGGCACGTTCACCGGGATGGGCATCGTTGTGTACAACACCACCGCGACCTCGCTGCGCCAGAGCCGCACCCCGCCCGAAATGCTCGGCCGACTGCGCAGCGCCCTGCGCACCACTGCCTGGAGCGGGGCCACCCTCGGTGCCCTGGCCGGCGGGGCGCTGGCGAGCGCCGCCTCCCCGAAGCTGGCTCTGGTGATCGGGTCGGTCGGCGGTCTGCTCGTCTTCCTGGCCGCCGGACTCACGCCACTGCGCACGGTCACCCGGGCCGACGCCGAAGCGGCCAGACCCTCCTGAACCGTCCGCGGGAAGCCGGTTCGACCCCAAAGCATCAGCCCAGCAAGCTCGGAGAGAGGTCATCATCATGTGCGGCCTGGCCGGTGTCATCAGCACCAGCGGGACAGCCCTACCGCCGGAGACCCGGGGCACTCTGCTCAAGATGGCCGCCGCCATCGCCCACCGGGGGCCCGACGACGAACAGCTCCTGCTGGACGGCCCGGTCGGGCTGGCGTTCCGCCGGTTGTCGGTGATCGACCCAGCCGGTGGTGCCCAGCCGTTGACCAGCCCGGACGGCTCACTCGTGCTGATCGCCAACGGCGAGATCTACAACCACCGGGAACTGCTGGCAGGTCTTCCCGGCGTCCGACCGCGCACCGGATCCGACTGCGAGGTGCTGCTGCACCTCTACCAGGCCCGCGGCTTGGACTTCCTGGCTGAGGTTCGCGGGATGTTCGCCTTCGCCCTCTGGGACCGCACCCGCGGCACCCTGCTCCTGGGACGGGACCGCTTCGGTATCAAGCCGCTCTACCTCCACCGCGACGGAACCCGGATCGTCTTCGGCTCCGAGGTCAAGGCGCTCTTCTCCGATCCCCGCACTCCGCGCGGAATCGACTGGGCCGCGGCTCTCGCCGATCCGATGCTCTCGGCCACCCCTACTCTCTCCGGCGCGCCACCGACCAGCTGGTTCCAGGGCATTGAGCAGGTCCCGGCCGGCACCGTCCTGGAGATCGAGTCGGCGAACGGACGCACCCGCACCCACCGATACTGGCAACTCCCGACCCCGGGCGGCGACTCAGACGCCTCCGACGACGAGTTCGCCGCCGCCTACCGCGAGTTGCTGGCCTCGTCGGTCGCCGAGCACATGACGGCCGACGCCGAGGTGGGCCTGTTCCTGAGCGGCGGAATCGACTCCGTAGCGGTCGCCGCACTAGCCGCACGCACGGCCTCGTTGCAGACGTTCACCGTCCTCAGCGGGAGCACCCTCATCAACGGCGACGCCGAGCACGCCCACCGGGCAGCCGCCTCGCTGGGACTCACCAACCACCAGGTGCTCTTCGGCACGCAGGACATCCCCACCGCCGAGGAGTGGAAGCAACTGCTCTGGCTGCTGGAAACGCCGCTGTGCGGTCCGGAGCAGTTCTACAAAGCGGGCCTGCACCGCTACGCCCGCGCCGCCCGCCCGGACCTCAAGGTCGTCCTGGTGGGCCAGGGCAGCGACGAGTTCAATGGCGGCTATTCGGTCGGGCTGGGCGGCGGGGACTGGGCAGACCACGAGGAGAGCCTTCGGCAGATGGCCCGGCGCCGCGCACTGATCGACCGTCCGGAACTCGCCGCCTGGTGGGAGCATTCCGACCTCCCCCTCCTCTCCGACCGCGCCCTGACCGCCGACGGCCGCCACGCACTCGACGACCCGTACGCGGCGTACACCTCCAGCAAATACCGCGACCTACAGCAGTACAACTGCTGGCACGAGGACCGCACCGCATCCGGCAGCGGAATCGAAACCCGGGTCCCGTTCCTCGACCACCGGCTGGTCGATCTGCTCGCCACCATCCCCCGGGACCGCCGCCCGGCGCTGCTGCTCGACAAGCGCATCCTGCGCCTGGCCGTGGCAGATCTGATGGACCCGGTCCTGGCGGCCCGGCCCAAGGTGCCCTTCTTCTACGGGGAGGGTCGCCGCCACGCCTTCACCACCATGGTCTCCATGCTCGCCCATAACGGGGACGCGCTCCTGGAAGAGGCACTGGCGGCCCCCGGCGCGCGGACATATATCTCCGCGGACGCGGCCCGCGCCACACTGCGGCGCCTGGAGGCGGACTCCGAATCAGCACACGTCGACTTCCTGCTCAGGCTGGTCAACCTCGGCCTGCTGGAAACCATGACCACGGATCTGCCGGCCCCTCCCGCCCAGCACTCGCACACCGTCCCGACGGCGCTGCCGGTCGAGGACTGGGACGCGTCGGCGGACCAGCTCGCCGCCAGGTTCAGCGCCGCGCCGGGCACCGACATCGATCCGGATCTGGTTGTGGCCCTCGCTCCGGAGGTGCTACTCGCTCACGCCCCGGCGCTCGACGGCGGGTGGCTGATCCTGGTCGACGGGACCATCGAGTACCTGGTCGATCCTCAGGAGTCGGCGTCCTGGCTGGCCGTGCTGCGGGCCGTTGACGGGGTTCGGTCACTCAAGGAGATCCTCGCGGCAGTCGACTGCGCGCTGGAGGACGTCCAGGAGCCGCTCGACGAGGCCCTCCTGGCCGGGCTGGTCCAGCTCGGCGAGCCTGCGGACGTGGCACGGTGACGACCGATCAGCAGACTCAGGTGAACCCGGCCGGTCCGGATCCGACATTCGACTGGAAGGCGTGGCGGCTGGACGGCGGGCGAACCGCGGCTGCTGCCTGCGTGCTCGCCTACGCGGTAGCGCTCTGGGGCCAGGGGGGTTCCCTCCGGTGGGCAGGCGTGGCCGTAGGGGTCGAGACCGTTCTCGTCGGGCTGCCGTGGCGGGTGCCGCGCCGCCGGCGCAGCGGGCCGAGCTTCTGGGCCGAGACCTCGGCCGGAATGCTGGTGCCGGTCGGGGCCGCTGTCCTCGCTGTCGTGTCCGGCCCGTCCTGGTTCGGCGACTCGCCCGCGTGGTGGTGGTACCCACTGGGCGCCGCCGCGGGCATCGCGCTCGTCCTGCTGGGCGGGATGAACCTTCGCGCGCTGGTCTCCGGCGATCTGGCCTTCCTGTACGGGCCGACCCCCCGGCCGCAGGCGCTGGCCCGAGTGACGACCAGCCTGCTTTCACCGACCGGAGAGGAGGTGGTGTTCCGAGGGACGTACCTGGCGGCCCCCGCAGTCGCCGCCGGGCCGCTGGGACTCCTCGCCGCCGCGGCCTTCGTCGCCCGGCACCACATCGCACCTGGCGCCAATCGGCGCGGCTCGGCACGGGCGACCGTGACCGAAGTGAGTGCCGCGGCCGTGCTGCTGGGCCTCACCGTGGCTTCCGGCTCGATCCTGCCCGCACTGGTCGCGCACGTGGTCAACAACGCGCCGTCGATCGTCTTCGAGCTCCAGCGGGAGCACGACGAAGGAGGAACACCATGACCGACCTGCCCGGGGCCTCGCTGGCCTCCCTGGAGCAGTTGCAGGAGCTGGGGATTCTCCCGGCTGCCTGCCGCAGCGTCTACATCAGCGGCTCACTGGTCCGCGGCTGGGGAAACGCACTGAGCGACGTGGACATCTACGTCATTACGGAGGAGGACTACCGCAGCGAGACGGCGGTGTACGTCCAGGTGCCGTTGGAGCCGGACACCCTCCCGGTGGAGATCAAGTACGTCGATGGCCGGCGCTGGGACATCGAGTACTGGCGCACCGATCAGATCCAGCAAGTGATCTCCAAGGTCGACTGGTCGGTACTGGAAGGGACCCAGGAGGTCGGTCGCCGGCTGTCCACCGACGAGCTGGACTTCCTGGAGCGGCTTTCCTACGCGTATCCGCTCGCCGGGGCGGACTGGCTCGGGAGCCGTCAAAAGCAGCTGGCCGACTCCGGTCTGCGGTCGGTCATGGTCGCCCGAGCCCTCAACAGCGTCGACACCTACACCCAGGACGTCGTCGGCCAGCTCGAAGCAGGCGACGTGGAGAGCTCTGTGCTCTCCGTGAAGATCGCCTTCGGCTACGCGATGGACGCCCTGCTCGCCTTCGAGGGCGAGTACGGCCAGAACGCGAAGTGGCGGGCCCGGCGCTTCCGCACCGCCGGCCCCACGATCGTCACCTTCGACCAGTACTGGGCGATCGAGACGATGCAATCGTTCGACCCTTCGGCGCCCCGCGCCTGGGTCGAGGAGGCACTCCGCCTCTGCCAGCACGTATCCATGGAGGTATCCGTCTGATGTCCGACACTCAGCAGAACGTCCACGCATCGGTCCCCACCCGAAGGCTCGATGCCCGGGTCCGCAATGTCCGGGGGCAGATGATGATCGCCGGCCCCACCCAGGCCTTCGAGCTTTCCGAGACGGCCGCGTTTATCTGGAAGCAGATCGACGGAAGCAACACGGTCGCCCAGATCGGCCGTCTGCTTGCCGCAGAGTACGAGGTGGACGAGCAGACCGCCGTCGAGGACACGGCCGAGGTCATCGTCGAACTCGCGGCCAGCAGTGTCATCACCCTCGCCTGACGCTCACCAGGTCCTTGCGACGGGTGCCGACCGGGCACCGCTCCCGGTCGGCACCTGTACCGGATCTTCCGGGTGCAGCGACTGGCAGCCCGGCCGAGGTGCCAGCACACTGTTCATGCAGGACTTCGTCCGCCGCTTGCCCACGGCTTTCCGTCGCCGTGCCGATGGATCTCCAGCCAGCCTCGTTTCACCGTGAGCCGGTCGACCTCGCGCCGGCCGAGCCGATGGTCGAGGTACCCGACACCGGAGGGATCGAGGTGGGCCCCGAAGAAGTCGACCCGTTCGCCCGCCTTCAGCCGGTCCCCGTCCTGCGGCAGCCGTACGCGCGCGAAGGTCTTGTCCAGTTCGTCGATGAACCGTGCGACGGCCTTGACCCCGAATCCTGAACACGGGTTATGCGGCTTGTGCCAGCGTAGTTGGTGTGAGTTGGAGGGCTTTCTCGAAGGTGATCGGGGCCGTTGTTCATCCGCGGGCTGTCGTGGCCGGGCATGGGCGGCAGGCGCAGCAGCATGGTGAAGCGGGCTCCCGGCCGGCATTCGATCATTCCGCCGACATCGGTCGACAGACCGAGATCCTGCCTGCGCGGCCGGGTACCGGCACCTACATCTCCCATCCCACGCGCCCGTCGCGTGGCCGAGGCTCTCGCCTCAGCTGGGTCGGTGAACGTCCTGGCGTACCGGAGGTCACCCCCTTAAGGTAAGGCACCTTCTGTGCGGCCCAGCGGCCCAGCGGCTCGGTGGTCGAACGTCTGGCGGCCCCGCAGCTCAGAACGCGGCGACGCGGGCCGCGGCGGCGGCGATCGCGCCGGCGGAGCGGTCGACGTCGTCGCTGGTCGTGGACCAGTTCGAGAACGAGACGCGCATGACGTGCTCGCCCTGCCACTGCGTGCCCCCGAGCCAGCACGTGCCATCGCGCTGCACCTCGGCGATGATCGCACGGTTGGCGTCGTCGCCACCTGGGAAGCGCACGAGCACCTGGTTGAGGACGATGTCGTTGAGGACCTGTACACCGTCGACATCGCGAGTGAGGCGCTCGGCCATCCGACGCGCCTGCTCGCAGTTGCGCTCGACGATGGAGATCACGCCCTCGCGCCCCCCGAATTCCCGTCCCCGTGGCTGCCCGGCCGCCTGCCCGAACGTGAACTCGCCCTGTCGCTATCGATGTCCTGCCCGTTCGCGTCCCGCCGGAACAACATCAGCTCGGCCACCAGCGCCCCCTCCCATGATCGGTACAAGAGGTAATCGAAACGGCCGAGAGGGTATTCGGGACGGACGGAACCGCTCGCCCTCGGGGCGGTGCCGCCGCACATCACGCGAGGTGACTAGAGGCCCGGCACTGTGCCGGTGGCTGTCCTGCCTCACCTCGCCACCGAGTTCGAGGGGCGCCGACGTCCAGGTGCCGGGCCTGGGCGAGGCCGGGGACGAGTCTCTGACCCGGGACAGACGTCCTCTGTCATCCAATCGGGCGTTCGGCAACGAACCCAGCTGTTTCGGTTCTCTGGGAGTGAATCGAGTCATAAGGAGTGAGCAGGCTGGGGGTGTCGCATGTCGGTATCGACTGACGGCGCGCGGGTCAGCAATCGGCACACGAACCCACTTCGGTGCCGAAGGGCAACTGCCTTCACACACCCGCAGAATTCCAGGTTCAGCTCGTTCCGGAAGGTTCCGTTGCGTCGGCGTCTCGGGTGGCGGCCCAGGAGGCGAGGAGGCGCAGCCCCTCTTCGGAGGGTGAGCCGGGTTCGGCGGTGTAGATGGTGAGGGTGAGGCCGGGTTCGGCGGCCATCTCAAGTCCTTCGTAGGCGAGCGTGAGTTCGCCGACGGCCTGGTGGTGGAAGCGTTTGGTGCCGGTGCCATGGTGTCGGACGTTGTGGGCGCCCCAGCGGGTGCGGAAGTCGTCACTGCGAGTGGACAGCTCGCCGACGAGGTCGTGCAGGCCCTTGTCGTGGGGGTTGCGGCCGGCCTCGGTGCGCAGAATCGACACGGCGACGTCGGCAGCCTGGTCCCAGTCGGGGTAGAAGCGGCGGGATGCGGGGTCCAGGAAGTTGAACCGGGCCAGGTTGGCCTGGTCGTGGGGCGTGGCGTAGATGTCGTCGTAGAAGGCGCGGGCAAGCTGGTTGGTGGCGAGCAGGTCCATGCGGCCGTTGCGGACGAAGGCCGGGCCCGCGGTGACGGCGTCCAGGACCCATTGCAGGCTGCGGTGCGCCTTCCACTGGGGGGTACGCCGCCGGGGGCGTGTGAGCGCGTCGGAGCCGTCCGCCGCGTGGGCGAGGTTGAGCAGGTGGGCGCGTTCGGCATCGTCGAGCTGGAGGGCACGGGCGAGTGCTTCCAGGACGGCCGGGGAGGCACCGGCGAGGTTGCCGCGTTCCAGTTTGGAGTAGTACTCCACGCTCATGTCGGCCAACGCGGCGACCTCACTCCTGCGCAGGCCGGGCACCCGGCGCCGGCTGCCGGAGGGCAGACCCGCCCGTTCGGGGGTGATCTTCGCTCGCCGCGAGGTCAGGAACTCGCGGACCTCTGCTTGGTTGTCCACGCCTTCGACGGTACGTCCCGCACACGGCGGGAGGGATGTACCGGCAGTACACCCCTTGACCGTGCCTCGCTGGGCGCGCCAAGAGCGGGTTACCTGGATGGCGTGGTGCTTTTCGCCCGGCGTGAGCCGACCGGACACGACGCCACCTGGAACTCCACACGGCGACGGCCGCCAACCCCCGGTATGTCGCCCCGGTACGCAAAGGAACCCCTCTCATGCGCGGCGCAATGATCTACGCCCCCGGCGACATCCGCTTCGAGACGCTGGAGGACCCGAAGATCCTCAATCCGACCGACGCGATCATCCGCACGGCGGTGACATGTGTGTGCGGCTCGGACCTGTGGTCCTACCGTGGCACCGAGCCCACAGACGCTCCCCACCCGATGGGGCACGAGTACGTCGGCTTCGTCGAGGAGGTTGGCTCCGGCGTCACCTCGGTCAGGCCGGGTCAGTTCGTGATCGGCTCGTTCGCCACCTCGGACAACACCTGCGCGAACTGCAGGAACGGCTTCCAGTCCAGCTGCCTGCACCGCGAATTCATGTCCACCTGCCAGGCCGACTACGTGCGCATCCCCAACGCCCAGGGCACCCTGGTCGCCACCGACCACGTCCCGGGCGAGGAGCTGTGGCCCAGCCTGCTGGCCGTCTCCGACGTCATGGGAACCGGCTGGTGGGCCGCGGACGCGGCCGAGGTGAAGCCCGGCTCGACCGCCGTGGTGGTCGGGGACGGCGCGGTCGGCCTGTGCGCGGTGATCGCCGCCAAGGAGATGGGCGCGGAACAGATCATCGCCATGTCCCGCCACGAGAGCCGGCAGAAGCTGGCCCGCGAGTTCGGCGCCACCGACATCGTCGCCGAGCGCGGCGTGGAGGGCGTGGCGCAGATCAAGGAGCTGACCGGCGGCATCGGCGCCGACAGTGTCCTGGAGTGCGTTGGCACCGCCGAGTCCATGCAGCAGGCCCTGCACTCGGCGCGGCCGGGCGGCAACGTCGGCTTCGTCGGCGTCCCCCACGACGTGGCCACCGACGGGCAGGAGCTGTTCTTCTCCCACGTCGGCCTGCGCGGCGGACCCGCCCCCGTACGCCGCTACCTGCCCGACCTCATCGGCCTCGTCCAGGCGGGGCGCATCGACCCGGGCAAGGTCTTCGACCTCACTCTGCCTCTGGACCAGGTCGCCGAGGGCTACAAGGCGATGGACGAACGCCGCGCCATCAAGGCCCTCCTCAAGCCCTGAACCACCATGTCCGGACTCCGGAGCCGGGCACGACTGCCGCCCAGCCCCGGGACACCCTCGCGAAGGACTCACCGTGACCACGTTTGCTCTCATCGGGGCCGGCCCCGGCCTGGGGCTCGCCGCCGCCCGCCGCTTCGGCGCCGCAGGCCACAGCGTCGCGCTCATCGCCCGCAACGCCGAGCACCTGGACGATCTGGCATCCGAACTCGGTCGGGACGGTATCCAGGCCCGCAGCTTCACCGCCGACGTCCTCGACCCCGCCACCCTCACCACGGCCCTGCAGGCGGCCACCGAGGCCCTCGGGCCGATCGAGATCGCCCAGTACAGCCCCGTGCCCCGCGCCGACTTCATGAAGCCGGTCCTCGACACGAGCGCCGACGACCTCGACGCACCGCTGGCCTTCTCCGTCAAGGGCCCTCTCACCTGCGTCAACACCGTCCTGCCCGGGATGCGGGCACTCGGCCGAGGCACCCTGCTGTTCGTCAACGGCTCCAGCGCGGTGCGGCCCAACCCGAACGTCGCCGGCACCTCCATCGCGTTCGCCGCCGCGAGCGCCTACGCGGCAATGCTCCACGACGTGCTCGCCCCGGAGAACATCCACGCTGCCCAGCTGATCATCCCCGGGGCGATCCGCCCCGACGCCGAACACAGCAGCCCCGATGCCCTGGCCCTGCGCCTGTACGCCCTCCATACCGAGCGCAACGGGTTCCGCCACTATGCCGAGCCGTTGCCCGAATAACGACCGACTGGATGTCCTCATGAATCCCGCGGCCCGTCGCGGTCTGGTCCGCGTCGCTCCGGCAGCTGCCCTGCTGCTGGCCGTAGCCGCCTGCTCCAGCAACTCACAAGAAGCCACCCCGCCCGCCACCTCCACCTCCCCCGCGTCCTCGGGGCGGCAGGAGACGGCGGCATCCACCACACCGTCCACCTCCGAGGGGAGCGCTTCCATGGACATCCGGGTCACCCTCGACGGGCGCCCAGTCGACGCCACCTTGAACGACAGCCCCGCCGCCCGCGACTTCGCCGAGCTGCTCCCGCTCGCCCTGGACCTGGAGGACTTCCACGGCACGGAGCGGGTCGCGGACCTGCCGCGCAAGCTGACCACCGACGGCGCCCCCGCACCGGCCGCAGCCAAGGTCGGCGACATCGCCTACTACGCGCCCTGGGGCAACCTGGCCCTCTTCAACCAGAACGGGCCTTCCGCCTCGGACGATCTCCTCATCCTCGGCCGCCTCGACGTCGGCGCCGATCAGCTCGGCCGAGCCGAGCGCATCACCATCGAACCCACCTCCTGACCTAGTCAGCCACTCTTCCGGAAAGAAGCACATGTATGTCCTTCCCAGCCGGAGCCGCCCACGGCAAGCTGCCCTTCGTCGTCTGGGTGCTCGCCGCCGGTACGTTCCTGATGGGCACCACCGAGTTCGTCATCGCTGGCCCTGCTGCCGGAAATGGCCGGTGACCTCGGCGTCAGCGTCTCCCAGGCGGGCCTGCTGATCACCGCATTCGCCATCGGCATGATCATCGGTGGGCCGGCCATGGGACTGGCCACCCTGCGCCTGCCGCAGCGCAAGACCTTGGTCCTGCCCTCGCGGTCTTCGCTGGCGGGCACGTTGTCGCCGCCCTCAGCAGCTCCTTCACGGTCGTCCTCGTCTCGCGCGTGGTCACAGCCCTGGCCACCGGCGCGTTCTGGGCCGTCGGGTTCGTCATCGCCACTGCCGCCGCGGGTCCTGCCAACTCCACTAAGGCCGTCGGCGTCATGATGGGCGGCCTGACCCTGGCCAACGTCATCGGCGTACCGATCGGTTCGTTCGCCGGCCGGCTGGCCGGCTGGCGCGGCCCCTTCTGGGCCTTGGCCGCCCTGGCCGCCGTCTTCGTCGGCCGGTTCATCCCTCGAACGGAGCAACTCGCCGACGTGTCGGTACGGGCGGAGATCCGGGCCCTGCGGCAGGGCCGGCTGTGGCTGGCCCTGGCCGCCGCTGCGCTGATCATGGGCGGTGTCCTGGCGACGTACACCTACATCACCCCGGTGCTGACCGACCGCGCCGGCATCCGGGAAGGCGCCGTCCCGCTGGTCCTGGTCGCCTTCGGCGTCGGCGCTCTGGGTGGCACCGCCATCGGCGGCCGGCTCGGGGACCGCCGCCCCATGGCCACTGCCGTCCCCGCCGCCGCGGCCACCGCCCTGGTGCTGCTGTTGCTGATCCCGTTGTCGACCGGACCCGTCGCGGCCGTGCTCCTGGTCTTTCTCATGGCCCTGACCGGGTTCACCGTCAACCCGGTCGTCACCTCCCTGGCCGTCCGTGCCGCCGGCGACGCCCCCACTCTCACCTCGGGCCTGACCACCTCCGCCTACAACACCGGCGTCGCCGCCGGATCCGCCATCGCCGGTGTGGCCCTGGGCTCCTCCCTCGGCCTGACCGGGCCGGCCCTGGTCGGCGCCGTCTTCGCCGCGCTCACCCTGTTTCCGCTTATAACGCTCGCACTCAGTGGCAGGCGGGGCGTCGCCCAGCGCGCCATTCCAGCGGCTGTGCGAGACGACGCCTCTACACCGGCACACCACTGACATCCGCCCGAACACGGGCCACGGCTCGGCCATCGAAGGAGAAACTCACATGAACGTCACCTACGACTTCCACGGCAAGACTGCGTTCGTCACCGGTGCCGCCTCCGGCATCGGCCGCACCACCGCCCTCGCCTTCGCCCGTGCCGGCGCTCAGGTCGCCCTCGTCGACCGGTCCGCCGACGGACTGCGCGAGACCGCTCGCCTCATCGAGGCCGACGGCGGGAAAGCCCTCACCCTCACCTGCGACGTCACCAGCGAAGAAGACGTCCAGGCCGCCGTCGGCCAGACCGTAGAGCAGTTCGGGCGCCTGGACGCCGCGTTCAACAACGCCGGCGTCGAGCAGCCCGTCCAGTCCGCCGCCGACACCGACAAGGACGACTGGGACCGCATCCTCGGCGTCAGCCTCACCGGTGCGTTCCTGTGCACCAGGGCCCAGATCCGGCAGATGCTCCGGCAGGACGGCGGCGGAGCCATCGTCAACGTCTCCTCCGGTGCCGGTGTCAAGGGCTTCAAGGGCCAGGCCGCCTACGCCGCCGCCAAGCACGGCGTCATCGGCTTCACCCGCTCCGCGGCCCTCGACCATGCGGCCGACGGCATCCGTATCAACGCCCTGTGCCCCGGCATTATCGACACTGAGATGATCCGCCGCTTCGGCGACAGCCGCCCCGGCGGTCGCGCCGGCCTGATCGCCGACGAGCCCGTCGGCCGCCTCGGAATGCCCGAGGAGATCGCCTCCGCCGTGCTGTGGCTGTGCTCCGACGATGCCGCCTTCACCACCGGCACCGCGCTCGTCGTCGACGGCGGCCAGACCGTCTGACCCACCAAAGCCCCCGCTCAAGGAGCCGCACCCATGAACCCCACGTACGACTTCACCGGCCAGGTCGCTTTCGTCACCGGAGCCAGCTCCGGCATGGGACTGGCCGCCGCGCGCGCCTTCGCCGAATCCGGGGCCGCCGTCGGCCTGGCCGACATCGACGAAGCTGCCCTGACGGCCGCGGTCAAGCAGCTCACCGACGCAGGCCACCAGGCCCTCGCGCTCGTCTGCGACGTCACCGACGAGGACCAGGTCGCCGCCGCCGTCGACCGCACCGTGGAGACCTTCGGCCGCCTCGACATGGCGTACAACAACGCCGGCATCCAGATCCCACCCACCGACGCCGCCGACGAGAGCGCCGAGCAGTTCGACCGCGTCAACAACATCAACCTCCGCGGCATCTGGGCGTCCATGAAGCACGAACTGCGCCACATGCGCACCCAGGGCAGCGGAGCGATCGTCAACTGCTCTTCCCTGGGCGGCCTGGTCGGCATCCCCGGCCGCGCCTCCTACCACGCCTCCAAGCACGGCGTGATCGGTCTGACCGGCAGTGCCGCCCTCGAATACGCGCCGCGCGGCATTCGAATCAACGCGATCTGCCCTGGCACCATCGACACCCCCATGGTCAGCGACATGATCGCCAAGGGAGAACTCGACCGCGCCGAAGCTGAAGCGAACCAGCCCATCGGTCGCCTCGGCACCGCAGAGGAAATGGCCCACGCCGTCCTGTGGCTGTGCAGTCCCGGCGCCAGCTTCGTCGTTGGCGTCGCTCTGCCCGTCGACGGCGGCTATGTCGCGCAGTAACCACCCCGGAACCCACCAACCCATACGGCCCCGTCCAAGAAGTGATCCCCGTGCCGAAGCGGTCAGCCCCCGAGGAACTGCGCGCCCTCGCCCCCAAACTCGTCGATGTCACCAACGACGTCCTCTTCGGCGACATCTGGGAACGCCCCGGCCTGTCCCCACGCGACCGCAGCCTGGTGACCGTCAGCGTCCTGGCCGCCCTCTACCGCAGCGAACAGCTTCCCTGCCACCTCGGTGCGGCCCTGGAGAACGGCCTCAGCATCGAGGAACTCTCCGAGGCCCGCACCCACCTGGCCTTCTACGCCGGCTGGCCCAACGCCATGACCGCCATCACCCAACTCAAGAAGATCGCCGACGAACGCGCCCTCTGACACCGGCGCGCCACCACCCACCCTGAAGCGAGAACGGAAGACAGCCATGGAACACATCACCTCCGCCCCACCGTCAAAGCCCCGGCCGAGCGCTTCACCGGCGACGTCTACCTCAACCCCACCGAGACGCCCACCGACCCCGCCCGCTACGCCTCCGCCCTGGTCCGCTTCACCCCCGGCGCGCGCACGAACTGGCACTCCCATGCCAACGGCCAGACCCTCTACATCACCGACGGCATCGGGCTGGTCGGTACCCGAGACGGAAACGTCGCACGCGTGAGCGCCGGACAGACCCCCAAGTGCCCTCCCGGCGAGGAGCACTGGCACGGCGCCACCGACACCACGCTCATGGCCCACATCGCCATGGTCGTCGACGACGCCAACGGAGATGGCACCACCTGGCTCGAACCCGTCACCGACGAGCAGTACACCCACGCACCTAACACGAGGGGGCACAGACCAACCAGTCGCACATGCTCTGATCAGGCGTAACGTCACTCGGCAGCACGACCGGGCACCACGCAGTACGAACGCTCACGGTCTCGTAATGCCTAGGTCTCGAGTCGGAGGGGCCAGGGACTCTTCAGGGACTTTCAGCTCTGTCGGAGGGCCATCCGAGGGGCTTTCCGCGGTACAGGCACGGAAGGCCGTGACAGTGCTGAAAGGCTCAAGACCTCGGTCACGACCACCCACGCCACTGCTCCGTAGCGTTCCGACACGGCACCGGGTCGGTAGCAGGAGGCGAGGCGTCGCGGGCCTCACTTGGGTCTGACCTCGGGCAATGCGCCCCCGGCGGGCCCGGCGGCGTGAGCGCCGGGCCCGCCGGTAGGACGGTCAGTAGGCGTAGAAGCCCGAGCCCGTCTTGCGCCCCAGCCGGCCCGCGTCCACCATCCGCTGGAGCAGCGGGGGAGCGGCGTACAGGGGCTCCTTGTACTCGGCGTACATGGAGTCGGCGACCGAGGCCACGGTGTCCAGGCCGATCAGGTCGGCGAGCTTGAGCGGGCCCATCGGGTGGGCGCAGCCCATCTCCATGCCGTTGTCGATGTCCTCGCGGCTGGCGATGCCCGACTCGAACATCCGGATCGCGGAGAGCAGGTAGGGGATCAGCAGTGCGTTGACGACGAAGCCGGACCGGTCCTGGGCGCGGATCGGGTGCTTGCCGAGTATGTCCTGCACCACGGCCTCGGCACGCTTGACCGTCTCGTCCGACGTGGTCAGCGCGGGGATCAGCTCGACGAGCCTCTGCACCGGGGCCGGGTTGAAGAAGTGGATGCCGATGACCTGGTCGGGGCGTGAGGTCGCGACGGCCAGCTTCACCAACGGGATCGAGGAGGTGTTGGAGGCGAGGATCGCGTCCTGCCGGGTCACCACCTGGTCCAGCACCTGGAAGATCTCAGTCTTGACCTGCTCGTTCTCCACGACGGCCTCGATGACGAGATCGCGGTCGGCGAACTCACCCAGGTCGGTGGTGAAGCTGAGGCGGCCGAGGGTCTCGTCGCGCTCCTCCTCGGTGATCTTGCCGCGTTCGGCGGCCTTCGCGAGGGAGTTGTGGAGCCGGGTGCGGCCGATCTCCAGCGCCTCGCCGGTGGTCTCGGCCACTCTGACATCGAGGCCGCTGCGGGCGCACACCTCCGCGATGCCTGCGCCCATCTGGCCGCAGCCGACCACTCCGACGCGTGCGATGTCCGCCATGGGGTCCGTCACCTCGTGCCTTTCACTGTTCTCCGTGCGGTGGCTTCCGTTCGGTTCCGCGCCCCGCCTCGACCCCACGACGTTACTCCGCGCCTTCCACGGGATCACGGGCCGGGGCGTGCATGCTCAGCCCCGGCCCCTGATTTCGTGGGTCCGGACGACGACAGAGAGACGGCAGGTACGAAGAAATGCGGCAAATCGCCAGGAGGAGCTTTGTGGCCGGTACGGCCGGGACGGTGGGGGCGGCTGTGGCGGCGGTGGCCTCGGCCGCCGTGGCCGGTGAGTCCGGTGAGGCTGTCGCGGCAGGGCCGGGTGAGGGGCGTACGGACCGGGTGGGCAGACCCCGCGACGCGCTGCGGCGGGAGCTCAGAGGCATGTGGGTGGGGACGGTCGGCAACCTCGACTGGCCCTCGAAACCGGGACTGTCCGCCGCCGCGCAGCGGGCCGAGCTGATCGCGTACCTCGACGAGGCCGTCGACCGGCGGCTGAACGCGGTGATCCTCCAGGTCCGCCCGTCCGCCGACGCGCTGTGGCCCTCCCGGTACGAGCCGTGGGCCGCGTGCCTCACGGGCGTCCAGGGCAAGGACCCGGGCTGGGACCCGCTGGGCACGGCGGTGCGGGAGGCGCACAGCCGCGGCCTGGAGCTGCACGCCTGGTTCAACCCGTACCGGGTCGCGAACCACACCGACCGGTCCCGGCTGGCCGCCACCCATCCCGCGAGGCTGCACCCCGGCTGGGCCCTGCCGTACGGCGGGAAGCTCTACTACAACCCGGGCCTGCCCGAGGTGCGCAGCTTCGTCCAGGACGCGATGCTCGACGCGGTCCGCCGCTATGACATCGACGCGGTCCACTGGGACGACTACTTCTACCCGTACCCGGTGGCCGGGCAGTCCTTCGCGGACGGGGCCGCGTACGAGAAGTACGGCGCGGGCTTCGCGAGCAAGGCGGCCTGGCGGCGCGCCAACATCGACAAACTGGTTCAGGAGACCGCACAGCGGATCAAGGCGGTCAAGCCGGCGGTCCGGTTCGGTATCAGCCCGTTCGGCGTGTGGCGCAACGCCTCCACAGACCCGCTCGGCTCGAAGAGCGCGGCGGGGGTGCAGACCTACGACGATCTGTACGCCGACACCCGCGGCTGGATCAAGAAGGGCTGGATCGACTACATCTGCCCGCAGCTCTACTGGAACATCGGCTTCGCCGCCGCCGACTACGCCGTCCTGCTGCCCTGGTGGAACGAGGTGGTACGGGGCACGGGCGTCGACCTCTTCATCGGTGAGGCGCTCTACAAGGCCGGTGATCCGGCCCAGCCCGCGGCCTGGCAGGACCCGGCGGAACTCTCCCGGCACATCGACCTCGCCGCCGGGTACGACCAGGCCCGCGGCCACGTCTACTTCTCGGGGAAGGTCGTGGTCGCGGACCGGATCGGCGCGATGGCGCGGGTGGTGGCCGACCACTACCGGTCGCGGGTGCGCCCGCCCGGCTGACCGGCCGGGTGCGGTGCGGCGGCCCTTATCGTCCCGGGACCCGGCCGGGGGCGGCCTCGTGCCGGACGACGCTGTCGGGGCCGGGGGCCAGGAGATGTTCATGTCCGTCGTCGAAGCGGACGCGGTACGGGGGAGCGCCCCCGTCCCCGAGCACTTCGACGATCTCTGCGACCCGGTCCTGCTGCCCCACGGTCCTGCCGTGCGTCACCAGCCGGTCGCCCGTGTGTGCCTCCATCGGGTGTGACCTCCTCACGGGGTGGCGGTCCATGTCGACAAGTCTATGTCCGGACGGCGGCTTCGCCCGATGGGGGAGGCTCCGGACCGGCCCCGCGGTACGGCCGGGCCGGTCACCCGCCGCCCCCGGCGCCGCCGGTGCGCTGGGTGGCCGCGATGCAGACGAGCACCGCCACCGCTGCCACCGGTGCGGCTGCCGAGACCTTCTCGCCGAGCAGGAAGTACGACCAGACCAGCGTCAGCAGCGGCTGCGCGAGCTGGAGCTGGCTGGCCCGCGCCACCCCGATCTCCGCCATGCCCCGGTACCAGACGTAGAGCCCGAAGAAGGTCGAGCACGCCGCGACCCAGACCAGGCCGATCACTCCGTGCGCGGTCAGCCGCACCGGCTCGTACGGCAGCGCGAGTGCGGTGCCCGCCACGGCGAGCGGAAGGGTGAGGATCAGCGCCCAGCCGATCACCTGCCATCCCGGCATGACCTTCGCCAGCCTGCCGCCCTCGGTGTACCCCGCCGCGCACACCAGCAGGGCGCCGAACAGGTAGAGATCCCCGGCGCAGAGCGTGCCGCCGCTCTGCAGCACCGTGAAGGCGATCACCACGCCCGCGCCGGTGACCGCCGCGATCCAGAACGTACGGGACGGGCGCGATCCGGTGCGCACGGAGGCGAACACCGCCGTGGTCAGCGGCAGCAGCCCCACCACCACGGCCGCGTGCGAGGTCGTCGACGTCCGCAGCGCCAGCGTCGTCAGCAGCGGGAACCCCACCACCACACCGCCCGCCACGACGGCCAGCCCCGCCCAGTGCCGGCGCTCGGGCACCCGCACCCGGGTCACGAGGAGCACGCTGCCGGCGATCACGGCCGCCAGCAGGCTGCGCAATGCCACCAGGGACCAGGGGCCGAAGCTCTCCAGGCCCCACGCGGTCGACGGGAAGGTCAGCGAGAAGGCGACCACTCCGAGTCCGGCGAGCAGTGTCCCGCTCCGGCCCGCCGGCCGGCCCCCGGGGCCACCGCCTGCCGCGTCCTGCACCGGGGCGCGGGCGGGGCCGTCCGCTGCCGGGCCGACCGCTATCGTGCTGCTGGGAGTAGCGCTATCCTCTTCTTTCATGCATGAGCGTAGCAGTGTGGCGGATCTGGCCGGTTGTCTTCGGGATGAACTGAACCGCTACTCGCCCGGTGAGAAGCTGCCGTCCAGCCGTGCCCTGGTGGAGCGCTTCCGGGCGAGTCCCGTGACCGTCTCGCGGGCCGTCGCGCAGCTCGCCGCGGAAGGGCTCGTCACCACCCGCCCCGGCGCGGGCGCGTTCCGGGCTCAGCCGCGCGCCGGCGCGCCGCGGCCCGGTGACACCTCGTGGCAGGAGGTGTCGCTCAGTGGTGACGGCGGGCCCGAGGTCGTACCGCGCACGGTCGACGCCTCGGGTGTTCTGGCCACCCTGGCGGCCCCGGCCACGGGCGTCGTCGAGTTCAACGGTGGCTACCTGCACAGCTCGCTCCAGCCCGAACGCGCCCTCGCCGCCGCACTCGCGCGGGCCGGCCGGCGCCCCGGCGCCTGGGGCCGCCCGCCCACCGAGGGGCTGACCGAACTGCGCGCCTGGTTCGCCCGTGAGATCGGGCCCGCGCTCACCGCCGCCGATGTGCTGATCACCGCCGGTGGCCAGAGCGCCCTGGCCACCGCGTTGCGGGCACTCGCCCCGCCCGGCGCCCCGGTGCTCGTCGAATCGCCCACCTACCCGGGCATGCTGGCGGTGGCGCGGGCCACCGGGCTGCGGCCCGTGCCGGTGCCGGCCGACACCGACGGCGTACGGCCGGAACTGCTCACCGCCGCCTTCCGGGCCACCGGCGCCCGGGTCCTGGTCTGCCAGCCGCTGTTCCAGAACCCGACCGGCGCGGTCCTGGCCCCGGCCCGGCGCTCCGAGGTCGTCCGGATCGCCAGGGAGGCGGGCGCGTTCGTCGTCGAGGACGACTTCGCCCGGCGGCTCGTCCACGACGACGCAGGACCGCTGCCGCGACCGCTGGCCGCCGACGACCCCGATGGGGTCGTCGTCCACGTCTGCTCCCTCACCAAGGTGACCTCGCCCAGCCTCAGAGTGGGCGCCCTCGCCGCCCGCGGCCCGGTACTCGAACGGCTGCGTGCCATCCAGGTCGTCGACAGCTTCTTCGTCCCCCGGCCGCTCCAGGAGGCCGCGCTCGAACTCGTCGGCACACCGGCCTGGAGCCGCCATCTACGCTCCCTCTCGGCCGAGTTGAGGGCCCGTCGCACCGCGATGACCGTGGCGCTCCGCCGCGATCTGCCCGCTCTGGCGCTCCCGCACATTCCCGTGGGCGGGGGCAGCCTCTGGGTGGGCCTGCCCGGCACCGGAGCCGGTGCCGACGAGTCCGCCATGGTCTCGGCGGCCCTGCGCGCCGGGGTCGCCATCGCGCCGGGACGCCCGTACTTCTGCGCCGAACCCCCGGCGCCCCACGTCCGGCTGAGCTACGCGGCCGTCGCCGGAACGGCCGAGATCGCCGAGGGCGTGCGACGCCTGCACGCGGCCTGGGCGGGCGCTCTCGATGCGCCGGCCCCCGCGAGCCCGGCCTGATCGAGACGAGACCCTAGACTCCGGGCATGACGGAAACTCCCCAGCAGCGTTACGAGATCTCGTCCGACCCGTCCCGGCTGGATGCGTCCAGGATTCACAACTGGCTCTCCAGCGACGCCTATTGGGCACTCGGCCGGACCAGGGAGCGCCAGGATCTGGCCATCGCCGGCTCGCTCAACTTCGGCGCCTACGACCTCGCTTCGGGCGAACAGGCCGCGTACGCCAGGGTGGTGACCGACCACGTCACCTTCGGCTGGCTCTGCGACGTGTACGTCGACCCCGCAGCCCGCGGCCACGGACTCGGCGCCAGGATCGTCGCCGCGGCGCGCGACCACCTCGCCGAGGCCGGGGTCCGCAGGATCGTGCTCGCCACGGATGACGCCCACGGCGTATATGAGAAGGTCGGTTTCAAGCCGCTCGACAACCCGGACAAGTGGATGTCCCTCACGTTCGGCTGACCCGGAAGCGCTTCCGCCCGCGCTCTTGACCTGCGGGGCGATCGGCTCCACGATCGCGGCCATGAGTGTTCGAGTCTCACTCGTCGCCGCGGCGCGCAACTCCTCCCCCCTCGGTGAGCGCTTCGACGACGACCGGCCGCTCGACGAGGCCGGCTGGCACGAGGTGCAGTTCGCCGCCGCGGCCCTGATACCCCTGGGGGCTGCCGAGCTGCGCTACTGCTCACCGACCGCTCGCAGCCGCGCCACCGGCCAGGCACTCGGCTTCGCCCCGATGGTCCAGCCCGCGCTGCGCGACTGTGACATGGGGCGGTGGCGCGGCTGCACGCTCGCGGATGTCACGGCGCGCGAACCGGCGGCCGTGGACGCCTGGCTCGCGGACCCGCGGTCCGCGCCGCACGGCGGTGAACCGCTGCTCGCGTTCATCTCCCGGATAGGCGGCTGGCTGGACACCCGCCCCGCCTGCGACGGGTCGATCGTCGCCGTCGCCGAACCGTCCGTCGTCCGGGCCGCTCTCGTGTACGCGCTGCGGGCCCCGCCCTCGACGTACTGGAACCTCGACGTCCGCCCGCTCTCCACCGTCACGCTGACCGGTCTGCCCCGCCGCTGGAGCCTCCGCCTCGAAACCGGAGCCCGCTGAGGGCACGGCGCGCGCCCGGCCTGCGGCGACGATCCGCGCAGGACGGCACCACTGACCGAGGCGGTGTACGCCTCGCTCCGACCGGCACGGAACCGGTCACGGCGCGGCCGGCTCGCCCTCGGTGTCGATGTGGGGGAGTACCCGGTCCAGCCAGTGGGGGATCCACCAGGCGCTGCGGCCCAGCAGCGTCATCACGGCGGGTACCAGCAGCAGCCGGACGATCGTGGCGTCGACGAGCACACTGACCGCCAGCCCGAGGCCCAGCATCTTGACCACGATGGTGTCGCTGAGGATGAACGCGGCGAACACGCTGACCATGATCAGCGCGGCGCAGGTGATCACCCGGGCGGTGATCTCCAGCCCGTGTGCCACGGCGCCCTTGCTGTCCCGGGTGCGCAGCCAGGCCTCGTGCACGCGGGCGATCAGGAACACCTCGTAGTCCATGCTCAGACCGAAGACGATCGCGAACATCATCATCGGCACATAGCTCTCGATGGGCACCGTCCCGGAGACGCCCAGCGAGGGCCCGCCCCAGCCCCACTGGAAGACGGCCACCACCACCCCGTACGAGGCGGCGATCGACAGCAGGTTGAGGGCGGCGGCCTTCAGCGCCACCAGGACACCGCGGAACACGATCAGGATGATGACGAAGGCCAGAGTGACCACGACGGCGATGATGAGCGGGAGGCGGCTGACGATGATGTCGAGGAAATCCTCCTGGGCCGCGGTCGTTCCGGTCACGTAGGTGGACGCGTCGGTGCCGGACACGCCCTTCGGCAGGACGTCGTCCTTGAGGTGGTTGAACAGCGTGGTCGTGCCCGCGTCCTGCGGGGCCTGCTTCGAGACGGCGTCGCCGATGAGCAGCGCTCCGTCGTCCGTCGCCCGGAGCGGGCTCACACTGGCCGCGCCCGGGACATCGGTGAGGGCCTTCTAGAGACTGCTCGCCAGCGCTGAGCGGTCCGCGCCGGGCACCGCCCGCTGATCGACGACCAGGGTGAACGGGCCGTTGGCACCCGGCCCGAAACCGGTGGAGATCAGGTCGAAGGCGCGCCGGTCGGTGAAGCTCGCCGGATCAGCTCCGTCGTCGATGTGCCCGAGGCGGATGGAGAACAGCGGGATCGCCAGGACCCCCACCACGACGAGCCCGGCGAGCAGGAACCACCAGGGCCGCCGCTCCACCCGCTGGGCGTAGCGGTGCCAGCCGCCCTGCGAGGGGGTCCCGGGTACGGCCCCGCCCTCCGCGACCGGCGGCCGTACCCGGTAGCGGTCGATACGCCTGCCGATGAGGCCGAGCAGGGCGGGGACCAGGGTGACCGCGCCGATGACCGCGGTGATGACGGTGACCGTGGCCGCGGCCCCCAGTTTGCCGATGAAGCTCACCCGGGAGACGTACAGCCCGGCCAGCGCGACGATGACAGTGCAGCCGGAGACCAGCACGGCACGCCCGCTGGTGGCCACGGCCCGGCCGGCGGCCCGGACCGGATCGCCGCCGTCCATGACGAGCTGCCGGTGACGGGTGATCAGGAACAGGGCGTAGTCGATCCCGACCCCCAGCCCGATCATGGTCGCGAGCGTGGGGGACACACTCGCGAACGTGGTGGCTGCGGCCACCAGCGACAGGATGCTCAGCCCGACGATCACGCTGATGAGCGCGGTCAGCAGCGGGACGCCGGCGGCGGCGACGCTGCCGAATCCGATGAGCAGGACGACCACCGCGACGGCGAAACCGATGGCCTCGCTGGTCAGGTCCTTGGTCTCGGGCCTGGCGAGCTCCCCCAGCGGTCCGCCGTACTCGACGTCCACCCCGGCGCTGCGCAGCGGTTTCACCGCCGTGTCGACCTGGTGGAGATAGGCGTCGTCCAACGAGGTCGGATTCACGTCGAACCGCACGGTGATGTACCCGATCGTGCCGTCCTTGGACAGTGCGGTGGACGTCGAGGAGGACGAGGACGGCAGGGGGTTCTGGGCGGACAGCACATGCGGCAGCTTCTGGAGGTTGCCCACCACCTGGTCGACCTGGCTCCGCACATCGGTCAGGGGCTTCTGCGCATCGTGCAGGACCACCTGCGCACCGGTGCCGCCCGCGGCGGGATCGTGTGCCTTCAGCAGCTCGGCGCCCGTGTTCGACTGGGTGCCGGGCAGGTTGAAGTCGTCGGAGTACGTCCCCCCGAACGCGCTCTGGAGGGCGTGCAGCCCGCCGAGGGCGACCACCCAGGCGATGATCACCACGACGGAGTGGCGGGCACACCACTCGCCCAGCCGCAGCAGCCGTCCCCCGCGCGATTTCTCCGGTGCCGCGTACGTGCTGGCGCTGGGCGGGGCCATGCGTTCTCCCGGAGCAGGGGACGGGCCGTTTCGGCCGGGGCGCGCCGCGTCCCTCGTGTCCAACTCGAGAACGTAGATGCAGGTACGGGACTCCGGGCCGCGACACGTGCGGCGGGCCGTCCCGTTCCGCCGCGCGGCCGGTACGCGGCGCCCGCCCCGCATCGGCCGCGCGGCACGCGCCGTGGCACTGGCCCCGGGCAGTCAGCCCTTCTCGTGTGCGGCGACGATGAGCGTGAGCGCCTCGGTGATGGCCGTCTCGGCGGTCGATTTGTCGAGGCCGAGGCCGGTCAGCAGTCCCGCGCCGTCCTCGTACTCCAGCAGCGCGAGCAGGATGTGCTCGGTCCCGATGTAGTTGTGCCCCATCCTCAGGGCCTCGCGGAAGGTGAGCTCCAGCGCCTTGCGGGCACCGGCGTTGTAAGGGAGGAGCTCGGGCAGCTCCTCCTCGGAGGCGGCCGGGAGCGCGGCGGTGGCCTCCTGGCGGACGGTGTCCAGAGCCACTCCCTGTGCCTTGATGAACGCCGCCGCAAGCCCTTCCGGCTCGCTGAGCAGCCCGAGTACGAGGTGCTCGGTCCCGATCTCGCTGTTTCCCGCGGCGCGCGCCTCGTTCTGCGCCGCCATCACGACGTTCTTCGCGCGGGGGGTGAAACGGCCGAAGCCCTGGCTGGGGTCGAGGTCGGTCGGCTCGCCGGGGCCCTTGGCGACGAACCGCTTCTGCGCCGCCTGCCGGGTCACCCCCATGCTCTTGCCGATCTCGGTCCAGGAGGCGCCGGAGCGCCGTGCCTGGTCCACGAAGTGGCCGATCAGGTGGTCGGCCACGTCGCCGAGGTGGTCGGCGGCGATGACGGCGTCCTGGAGCTGGTCGAGGGCGTCGGGGTGGACCTTCTTGATGGCTTCGATGAGGTCGTCGAGACGGACCGGATGCGTGGGAACCACTGGCTTCGTCATGCGTCAACCTTAGGTTGACAGTGCCGTACCGTCAACCTTCCGTTGACAGCGTGGGAGGGTGTGGCCGGCAGCGCCGGCGCCGGTCGCGGAAGCCCCGGTACGACGAACGCGCCGGCCGACGGTGTTCGTCGGCCGGCGCGTCCGGTCAGCTGTTCAGCCAGCGGGTCGGGATCAGAGAACCCCGGAGTCGGCGATGGTGACCTTCGCCTTGGTCCGGCCGCTCTGCGAGCCGAGACCCTCGATCTTGGTGACCAGGTCCAGGCTCTCCTGGTCGGCGACCTCGCCGAACACCACGTGCTTGCCGTCCAGCCACGAGGTCACGATGGTCGTGATGAAGAACTGCGAACCGTTGGAGTTCGGGCCGCTGTTCGCCATGGAGAGCAGGCCGGGCTTGGTGTGCGCCAGCTTGAAGTTCTCGTCGTCGAACTTCGCGCCGTAGATGCTCTTGCCGCCGGTGCCGTCACCACGGGTGAAGTCACCGCCCTGGAGCATGAACTCGGGGATGACCCGGTGGAAGGACGACCCCTTGTAGCCGAAGCCGTGCTCGCCGGTCGCCAGCTGGCGGAAGTTCTCCGCGGTCTTGGGAACGACGTCGTCGTACAGGTTGAAGACGATCCGCCCGGCGGGCTCGTCGTTGATGGTGATGTCGAAGTAAACCTTGCTCGTCATGGAACCATCCTGACATCCGGCCGCGCGGCCCGTTCGGGCGGGCGCGACGAAACACCGCTCACGGGTGACGGGCCGGGCGCATGTGGTCGACGCACGCGGTTGCGCGTCGCCGTGGCCCCGTCCCTGCCCGCGCGCCCTGCCGTCACGCTCCGGTACTGCCGTCGATCCGCTCGCGCAGCAGGTCGGCGTGGCCGCTGTGGCGGGCGTACTCACCGATCATGTGCGTGTAGATCCACCGCAGGCTCACCTCGCCGCCCATGAAGGGTGCGGTGTCCTCCAGCGCCCGCGCGGCACAGTTGGCACGGGACACGGCGATCTCGTCCTGCCACGCGGCGAGGGCCCGTGCGAAGGAGGCGTCGGCGGAGACCTCGAAGCCCCCGTCCTGGCCACCGGAACCGGCCGGTGCGGCGTGGACGGGCGGGGCGTCCTCGGCGGCGAGCACCCGGCGGAACCAGTTTCGCTCGACCTCTGTCAGGTGCTGGACCAGTCCCATCAGCGTCAGCGGCGACGGTGGCACGGAGGCGTCGCGGACCTGCTCGTCGGCCAGGCCCTCGCACTTCACGGCCACGGTGGCCCGGTAGAAGTCGAGCCAGCTCTCCAGGTTGGTGCGCTCGTCGGCGTTCAGGGGCGGCATGGGGCGTTCGGTGTGCGTCATGATCACCGATCCTGCCAGCCGGGTCTGACATTGATGCTGATACTGAGGTTCCGGTGGCCGTGGCTCAGGGTCTGACTGACGCCCTGCTGGGCTGTCTTCCGGTTGTACTGTCCGGCCGCCGGGACCTTTCCTCACGGCTCCGGCCGGGCGGAACATGACCTGATAGGAGCTTGGCCAGAAGCCCCTTCAATGTCCTGTCTGCGCCACCCGACCGGTGCCTACCTCCGGTTGGAAGGCATCATCAGCATGACATCGAGGGTCACGGAGCACACTGCGGACCAGCATGTGTTCGGCGGAGTCGATTCCCACGCCGACACGGTCCATGTCGCTGTCATCAGCGACATCGGCGGTCATCTCGCGGACGCCGAATTCGCCACCACCGCCGCCGGATACGCGGCGGCCCTGGCTTTCCTGACCGCACACGGCCAAGTGATCGCGATCGGTGTGGAAGGCACCTCCTCCTACGGAGCCGGCTTCACCCGAACCGCCCGCTCCCACGGGCACCGGGTCATCGAGGTCAACCGCCCCGACAGGGCCGAACGCCGGCGCACCGGCAAGTCGGACCCGATCGACGCCTACGCCGCCGCCCGCGCCGCCCTGTCCGGACGAGCCGACAGCGCCCCCAAGGACGACACGGTCGCCGGGATACGCGCCCTGCGCAACGCCGCCCGCTCGGCGGTCAAGGCACGCACCGCCGCACTCAACCAGATCGGTCACGTCCTCATCACCGCCCCAGAGACCGTCCGCGCGAAATACGGGCAGCTCAAGGGAGCAGACCGCACCGAGGCCCTGGCCCGGCTGAGGCCGGCCGGTGACGCGCTCCACGTCGCCGTCCTTACCGCGCTGAAGAGTCTCGCCCGCCGTGTCAAAGAGCTCACCGCCGAGCACGAGATGCTGACCCGGGCCCTGGACGCCGAGACCACCGCGGGCAACCCGGGGCTGCGGGCCGCCTACGGAGTCGGCCCCGACACCGCGGCACAGCTGCTGATCACCGCGGGAGGCAATCCTGAGCGGATGCGGACCGAGGCGTCCTTCGCGGCTCTCTGCGGAGCCGCTCCGGTCCCCGCCTCCAGCGGCAGGACCAACCGTCACCGCTTGTCCCGGGGCGGCGACCGGGCCGCCAACGCCGCGCTCTACCGCATCGCCCTG
>NZ_JBFAJY010000028.1:0-94726 GCF_040655445.1 Streptomyces sp. NPDC050423
CCGACGGTATGGGCGCTCAGATCGCGCCCACCCCCACCCGCTGGTTCACCCCCGAGTCCGCCCCCGGACCCCCGCTCCTCAATCGCCGGAGGGGCTTGACTGGGCGCCCGGAGGGGCTCAAGGAGCCCCGCCCGGAGGGGGTCAAGGAGCCCGGAGCTGGTCCGGGAGGTCTGCGGAGTGCACCACGATCAGGCCCGACACCGCTCGGGTCAGGGCCACGTACAGGCGGCGCAGGCCCGTTCGTTCGTCGGGCTCGCCGTCGACCAGCGCCGCCGGTTCGTCCAGCACCACGTAGTCGTACTCAAGGCCCTTCGCCAGGGACGCCGGGACCAGGGTCAGCCGGGACTCGGCGGTCGTCTCCTGGCCGGGGGAGAGGTAGGCGCGGCCCGCCGCCGACAGGGCGGCCGCCAGCGCGGGGATGCGGGCGTCGGCGGCGATCAGGCCGGTCGAGCCCTCCTGCTCCAGCGACTCCTCGCAGGCCGCGACCACCGCCGCGTCCAGCGCGCCGGTGGTCGCGGCCCCCACCTCCCGTACGGACAGCGAGCCGGGCGACTCACGCACCGACTCGACCGGGGTCAGGTCCGGCGAGATCACCGGCAGCAGCCGGGACGCGTACGCGATCACCTCGCGCGGCACGCGGAAGCCCGCCGTCAGCTCCTCCACCACCGCGTCCGACTTGCCCAGGTGGTGCAGCGCCTGGGCCCAGCTCTGCGTCGACCACGGCGTCGTGCCCTGCGCCAGATCGCCGAGGACCGTGGCCGAACCGGTCGAGCAGCGCCGGCCCACCGCCCGGTACTGCATGGGGGAGAGGTCCTGCGCCTCGTCGATCACGACATGGCCCAGCGAGTGGGTGCGCGCCACCAGGTCCATCGCCTCGTCGATCAGCACCGCGTCCGCCGCCGACCACTTCGCGGACTTCACACTGCGGGGCGGCTTGGTCCACAGGATCGTCTTCTGCTCGTCCTCGGTCAGCAGCCCGTCCGCCTGGGCGGCCAGGAACTCCGGGTCGGACAGCAGTCGCAGCACCAGCTTCGACGGCTCGACCGCGGGCCAGACCGCCTTCACCGCCGCCTTCACCGCAGGGGTGCGCGCCACCGCGTTCTGCACCCGGTCGTCCGGCGCCTCGCCCGCCTCCTCCATCCGTACGAGCACGGCATGGGCGATGCGCTGCGGAAGGGCCTCGTGCGCCGCGCCGTACCGCATGTCGCGGGCCAGCAGCTCGTCGACCATCTCCTCGATCTCGTACGCGGGCACCCGCCAGCGCCGGGAACCGCGCACCACCATCACCGGCTCCGTCGGCGGCGTCACGTGCGAACGGATCGCCCGCCGCAGCACCTCCGCCATCCGGGCATCGCCCTTCACGACGGCGGCCCGCGCCTCGTCCGTGCCCCGGACCTCGACGTGCGCCGTCACCAGGTCGTCGACGGTCGCCTGCTTCACCTCCAGCTCGCCGAGGGCCGGCAGCACCTGCTCGATGTAGTGCAGGAAGGACCGGTTCGGCCCGATGACCAGCGTCCCGGTGCGGGCCAGCCGGTCCCGGTGCGCGTACAGCAGATACGCGACCCGGTGCAGGCCGACCGCGGTCTTCCCGGTGCCGGGACCGCCCTGCACACAGACCGAGCCGCCCAGCTCGCTGCGGACGATCTCGTCCTGCTCCGGCTGGATCGTCGCGACGATGTCCCGCATCGGGCCGACACGCGGCCGCTCGATCTCCGCCTGGAGCAGCCTGCTGGTCCGCGCGGTCTCGGTCCGGTCGGTGAGGTGCTCGTCCTCGTACGCGGTCAGCTCGCCGCCGGTGTAGCCGAAGCGGCGCCGCCGGCCGACGTCGAGCGGGTCGTTGCGGGACGCCCGGTAGAACGGCTGGGAGACCGGCGCCCGCCAGTCGATCACCATCGGATCGCCGCCGGCGTCGTGGACGTGGCGGCGCCCGATGTAGAACTGCTCGCCCTCCGCGCCCTCGGCCTTCTCCGCGCCGACCACGTGGAGGTAGTCCAGCCGTCCGAAGAAGAGCGGGGTGTGGGCGAGGTCGGCGAGCGACTTGATGCGGTCGGTGATCTGAGCCTGCAGCACTGCGGCGTTCACCCAGTTCGCCGTGACATCGCGGATGTTCAGGGCCTGGGCGTCCTCCCGCATGGCGCGCAGCGCGGCGCGCGAGGCGGCGAGATGGGCGCGCTCATGAGCGAGGGGGTCGGTGGTGGTGTCGCTTTCGTGTACGTGCGCGGGCACGGTGTTGCCTCCGGCATTCAACGCAGGACGGCGGACCACACCCCGTCCCCGGCCGGTGGACCGGGGGCGATGCGGTCCGCTCGGGGATCGATCACTGGTACGCACGACGGCGTACGTACGATGTCGGCCGGTTTCCGTCCGGTCGGCGGCGCTCCCCCGGCTGCCGGCGCGAGCCCTTCCGGGCTGCCGGTACCACGGTGCGGGAGGCGGGCAGACCGGCGATTGTATCGACGGGCCGGGCCGGGCGCGAACGAATACCGGAGTACGACCGCGGGGTCCACCCCGTAGGGGACGGCATGAGACCACAGGGGTAGACGCGGCGCCGTCCCCTTCCCCCTGCGGGCCGACGCCGATACCGGCCGGGCGGAGCACCATGGAATACATGAGCACCGTCACCCTGAACCCGCGAAAGACCGGCCCCGCGCACGGCGCGACCGCGGCCACCGGTCACCACTACAGTCACCGCGCCGGTGACATCCTGCGCGCCGCCGGGATCTTCGTACGGACCGCGTTCGGCGTCGTCGTCCTCGGCGAGTACGCGGAGGAGGCGGGCGTCCGCCGCACGCGCTGACCGCCCGTTGCCTCAGTTGTCCGTCAGCAGCTCGTCGGCGTCCACGATCCGGTACGCGTACCCCTGCTCGGCCAGGAACCGCTGGCGGTGGGCCGCGAAGTCCTGGTCGATCGTGTCGCGGGCGACCACCGAGTAGAACCGCGCCTCGTGCCCGTCCGCCTTCGGCCGCAGCACCCGGCCCAGCCGCTGGGCCTCCTCCTGACGCGAACCGAACGTGCCGGACACCTGGATCGCGACGGTGGCCTCCGGCAGGTCGATGGAGAAGTTCGCCACCTTCGACACGACCAGAACGCTCAGCTCGCCCTGACGGAAGGCCTCGAAGAGCTTCTCCCGCTGGGCGTTGCTCGTCTCGCCCTTGATCACCGGGGCGTCCAGATGCTCACCCAGCTCGTCGAGCTGGTCGATGTACTGCCCGATGACCAGGGTCTGCTCGCCCTTGTGCTTGCGCACCAGCGCCTCGGTGACCTTCCGCTTGGTCGCGGTCGTGGCGCAGTACCGGTACTTCTCCTCGGCCTCGGCGGTCGCGTACGCGAGCCGCTCGCTGTCCGTCAGATTGACCCGTACCTCGACACAGTCGGCGGGCGCGATGTAGCCCTGCGCCTCGATCTCCTTCCACGGGGCGTCGAACCGCTTGGGCCCGATCAGCGAGAAGACGTCCGACTCGCGCCCGTCCTCCCTGACCAGCGTGGCCGTGAGCCCCAGCCGGCGCCGCGCCTGAAGATCGGCGGTGAACTTGAAGACCGGCGCGGGCAGCAGGTGCACCTCGTCGTAGATCACCAGACCCCAGTCGCGGGAGTCGAACAGCTCCAGGTGCGCGTAGACGCCCTTCCTGCGGGTCGTGAGCACCTGGTACGTGGCGATGGTGACCGGCCGGATCTCCTTGCGGGTACCGCTGTACTCGCCGATCTCCTCCTCGGTCAGCGAGGTCCGCTTCACCAGCTCGTGCTTCCACTGCCGGGCGGAGACGGTGTTGGTGACCAGGATCAGCGTGGTCGCCTTGGCCTGCGCCATGGCACCGGCGCCGACCAGCGTCTTGCCCGCGCCGCAGGGCAGCACCACGACTCCCGAGCCGCCGTGCCAGAACCCCTCGACGGCCTGCTGCTGGTAGGGCCGCAGCGCCCAGCCGCTCTCGTCCAGCTCGATCGGGTGCGCCTCGCCGTCCACGTAACCGGCGAGGTCCTCGGCGGGCCAGCCCAGCTTCAGCAGCGTCTGCTTGACCTGCCCGCGCTCGGAGGGGTGCACGGCCACCGTGTCGGGGTCGATCCTGGCGCCGACCAGCGGCTGGACCTTCTTCGACCGGAGGATCTCCTCCAGGACGGGCCGGTCGGTGGAGGTCAGCACCAGTCCGTGGACCGGGTGCTTGGAGAGCGTGAGGCGGCCGTACCGGCCCATCGTCTCGGCGATGTCGACGAGCAGCGCGTGCGGTACGGGGTAGCGCGAGTACTTCACGAGCGCGTCGACGACCTGCTCGGCGTCGTGTCCCGCGGCCCGCGCGTTCCACAGCCCGAGCGGGGTCAGGCGGTAGGTGTGGATGTGCTCGGGCGCGCGCTCCAGTTCCGCGAAGGGCGCGATCACACGGCGGCAGGCGTCGGCCTGCTCGTGGTCGACTTCCAGGAGCAGCGTCTTGTCGCTCTGGACGATGAGGGGTCCGGTCACGCGCTTCGGCCCTTTCTACTGCGGGGTGGCCGTGTACCGGCCAAACGTCCAGTGTGCCGCATGCGGTGCGGGTCCGGTGTGCGGCTGTTCGGTGCGGGGTTCCTTGGTGCGGGGTTCCGTCCTCAAGCGCCGGACGGGCTTGGGTGGCGTCGGGTGCCCCGCCGGGTGTGCCTGCCCGGTGGGTGGGGGGTGGTGCCCCTCCGGGGCGTCTCCTCAGAAATGGCGTGTTCACCCGGGTCCGCGGGGGACCCGGGTCGTACGCCACTTCCTGCGGGGACTCCCCTGCACGTCCCCACCCCTGCATCACACGCGTCTGCACACCGGTATTACGACTGCCGCAGACGCGGGACGGCCGGGTCCGGGGCCGTGCAGGGGAGTCCCCGCAGGACGACGAACAGATACCCGGGCGCCTGTCCGTTCCTGCCGCACGTTCGCCGTTTGAGGAGACGCCCCGGAGGGGCACCGGACCCCCACCCACCGGGCGGAGCGCCGCCTCGCGGGGCACCCGCACAAACCCAGCCCGTCCGGCGCTTGAGGACGGAACCCCGCACCAAGGAACCCGCGCCCCGGGACCCCGGACCGTCAGGGCCCCTCGTCCGCCAGTTCCGCCACTCCCGTGATGCGGTGCAGGGGGTACGTGCGGACCTCGTCCGCCGTGTGGTCGTACGCCGTGACGTAGCCGCCCTCGACGCGGACCGGGGCGATCACGCGCTGGCTGGCGGCGCCCTCCGCGTTCACGTAGCCGATCCAGATCGCGGAGCCCGTCATCGCCGCGGCCTGGACGGTGACCAGGGTCTCGGCCGAGGTCGTACGGGGCAGCGCGTCCCCGGGCGCCGAGGGGCCGGTGTCCTTGTGGACGACCGTGGCGGCCGTGTCACCGGCCCGGATCGCCCGGACCGCCGCGCCCAGCAGGGTGGGGTCGGGGAGCGGTGGGCCCTCGGGTACGGGGACGGGGGCCGAGCGGGGCGGGGTGCGGCGGGCGCCCGCGCGGGTGATCAGGACGTCGCCGTCGGCGGATTCCGCGGCGGGCGCGTAGCCCATCTCGCGCAGGCCGTCGAGCAGGGACGCCGGGTCGATCTGGGCGGCCAGGGCCGTGGGGGCGAGCCGGCGCAGCCGCAGGGTCGCCGAGCGCTTGTCGGCGAGGATCTCGTTGAGGACGGCCTCGTCGTCGCAGCGCACGTACGCGGACGCGGCGCCGATCCGCAGATGGCCGTGGCGGCGGGCGACGTCGTCGATGAGGTAGCTCAGCGGCTGCGGCACCGGCGTACGGCTGTGTGCGGCGAGGAAGGCGTGCAGGTCGGCGGCGGACTGTCCGGCGTCCAGGGCGCGCCGTACGGACCCGGGCGTGAACCGGTAGACCGTCGCGCCGCCCTTCGACTCGATGTCCGCGACCGCGGCGAGCATGTCCGCGAGCGGGCGTTCCAGCGGGCCGGGCGCGACGGCGGTCAGGTCGGCCTGGAGCAGGACGTGGTCCAGCGGCTCCGGGATGAGCGGGGCCAGCCGGGCGGCGGCCTCGGCGGGGCCGGTGGTCAGCAGGGCGCGGGACTGCGAGGCGAGGGCGCCGCGGCCGGTGATGCCGAGGAGCTCGGACTCGTTCAGCGTCCACAGGGCGATCCGGGACCGCAGGTCGGTGGTGTCCCCGGCGGACGCGGAGGCGCCGCGCAGCGGGCGCTCCCAGCGGAGCCGGGCGAGCAGGGTCTCCGGGTCCGGGGCGGTGCCCGGGGGCAGCGCGGCGAGCAGGGCCAGCACGCGGTGGCGGACCTCGGGGGCGGCGGAGCGGTCCAGGTCGGGGCCGAGGGCTGACAGGGCGCGGCCCTTGGCGTCCTGGCCGCCCACCAGTCCCGGGGTGCGGGTGGCGGCGAGCCAGGCGGCGGCGAGGCGCACCCAGCGGTCCTCGGCGGGGAGTTCGGTCCAGTCGTCGTACGCGGGGGTCGGCGCGTACCGCTCGTCGGTCTCGCCGTCGGAGGCCAGCAGCCCCGCCGCGTGGGCGAGTTCGATCCAGAACGCGGCGACGGGCTCCGACACGTCGAGGACCGCCGCGGTCTTCCTCAGTTCGCGGACGCTGAGGCCGCCGGCCCGCAGTATGGCGGGGCCGCCGCCGTTCCAGTTCTTCAGGAGCTCCTCGACGGTGGACACCGACAGGAACGCCTGGCCGGCCGCCGCACTGTCCACAGCCTGTGGATCGCGTTCGGCGGCCGCGGTCACGGCGGGCGGCCGCGGTTCGGGCACCCGGTGGGCACGCCCGGCCCGCAGGTGCAGCGCGGCCTCGCGCGGCAGCACGACGGTGCGGGTCGACACGGGCAGCAGCAGCCCGCGGTCGCGCAGCCACTTCACGGGCGGGGTGGGATTCGGGGTGACCTCGCCGTACGGCGGGCCCCAGACCAGCCGGTCGAGCACCGACAGCGCCTCCACGGGGGCGGTGTCGAGGAGTTCGCCCATCCGGGCCCGGTCGGTGAAGAGCGCGGCCAGCGCGGTCACCGCGGAGACCGGGTCGTAGGTGGCGGGCAGCCCGGCCGCGGTGAGGATCTCCTGGAGCCGGCCGGGCGACATGCCGGCGGTGGCCTCCGCGACGGTCGGGCCCAGGCCGGTGGGGGAGGGGTGCTGCGGCGACGGCGCGAGGAGTTCGCGGGCGGTCCGCACCAGGTGCAGCCGTTCGTCCTCGCCCCAGACGAGGGCCTGTTCGCGCAGGGTGGTGAGGGCCCCGGGCAGCGCGTCGACGATGGCGGCGCCCGCGTCGCCGTGATGTTCGCCGTCGTCCCGGCCGTCGCCGGTGAGCAGGGCGAGGAGGGTGTCGTAAGGAGCGGGATCGGGTGCGACCGCGAGTGCTTCGGCGGTCTGCAGGGCGAACCGGTCGAGGTGTTCCAGCGCGCGGACGACGGAGGCACGGGTGCCGGCCCGCGTCGCGAGCTGGGTGATGTCGTTCGGCACGGGGTTGAGGAGATCGGGCCGGGCGCGCAGCAGCCCGGCCAACGACTCGTCGTCCCGGGCGCGCAGAGCCTCGGCCAGCGTCCGCGGTGGTGTGGTCATCCCCATCCGTCCCACGGTAGTCGCTCCGGACGGGCCCGAGGGCGCTACCGTCGGTGCAGGGCGGTAGAGGGGAACCATCGCGTGGGGATCGAGAGCGATCAGCTGGTCTACGACTACTTGAGCCGGGTCGGGGACATGGCACAGCAGCAACAGCTGTCCTCGGGCGCCCGGATGAGGCTCGTTTCGGCGCTGCGGGGCGAGATCGACCGGCAGCGTGTGAAGCAGGCCGCGGACACGCCCGCGGCGGTGCGCCGCATCATCGGGAAGCTCGGCACCCCCGACGAACTGGTCGCGGCGGCGGCCTCGTCGGCCGACGGATCGGTGCCGCTGCCGCAGCCGCCGGAGCCGGATCCGGGCCCCGCGAAGCCGCCCGGGGTCCCCCGGCCGCGCAGGACGAAGCTCCGTAAGGGCAGCCGCGGGGAAGGCCGCAAGGACGGCCGGAAAGACAGTTCGGGCCAGGGCGCGTCGGAGGCGCCGGCCGCGGCTCCGTTCGACGGCGGGGCGTCCTCGCCGCACCGGGCGGGCACGGACGAGCTCGGGCCGTCCGGGAGCGAGACGGACTGGTGGCGCGTCGAACCGGGCCCGTTCGGCGAGTTCGGCGAGGGAACCGCGGTGGCCGGGTTCCGGGGCGGCGTGGAGATCCCCGCGGTGCTGCGGCCACCGGTGCCGGAGGAGGACGAGGAGTCCGGGGAGCCGGAGGAGGAGTGGGAGGACGGCGACGGCGAGGAGGAGTACGAGGAGACGGCGGCCCCCCGGCGGCGGTGGCGGCCCAGGCTGCGCCGCGCCCGGGACGGCGAGGGCGGGGCGCCCCGCGGCTTCTCGCACCCCGCGCTGCTGTTCGCCGCCGCCCTGCTGGTGGCCGGCGCGGTGATGGACTCCCCGCAGGCCCTGCTGGCCCTGGCGGGCGGCTGGGCCCTCGCGTACAGCTCCCGCAAGCTGTCCCGCGCGGAGGCGAAATGGGTGGTGATGGGGCTGCCCGGGATGGTCGCGGCGGGCGCCCTCGTCTGGCTGTGGGGCCGGATGGACGGCCGGTGGGGGACGCCCATCGGGGACGGCCGGATGGCCCCCGAGATCGGCCAGACCTGGCCGTGGGTGCTGCGCGGTGCGGCCGTGGCCTCCGCGCTCTACCTGGTGTGGCGGGCGCGGAAGCCGCGTGCGTGACGGCCGGGTCGTGTCGTGTCGGCCGGGCTGTCACGGCCGGGCCGGGCCCGGTCCGTAAGGCCTCGTCAGCCGGTCATCTTCGTCCGGAACTCGTCGAGGATCAGGTCCGCGGCGGTGTAGCCGATGCCCGCGATCCACAGCCGGTCGTCGACCTTGAAGACCTTGCCGTTCCTGGAGGCCTTCAGCCCCTTCCACAGCCCGCTCCTCATCGTGCGGGTCGTGCCGGCCTTGTCCGGGTCGCCGTACGTCGAGGTGAAGACGGCGTCCGCGTCCGCGAGGTCGATCTTCTCGGGCGACACGTCGTACGAGAAGCCGTCCTTGGCCTTGTCCGTGATGGCGGGGCGGCCCATGCCGAGGTCGGCGAGGATCGAGCCGATGTAGTTCTGCTTGCCGTAGATGCGGATGTCCGCGCCCTCGACGAAGCGTACGAAGTTGACGTCGGTGGCCGCCGCCTTCTTCCTGCCGCCGATCGCCTCGGTCACCTTCGCGACGTGGGCGTCGTACGCGGCGATGACCTTCTCGGCCTCGGCCTGCTTGCCGAGCGCCTCCGCGTGGACCTGGAAGTTCTCCTTCCAGGCCGATCCGGTGGACTCCGTCATCACGGTCGGGGCGATCGCGCTGAGCTGCTCGTAGCGGTCGCCGTCGCGGACCTTGCTGGTGAGGATCAGGTCCGGCTTCAGGGAGGCGACGGTCTCCATGCTGGGGTTGGCGATCTCACCGACCTCCTTGATGTTCTTCGTCTTCTCCGCCGGCAGATAGGCGGGGAAGCCGTCCTCGGTCGCCGAGTGCGTCCCGCCGACGGGCTGCACGCCGAGGGTGAGCGCGGAGTCCAGCTCGCCGGTGTCCAGGACCACGACGCGCTTCGGGTGCACGGGGACCTTCACGTCACCCATCGCCGTCCTGACGGTGTGGGTGCCGCCGGCCGGTGAGGCGCCGCCGCTCTTGCCGCCGGAGTCCGAGGAGCCGCAGGCGGAGAGTGCGAGCGCACCGGTCAGGGCGAGCGCGCCGAGGGTGAGGCCACGGCGGCGGACGGAGGTGGCCATGGATTGCCTTTCGTAGGTGGGGTGCGGAATCCGGGGTCAGGAAGCCCGTGCGGGCTGCCAGGGCGCCCCCGGCACGACGAGCGGCGAACCCGTCACCGGGTCGGGGACGATCACCGCCTCCAGGCCGAAGACCTCACGGACGAGTTCGGCGGTGACGACGTCCTCGGGGCGGCCCTCGGCGACGATCCGGCCCGCCTTCATGGCGACCAGGTGGTCGGCGTACCGGGCGGCCTGGTTGAGGTCGTGGAGCACTGTCACCACGGTCCGGCCGCGGCTGCCGTCGGCCGCCGGGGCGGCGAGCCGGCGCACCAGGTCGAGGACCTCCACCTGGTGGGCGATGTCGAGGTAGGTGGTCGGCTCGTCGAGGAGCAGCAGATCGGTCTCCTGGGCGAGTGCCATCGCGATCCACACCCGCTGGCGCTGCCCGCCGGAGAGCTCGTCCACCGACCGGGTGCCGAGCGCGGTGATGTCGGTGCGCTCCATGGCGTCCGTCACCGCCCGCTCGTCCTCCTGGGACCACTGCTGCCACCAGTGCTGGTGGGGCTGGCGGCCGCGGGCCACCAGGTCGGAGACGGTGATCGCCTCGGGGGCCACCGGGGTCTGCGGGAGCAGCCCGATCGACTGGGCGATCTTCTTCGTGGGGATCTTCGACAGCTCGGTGCCGTCCAGCAGCACCGCCCCGCCGCGCGGCTTGAGGAGGCGGCCCAGCGCGCGCAGGGTCGTCGACTTGCCGCAGGCGTTCGGCCCGACGATGACCGTCACCCGGCCGTCGGGGACGGCGAGGTCCAGCTCGTGGACGACGGTGCGGTCCTCGTACGCGAGGGTCAGCTCGCGCACCGTCAGCCGGCTGGTCACGGCGTCCTGCTGCCGGGTCTCGGTCATGCGTTGCCTCCTCGGCGGCCACCGTGACCGCGGATGATCAGCCAGATCAGGTACGGGGCGCCGACCGCCGCCGTCAGGACGCCCACCGGGAGTTCGGTGGGTGAGAAGAGCCTGCGGGCCAGCAGGTCCGCGAAGACGACGATCACCGCGCCGAGCAGCGCCGAACAGAGCAGCGGGATCTGCGCGGTCCGGGTCATCCGGCGGGCGATCTGCGGGGCCAGCAGGGCGACGAAGTCGACCGGTCCGGCCGTCCCCGTGGCCACCGACGCCAGGATCACGCCGAGTGCGACGAGCCCCAGCCGTACCCGGCCCAGCCGGACCCCGAGCGCGGTCGCCGTGTCGTCGTCCATGGTCACGGTGCGCTGGGCGCGGGCGGCCCACAGGACGGCGGGCAGCAGGACCAGCAGGGTCAGGCCGATGGGCGCGGCCTCGTCGTAGCCGCGGCCGTTGAGCGAGCCGGTCATCCAGATCTGCGCCTGCTGGGCGACGAGGTAGTCGCCCTTGGTCAGGAACAGGGTGGTGACCGAGCGCAGGGCGATGGCGAAGCCGATGCCGATCAGGACGAAGCGGGTGGCGTGCAGCCCGCCGCGCCAGGCGAAGAGGTAGACGAGCGCGGCGGCCGCGACCCCGCCGATCACCGACAGGTACGGCAGGACGGTGTACGAGGTGACGCCGAACGTCATCGCCCCGACCGTGAGCGCGCTCGCGCCCTGGCTGATGCCGATGATGTCCGGGCTGGCGAGCGGGTTGCGGGCCACGGTCTGGATCAGCGCGCCGGCGACGCCGAAGGCGAGGCCGACGAGCAGCCCGACGACCATGCGCGGCAGCCGCAGCGTGCCGACGACGAGTTCGTCGGCGGACGGCCGGCCCAGGACCACCTTCAGCACCTCGCCGGGCGCGACGAAGCTCTCGCCGACGCAGAGGTACGCGACGCAGACGACGGCCAGTACCGCGACGAGCACGGTGGCGGCGACCGCGGCCCGGCGGTGCAGCAGGAACCGGCCGCGTGCCCCGATCCGTATGACGCTGTACCCGGCGGGCCGCACAGCGGCCGTGGTGGCGCTCATGCGGGCACCGCCTTCCGGCGTACCAGCGTGACCAGGAACGGCACGCCGATCAGTGCCGTCATCACCCCGGCCGGGATCTCGCTCGGCGGGAAGACGATCCGGCCGATCACATCGGAGACGAGCAGCATCACGGGTCCGATCAGGGCGGCCATCGGGAGCACCCAGCGGTGGTCGCTGCCGACGATCGCGCGGGCGATGTGCGGGACGGCGAGGCCGATGAACGCGATCGGCCCGGCCGCCGCGACACCGACGCCGGTGAGCACGGTGGCGCCGATACCGCCGACGATCCGTACCGTCGCGATCTTCTGCCCGAGCCCCTTGGCCATGTCCTCGCCGAGCGCCAGCGCATCGAGCCCGCGGGCGACCGAGAGCACCAGCACCGTCCCCACCAGCAGGAACGGCCAGATCTGCTGGGCGACCTCGGCCTCGCGTCCGGCGATCGAGCCGACCTGCCAGAACCGGAACTCGTCCAGCGCGGACGCCTTCGTCGTCAGTACGGCCATGGTCACCGACACCAGCAGCGCGTTGATCGCGGCGCCGCCGAGGGCGAGTTTCACCGGGGTGGCGCCGCCGCGTCCGCTGGAGGCGATGGCGTACACCGCGACGGAGGCGATCGCCGCCCCCGCGAAGGCGAACCAGACGTAGCCGGTGAGCGTGTGGACGCCCGCGTAGGCGATGGCCAGCACCACCCCGACCGAGGCGCCCTGGCTGATGCCGAGGATGCCGGGGTCGGCGATGGGGTTACGGGTGATGCCCTGGAGCACCGTGCCGGCGAGGGCGAGGGCGGCGCCGACCATCAGCCCGATCAGCGTGCGGGGGACCCGCATGTTCCGGATGACCTCGGCGGCGTCGGAGTGACCGCCGTGCAGCAGGGCGTCCAGGACGGCCGACGGGGCGATGGAGCGTGCTCCCACGGCGAGGCTGAGCAGTACGGCCAGCAGCAGCGCCAGGACGGCCGCCGCCGTCATGAGAGCGCGTCTGGAGCGGCGTGGTGCGGCGGCTGACATCGGACCCAATCGAAAAGCGAAGCAAAGTAAGGCTTGGCTAAGTCTAAGCACCGCCCGGGTACGGCCTCACGGGGGTGTGCCGGGGTCCGTGAGCGCTCGGCGCACCGGCAGCCGTGGGCTTCGCACACAATGGCAGTCATGGCTTCGCACACACTGACGGTCGGCTTCGACCTGGACATGACGCTCATCGACTCCCGGCCCGGCATCAGGGCCGCCTACGTGGTGCTCGCCGCCGAGACGGGGGCCGCGATCGACATCGACCTGGTGGTGAGCCGGCTGGGCCCGCCGCTGGAGGACGAGCTGGCGAACTGGTTCCCGGCCGCGGAGGTGGCCGCGGTGGCCGGCCGCTACCGCGAGATCTATCCCACACACGCGATCGGCCCGTCGCTCGCCATGCCCGGCGCACGGGAGTCGGTCGAGGCGATCCGCGAGCTGGGCGGCCGGACGATGGTGGTCACCGCCAAGTACGAGCCGAGCGCGAAGCTGCACCTCGCGCACCTGGGGATCGAGCCCGACGTGCTCGTCGGCGGCCTGTGGGCCGAGGCGAAGGCGCAGGCGCTGCGGGAGCACGGAGCAGGGGTGTACGTGGGCGACCACACCGGTGACGTACGCGGCGCACGGGCCGCGGACGCGGTGTCGGTGGGCGTGACGACGGGCCCGTGCGACGAGGCCGAGCTGCGGGACGCGGGAGCGGACGTGGTGCTGTCGTCGCTGACGGAGTTCCCCGTCTGGCTGAACGGGTACGCGGCGTAGAACCCCGTGTCCTACTGCTTCGGCGCGGCTGCCAGGGCCGACCGGACGACGCCCGCCGCGGCGATCAGGAACCCCACGCCCATCAGCATGCACACCGCGTACGCGAGGGACGGGAACGGCTCGGTGCCGAGGAACAACGGGGCCATGGTGACCAGCGTCGCCACCGCGCCGACGAAGAAGACGATCGCGCCGAGCCGGACCAGCAGGTCGCCTGCGCCAGAAGGAGAAGTACTCACACGGTCAGAGTAGTTCTTTCAGGACACCAGTCCGGATGACCATGCTTGACGAGGGGTACTTCACCTGTGGAGGCTTCTGCCAGCAGGGGAGCACGACCACTGGACGGCCTGACCTGCTGAGGCTTTGTTCCGGCATACGGGTTGAGATGGGGTGCGTGCTTTGCCGACTGGCAAGGTCAAGTGGTTCAACAGCGAGAAGGGCTTCGGCTTCCTCTCCCGCGACGACGGCAGCGACGTCTTCGTGCACTCGTCCGTGCTCCCCACCGGAGTCGACGTACTCAAGCCCGGCCAGCGCGTGGAGTTCGGCGTGGTCGCCGGACAACGTGGTGACCAGGCGCTGTCCGTGGAGGTCCTCGACCCGACCCCGTCCGTCGCGGCCGCCCAGCGCCGCAAGCCGGACGAGCTGGCGTCGATCGTGCAGGATCTGACGACCGTGCTGGAGAACATCACCCCGCTGCTGGAGCGCGGCCGCTACCCCGACAAGGCGGCGGGCGCCAAGATCGCCGGCCTGCTGCGCGCGGTCGCGGACCAGCTCGACGTGTAGCCCGACGTGCGGGACGTCCCCGCCCGGGTGTCCCGCACGGGCGGGACACCCGGTCAGGGCAGGATCTCGATGTACCCGTCGGTTCCGTGCACGCGGATCCGCTGCCCGTCCCGGATCAGCCGGGTGGCCCGCTCCACGCCCACGACGGCCGGCAGCCCGTACTCACGGGCGATCACCGCGCCATGGGTCATCAGGCCGCCCACCTCCGTCACCAGACCCGCGATCCCGACGAACAGCGGCGACCAGCTGGGGTCCGTGAAGGTCGTGACCAGGATGTCGCCCGCTTCGAGGTCCGCCTCCGCCATGTCGAGGATGACGCGGGCCCGGCCCTCGACGGTCCCGGCGGAGACCGGCAGCCCGACCAGGGCGCCGGCCGGCACGTCGTCGCGCCGGTACGCCCCGGTGAGGGCCTCACCGTCCGACGTCAGCACCCGGGGCGGTGTCAGCGCGTGGTACGAGCGGAACGCGTCCTTGCGCCGCCTGACGAGCCGGTCATCCACCCGGTTCGAGCGCACGGCGTCGTGGAACTCCTGGAACGTGAGGTAGAAGACGTCCTCCTCCTCAGGAAGCACTCCGGCCCGCACGAGGCGCCCGGCCTCCGCCAGCAGAGCCCGTTTGTAGACGGAGTAGCGGCTGACGATGCCGTACTTCGGGTACTCCCGGTAGCCGATGAAGGCTCTGACCCGGTCGGTCATCCGCTTGGTCTCGTCGGCCTTCCGGTCCCCGTCCGGCAGGGCCCGCAAGCGGGACAGCACGTCCTGTTCCTTCTCCCGCGCCTTTTGCCGCCCCTGCTCGAAGCGCCGCTCGGCCGCGCCCGGCCCGAAGATCCTGACGTTGTCGAGGATCACGGGCACGAGCGTGCCGGGACGCTCGCGCCAACGCGGCCTCGTGATGTCGATCTCCCCGACGCAGCGCATGCCGTACCGGTCGAGGTAGGACTCGATGGCGTCGCGCGCCCCGGTCCCGCCCGCGAGCTTCGCCAGCTCGTCGAGGAAGTCCTCGTCCCCGGTGTGCTCGACGCCCCGGAGGAACGCCACCACCTCCGGATGCGGGCGGATCACGTCCGCGACGTCGAGCAGCGCCAGCCCCATCTCCGACGTGATGTTGCCGGGGGCGGACAGCGTGAGCGTGTCAGCCGCGTTCTTCTCGCCCAGCCACTCCAGCAGCTTGTCGTTGAGCCACCACGTGGCCTCCATCCCCGCCATGATCGCCCGGAAGTTCAGCGGATCACCGAGGACCCGCTTGTGCTCCTCGAAGGCCTCCAGCAGGAAGTCGAACAGCGCCGGTCCGGTCTTCGTCCGGATGTCGCGCTCCAGGGCGGCGACGGACACCCGGCTGCGCTCGATCAGCTCGTCGACGATGGCCGGATCGGGCTCGGCCGGGGCGGACGCACCGCCGGCCGGCCGGCCGCCGGGAGCCGCGTCCGGGAGCGACGGGACGAAACCGTCGCGGTCCAGGACGGTTTCCAGCGCGTCCCTGACCAGCGGATCGCCTCGCCCCATGACGTCCAGGAGGGCGGCGCGGCCCGCGGGCGAGGCCAGGCGCCCGGTGACGTCGACGAACAGCCTCCCGCCGGCCTCGTGCATCGGCACCATGGCCGTCAGCTGCCACATGGACAGCCCCAGGGGCCGCATGGGGTCGGTCATCATCTGCTGGTGACCGACGGACACGTAGACGTGATTGTCCTGGTCACTGGTCCCGGGGACGGTCTCGGGGACGGGGAACAGGGTGGTGATCGGCCGGCTCTGAACGATCTGGAAGCCGTCGTCGTCCAGGCACCATTCGATGTCCTGCGGGCTGCCGAAGTGCGCTTCGATCCGCCGCCCGAGCTCCACGAGCCGTACGGCCTGCGCATCCGTCAGCGCCGGCTGCTCCTGCCGGCGCGGGTCGACCGCCACCTCCCGCGTACCGCCGGCCGGCCGGGCGTACAGGGCACGCTGTTTGACGGCGATCACCTTGGCGACGACCTCGCCGTCTCGCACCGTGAAGACGTCCGGGTTCACCAGGCCGGAGACCAAGGCCTCGCCGAGGCCGAAGCCGGCGTCCACGGTGGCGGCCTTCCGGTCGCCCGTGACGGGGTCGGCCGTGAACAGGACGCCGGCGGCCCGCGGGAAGACCATCCGCTGCACGACCACGGCCATGTGGACCGTGCGGTGGTCGATGCCGTTGCGCCGGCGGTAGGTCACGGCCCGCTCGGTGAACAGCGAGGCCCAGCAGCGGCTGATGTGCCGGAGGACCGCCGCCGGCCCCACGACGTTCAGGTACGTGTCCTGCTGGCCGGCGAAGGAGGCCGTCGGCAGGTCCTCCGCCGTCGCGCTGGACCGGACGGCGCAGGCGGCCCGGTCGCCCAGCCCGCCGAGCGCGTGGGTGACCGCCGCCGCGAGGTCGCCCGGGACGGCGACCTCTTCGACGGTCCGGCGGATCCGCGCGCTGAGCGTGCGGACCGCCTCCCGGTCGTCCGGGTCCAGGCGGGACAGCTGATCGAGCTGATCCTCGACCGACGGAGCTTCCGCCATGATCCGCCGGAAGGCGTGCGTCGTCACACAGAAGCCACCCGGCACCCGGATGTCCCCGATCCGCGACAGCTCGCCCAGGTGCGCGCCCTTGCCGCCGACGGCCCCGGTCCGCGTCGCGTCGATCTCTTGAAGATCCCGCACGTACTGCTCGGTCATCGCGATACCTCACCTCTTCCCGTTTCCACAGGTTGTGGCACAGGCCGACGATTCTGCGCCGTTATGGGGGTCTTGCGGCAAGCCCCCCGGGGCGCTATAACTTGAAAAAGGCAAGGAGAGTGTTCTCTCCTTGCCTTCGTCGTTTCCCGGCCGGTGGAAACGCGGGCCGCCCGGCGGGCGCTCAGACGAACGAGAGCGCGTCCGGCCCGAGTGCCGGTACCAGTCCCTCGGCCGCGGCACGGGTCAGCAGGCCGCGGATCGCCGCGTAGCCGTCCTCGCCGAGGTCGGCGGTGAACTCGTTCACGTACAGGCCGATGTGCTGGTCGGCGACGGACGGGTCCATCTCCTGCGCGTGCTCCAGCACGTACGGGCGCGAGGCCCGCGGGTCGTCCCATGCCATCCGTACCGACGCGCGCACCGACTCGGCGAGCCGCTTCAGGGTGTCCGCGCCCAGCGAGCGCTTCGCGATGATCGCGCCGAGCGGGATCGGGAGGCCGGTCGTGTCCTCCCAGTGGCGGCCCATGTCGGCCAGGTTGTGCAGACCGTAGTTCTGGTACGTGAAGCGCGCCTCGTGGATGACGAGTCCGGCGTCGACCTTGCCGTCCCGCACCGCCGGCATGATCTCGTCGAACGGCATGACGACGATCTCGCCGACACCGCCCGGCAGCACTTCGGCGGCCCAGAGCCGGAACAGCAGATAGGCGGTGGAGCGCTCGCTCGGTACGGCGACGGTCCCGCCCGTCAGATCGGTGCCCGGCTCCCGGGTGAGGACCAGCGGCCCGCAGCCCCGGCCCAGCGCCCCGCCGCAGGGCAGCAGCGCGTACTCGTCGAGGACCCAGGGCAGCACCGCGTACGAGACCTTGAGGACGTCCAGCTCACCGCGCTCGGCCATGCCGTTGGTGATGTCGATGTCCGCGAAGGTGACGTCGAGGGCCGGCGCGTCGGGGACCCTGCCGTGCGCCCAGGCGTCGAAGACGAACGTGTCGTTCGGGCACGGCGAGAAGGCGATGCGCAGCGGGTCAGGAGTGGTCTCGGTCATGGTGGGTCGTCCAGCCTTCCAGTACGGGTACGAGCTTCCCGAACGCGTCGGTGAGCGCGGCCAGCGCGTCGCCGATGCGCCAGGCGTCACGGTCGCGGGGGCCGACGGTGTTCGAGACGGCCCTGATCTCCAGGGCGGGCACGCCGGCCAGGCCGGCCGCCTCCGCGACCCCGAACCCCTCCATGGCCTCGGCGACGGCACCGGGGTGCGCGGCGAGGAGGGCGGCGGCCCGCTCGGCGCCGCCGGTCACGGTGGAGACGGTGAGGATGTCGCCGGTCACCGCACCGGTCGCGGCGGCCACCGCGCCGACCAGGGAGCGGGGCGGGTCGTGCCGGTCGCGGCCGAAGCCGAGTCCGGTGACGGGGACGAAGCCCGCGGGGGTCTCGGCGCCCAGGTCCGCGGCGGCGATGCGCTCGGCCACGACCAGGGAGCCGACCGGGGCGACCCCGGCGAAGCCGCCGCCGATGCCCGCCGAGATCACCAGGTCGTAGCGGTCCGAGACCAGGGCGAACGCGGCGGAGGCCGCCGCCGCGGCCGGTCCCGCGCCGCCGGCGAGGACGTCGAAGGAGCCGGTGCGGTGGATCTCCGCGCCCGGCACCCGGCGTACCGACACCTCGGAGCCGTCCCCGAACGCACGCGTGACCGCGTCCCGTTCCACCGGGACAGCGGTCACGACGAGCACACGCACGGGGGGAGCCTCCGAGGACGGCAGGAGGGGGTCAGCCGGTCTTCTTGAGCTCGAAGTGCCAGATGCCCAGCAGCTCCTTGCCCTTGGTCTCCACGATGCTGATCTGCGTCTCGTTCGTGGTCTCGCCGGTCTGGCTGGAGAAGAAGGCGCTGCCCGGGATGGACCGGTAGGTCTTCTTGTACGGCTCCTGCTCGGCCTGCTGACCGTTGATGAAGAGGGTCCAGCCGTGGTCCGCGACCTCGGGGTCGACGCCGAAGCGGACCTTGTCGTCCATCGCGACCTTGACGGTCTTCTCCGCCTTCTTGTTGAGGCAGCTCTTGTACTCGGATTCCTTGAGGGCCTTGCCGTCGTTGTAGCAGGACGCCTCGGTGTTCACCGAGTTGTCGCCGACCGTCACGGTGGCGAGCGGCGTCGGCTTGTCGCAGGCGGAGAGGACAAGGAGTCCCGCGGACACGGCACCAAGAGCGACGCCGATTCGACGGCCCTTACCGGAGAAGAACGCAACGGTCATGGGCCGAAGGCTATCGGTCGCTCCGGCTCATGCCACGCGGGGGTGCGGCGAGCCGCGCCGCGCGGCGCCCAGCAGCCCCCGTACGGAGGCCGCCGCACCGAGCGCGAGGACGCCCGCGGCGACCGCCATGCCCAGTACGCCGTTGAGGGGGAGCGAGATCCCGATCGCGCCGCCGACCACCCACGCCATCTGGAGCAGTGTCTCGGAGCGGGCGAACGCGGAGGTGCGCACCTCCTCCGGCACGTCGCGCTGGATCATCGCGTCGAGCGACAGCTTCGACAGGGCCTGGGTGAAGCCCGCCGTGGCCGCGAGCGCGGCGACCAGGACCGTGCTGAAGAACGCCGAGGCCAGCACGGCGACGCCGAGCGCCAGACCCAGCACCGAGGCGATGATGATCTCCGGGCCGCGGGCTCTGAGCCAGGAGCCGACCGCCGTGCCCAGCGCGTTGCCCGTGCCGGCCGCCACGCCGACGATGCCGAGCGAGATCGCGGCGCTCCGGCCGGAGAGCGGCTGCTCGCGCAGCAGGAACGCCAGGAAGAAGATCAGGAACCCGGAGAGCGCGCGGTGCGCGGCGTTGGCCTGGAGCCCGTGCAGGACGGACGGGCCGACCGAACGCAGCCCCGGCCGCTTCTCGCCGTTCCTCTCCCTGGACCTGCCCGGCTTCTTCCCGTTCCCGGGCGTGGCGGTCCCACCGGGCTTGGCGGTCTTGCGGAGCGGGTCGGGCCGGACGGCGTCCTCGTCGGGCGGGTGCACGAGGTGCGCCTTGCGCTCGCCCTTCGCCGAGTCCACCTTGGGCGGCATGGTGAAGGCGAGGACCGCGCCGCCGACGAAGATCGCGCACGCGCCGTAGAGCGGCCACGGCGGACCGATCGTCTGGAGCCCCGCCCCGATCGGAGCAGCCGCACCCGTGGCGAGAAGACCGGCGAGGGTGACCCGTGAGTTCGCCTTCACCAGGGAGAAACGGAGTGGCAGCAGCCGTGGTACGACGGCGCTGCGCACGACTCCGTACGCCTTCGAGCAGACCAGCACGCCCAGGGCCGCCGGGTACAGCTCAAGGCCGCCGGTGGCGACCACGCCCGACATGGTGAGCGCCAGCACCGCACGGGCCAGCATGGAGCCCGCCATCGCGGCGCGGCGGCCGTGCGGCAGATGGTCCAGGAGCGGGCCGATGACCGGGGCGAGGACGATGAACGGCGCCATGGTGACGGCGAGGTACAGCGCGACCCGGCCGCGTGCCTGGTCCGTCGGTACGGAGAAGAACACCGTGGACGCCAGCGCGATCGTGATCATCACGTCGCCCGCGCCGTTCACCGCGTGCAGCTCGATCAGCTTGCCGAGACCGGACTCGCCCGCGCCGTGGGCGTGCGTCGCCTTCCGGATACCCCGGGCGGTCCCGGTGAACGGGCTGCGCAGGGCATGACCCACCGTCCGGCCCGTCCTGCGGAGCGGGCCGGATCCTTCGTGCGACCTGGCAGAAGCCACTTGGTCATAGTGCCCCAGGACCGGTGGTCACGAACCGGGACAGGCGCGGGGCGTGGTGCGTACCGCCCTGTCGGGTCAGTGACCTGCCAGGTCGCAGGGGGTGCGGACCGCTGGATCCCGATGGCCGGAGCGCGCTCTTTACAGGGGACACGGCACCGGATACGGCTCGTTTGGGACGGGCAGGTGGGCGGGAAGCGGCGGAGAGGGTAGCGTGCGTAGCGCGCCACCGGCGGTTGTTCTTGGCCGCGCGCCTCTCGGCGATCCCGCAGAATGGGTTGCAGAAGGTGCGCCCGAGGCAGGCACAACGGGTGTGGACGTCGACGCGGCCCCCAGGTCCGCTCCGCCCGCAGCCGAATGGCTGAAATCGATGGATGTGCTGGCGCGCTCGTGAGACTGGCGTAGGAGAGAAGCGAGACCTGTGAGTGCTGCGACGACGAGAAGCCGTACGGCCCGTACCCCTGTTCCCGACCGTTTGTGCGCCGAGGCCGTAGGCCTCGCCCGCGCGGCGGCCGAGGAGGCAGCCGCGCCAGGGGTCGTGGGTGAGCATGTGGACGTGGTCCCCGAGGGGGACCGGGTCGTCACGCACTACTTCGAGTGCAAGGACCCCGCCTACCGGGGCTGGCGCTGGGCGGTGACGGTCGCCAGGGCCTCCCGGGCGAAGAACGTCACGCTGGACGAAACGGTGCTGCTGCCGGGCGGCGACGCCCTGCTCGCGCCGGAGTGGGTGCCGTGGAGCGAGCGGTTGCGGCCGGGCGACATGGGGCCGGGCGACCTGCTGCCCACCGAGGCGGACGATCTGCGCCTGGAGCCCGGATACACCGGCGACGACGAGCCGCCGCCCAACTCCCCGGTCTCCGGTGAGCTGGCCGACCTCGTCGAGTCGGAGGACGCGGAGCTGACGACGCGCCCGGAGCCTCCGCGCCGCGGTTCGATCGCGGCGGTCGCGGACGAGCTCGGGATGCGGCGTGCGCGGGTGCTGTCGCGGTACGGGCTGTACGCCGCGGCCGACCGCTGGGACGAGGGGTTCGGCGCGAAGACGCCGATGGCCCAGGCGGCTCCGGCCACCTGCGTGACCTGTGCGTTCCTGGTGCCGCTGGCTGGTTCGCTGAAGCAGGCCTTCGGGGTGTGCGCGAACGAGTTCGGTCCGGCGGACGGGCACGTGGTGTCCCTGTCGTACGGCTGCGGTGGGCATTCGGAGGCCGCGGTGATGCCGAAGCCGCCGAAGCCGGCGCCGCACGCGCTGGACACGATGCAGGTGGACGAGTACCCGCTGCGTCCGGCGCGGGATTCCGGCTCGGTGCCGGTGGAGCCGGATGAGCCGTCGGAGGATCTCGGCCACTCTTAGGCGGTGGCCGGGCGGGGTTCCGGGGCGCGAGCGGGGTGCGGGTTGCTCCGGTGTGCCGGTTCCGTCCTCAAGCGCCGGACGGGCTTGATTTTGCTGGTCGGGCCGGGTTCGGTGCGGGCTGCTCCGGCGCACCGTCCTGTCCTCAATCGCCGGACGGCCTTGATTCTCGCCGTCGTCCCGATCTGGCACCCCGGCCCGGCAAACCCAGCCCGTCCGGCGTTTGAGGACGGCGCGGGCGCGGGCGCGGACCCGGTACCTTCGGGGCGCACACTTGGCGGCACGGGTACGCGTCACCGGAAGAGGGAGTCACAGCGTGAGCATGAATGCGACCGAGGGGGCCGACCCGTTCGGCACCGCACGGCTGCGGCGCCGCGTGCTCGACGCCTGGGGCGCCGGCCCCGCCCGCTTCCGTGAGGACGCCAACGCCGAGGAGGACCTCGCGCTCGGCGGCTACCGCGACCGCCTCGTCGTCGAGCTGGCCCAGAACGCCGCCGACGCCGCCGCCCGCGCCCAGGCGCCCGGCCGGCTCCGGCTCACCCTGCACCCGGCGACCGCCGACGCCCCCGCCGTCCTGGCCGCCGCGAACACCGGCGCGCCGCTGGACGCCACCGGGGTGGAGTCGCTGTCGACCCTGCGCGCCTCCGCCAAGCGCGAGGGGCACGAGGCCGCCGTCGGCAGGTTCGGTGTCGGGTTCGCCGCCGTGCTCGCGGTGAGCGACGAACCCGCCGTCATCGGCCGGCACGGCGGGGTCCGCTGGTCCCTCGCCGAGGCCCGCGACCTCGCCCGGGAAGCCGCGGTCGGCAGCCCCGGACTGGGTGACGAGCTGCGCCGCCGCGACGGCCACGTACCCCTGCTGCGGCTCCCGCTGCCCGCCGAGGGCACCGCCCCGGACGGCTACGACACCGTCGTCGTCCTGCCACTGCGTGACGGCACCGCCGAGGACCTGGTCGGCCGGCTGCTCGGCGCCGTCGACGACGCGCTGCTGCTCACCCTCAGCGGACTCGACGAGGTCGTCATCGAGACCCCGGACACCGTACGGACGCTGAGCCGGTCGCAGCACGGCCCGTACACCCACGTCGTCGACTCCGCGCACGGTACGAACCGCTGGCGCACCGTCGCCCGGCACGGCCCCGTCGAGCCCGCGCTGCTCGCCGACCGCCCGCTGGAGGAACGGCTGCGCTCGCACTGGTCGGTGACCTGGGCCGTCCCGGTGGACGCGGAGGGCGCCCCGGTGCACCCCCGTACCGTCCCGGTCGTGCACGCGCCGACGCCGACCGACGAACCGATCGGCGTGCCGGCGCTGCTCATCGCGTCGCTGCCGCTGGACACCACCCGCCGCCACCCCGCGCCGGGCCCGCTCACCGACTTCCTGGTGGGGCGCGCCGCCGACGCGTACGCCGAACTGCTCGCCGGCTGGGACCCGGTCTCCGTCGCCACCATCGCTCTCGTGCCCGGACCGCTCGGCAAGGGCGTGCTGGACGGCGCGCTGCGTGCCGCGATCCTGGAGCGGCTGCCGCGCGTCGCGTTCCTGGAGCCGGCCGCCCCGCGCGACCCCGCCGCCGAGCCCGACCGGTGGGACAGCTGGGACGACGGCGCCGATGACGGCCGCAAGGCCACCACCGCCCTGCGGCCCATCGAGGCCGAGGTGCTGGAGGGGGTCGGCGCGGAGACGGTCGCCGTGCTGGCCGAGGTGCTGCCCTGCCTGCTGCCGGCGGGCCTGGAGCGCCGGGTCGAGCTCCGTACGCTCGGCGTCGCCCGGGTGCCGCTGACCGAGGCGATCGACCGGCTCGCCGGACTGGAGCGCGACCCGGGCTGGTGGCGGCGGCTGTACGACAGCCTGGCCGGCATCGATCCGGACCGGCTCTCCGGGCTGCCGGTGCCGCTCGCCGGGACGACGTCCCAGGGTTCGGACCCGCAGGCCCCGGCCGTCCCCCGCACCACCATCGGCCCCCGGCAGATCCTGCTCCCGCTCCCGGACGGGCTGACCGGCCCGGTCCTGGACCGGCTCGCCCGGCTCGGGCTGAAGGTCGCCCACCCGGACGCCGCGCACCCGCTCCTGGAGAAGCTGGGCGCCCTGCCCGCCACCCCGCGCGCCGTGCTGACGACTCCGCAGGTGCGGGCCGCCGTCGCCGGTTCGCTGGACGCGGGCGAGATCTGGGACGAGGACGCGCTCGACGGCGACGAGCTGGTGGAGACCGTCCTCACCCTGGTCCGGGACGCCGACCTGGCGCCCGGCGACGAGCCCTGGCTCGGTGCGCTCGCCCTGCCCGACGAGGACGGCGAGCCCGCTCCGGCCGGTGAACTCGTGCTGCCCGGCAGCCCGTTCGCCGCGATCATGCGCGAGGGCGAACTCGCCCTGTGCGACGAGGAGCTGGCCGCCCGCTGGGGCGAGCAGCCGCTCACCGCCTGCGGGGTGCTGGCCACGTTCGCCCTGGTGCGGGCCACCGATGTGGTCCTGGACCCGGACGAACTGGAGCCGCGCGACGGCGACTTCGCCGAGTCCGACGACGCCGGGCTGCTCGACGCCGTCGACGTGTGGTGCGAGGGCATCCTCGACCAGCTCCCGGACACACCGGTGCCGCCGGTCGCCACCGAACTCGTCGCCGTCCGCGACCTCGACCTGGTCGACGACGACGCCTGGCCCCAGGCGCTCGCCCTCCTCGCCCAGCCGCCGCTGCGCGACGCGCTGACCCAGCCGGTACGGGTACTGCTCCCGGACGGCACGACGCGGTCCGTGCGCCCGTACACCGCCTGGTGGCTGCGCGACCACCCGGTGCTGGACGGCCGCCGCCCGGCGGGCCTGCGCGCCGACGGGGGCGATCCCCGGCTGGCGGGCCTGTACGACTCCGCCGACGCGACCGGCTTCAACGACGCCCAGGTGCTGCGCGCCCTCGGGGTCCGGACCTCGGTCGCCGCCCTGCTGGACGAGCCCGGCGGTGCGGCCGAACTCCTCGGCCGGCTCGCGGACGAGGACCGCCCGGTCGGTCCCGTACAACTGCACTCCCTGTACACGGCCCTGGCTGATCTGGACCCGGAGCAGGTCACGCTGCCGGACGAGCTGCGGGCAGTCGTCGACGGCGAGGTGCGGGTCGTGGACGCGGCGGACGCGGTGATCGCGGACGCCCCCGACCTGCTGCCGCTGACCGGGGGGCTGCCGCTCCTGCCGGTCGCCCCGGCGAACGCGGCGGAGCTGGCCGAGCTGTTCCAGGTGCGGCGGCTCGGCGAGAGCGTCGAGGCGGAGGTGACGAGCGAGGGCGAGGAGCACCGGGTGCCGGAACCGGTGCGCATCCTGCTCGGCGCGGGCACCCCGGACACGTATGTCGAGCACGGCGAACTGCGCGCGGGCGGCGTCGAACTGGACTGGCGCCGCACCCCGGACGGCACCGTGCACGCCGCGACCCTGGAGGGCGTGGCGGCGGGTCTGGCCTGGGCGGCGGGCCAGTGGCCGCGCCGCTTCGAGGTCGCGGCCCTGCTGGAGGACCCGTCACGCACCGAGGAACTGGCCCGGGACCGCTGGTTCGACTGAGCACGGGCCGCCTCCGGTCCCGTCCGGTCCGGCGGCGGCGGCGCGGCGGGACGGTCGGGCGCGGCCAGGGGCCCCGATTGCCCGGCACACTGCCGCCCCGGCCGTTCGAGCATCCACGGAAATCCGTAAAAAATCCTCAAGTCCCACACAACCCTTCACGGTTGGCGATCGTCTTGCCTGTGAAGTCACCAGGCTTCACTGACGATCTTGGGTCCGCGCTCCACCAGATGCGGCGGACCCCCTTCTCCACCTTGGGGAACGAAACATGCGTACTCGTGCCACCGTTGCCACCGTGACCGGCGCCCTGGCCCTTTCCGCCCTCGTCCTTCCGTCGGCCGCCCAGGCCGACGACGCGCACGGTTCGGCCGGCTCGGCCGCCGCCGTCGCGCGCGCGGCGCAGTCCGCCGCCGGGCAGTCCGCCGCGAAGACCGGCGCGCGCTCGGCCGCGCCCGCGGCCGCGTCCCTCCCCGGCGAGATGGACCTCACCTTCTCCAAGCTCACCGTCAACGGCGGCAAGCCGATCGTCGTGGGGACCACGTACACGAAGCGGGTGGCGACCACCTTCACCGTGACGCACGCCGCCGACGTGAACATCTTCGCCGCGGACTTCCTGCTCGACGTCTCCCTCTACCGCGGCTCGTACGACTCCCCGTCGAACGAGCTGTACAGCGACGACTTCCCTGTCTGCAAGAAGGTGTCCACCAAGGTCGCCACCTGCAAGGGCAACATCACCGTCACGCCGGACTACGACCTGATCGGCAACGCCGACGCCACGAAGTGGAAGGCGATGGGCTTCGCCGTCGACTACCGGGGCGAGGACCCGGAGAACCCCGACTTCAACAAGATGGGCTTCGCACTGCAGGACAAGCTGGGCAACGCCAGTGTCCAGCGCGCGTCGAAGCAGTCCGTCAAGACCTCCGCGAAGTCGGTGAAGAAGGGCAAGACCCTGACGTTCACCGGATGGCTGTCGCGGGCCAACTTCGACGACCTGAAGTACCACGGCTACACCGTCCAGCCGGTGAAGCTCCAGTTCCGCAAGAAGGGCAGCAGCACCTACACCACGGTGAAGACCGTCAAGACGAACAACAAGGGTGACCTGAAGACCACGGCCAAGGTCTCGGCCAACGGCTACTGGCGCTACAGCTTCGCCGGTACGTCCACCACCCCGGCCGCCACCGCGACGGGTTCCTACGTCAGCGTGAAGTAGCCCGCACGCCCGGCTCCTGCCCGCTGGGGCCGCCGCTTCCCCGCTACACCGGGAAGCGGCGGCTCACCAGGCGCCAGGCGTACTCCAGGGCGGCGGAGGCGATCACGGCGACGCCCACCGCCGCCCACGGCATCTGCGCACCCACCAGCTTCAGCGCGAAGAAGTTCTGGAGCCACGGCACCACGAGCACCACCAGGAACGCCAGGCCCATCGACGCCACCAGGCAGATCCGCCACCAGGTGTAGGGGCGGGCGATGATCGCCAGGACCCACATCGAGACCAGGAACAGCGTGAGTGTGGCCGCGCTGGTCTCCGCGTCCAGCGAGCCGGGGCCTGTGTAGTGGTGCCGGGCGAGCAGGTACGTCGCGAAGGTGGCGACGGCCGCGATGGTGCCGGACGGGATCGCGTACCGCATGACGCGGCGCACGAAGTGGGGGTGCGCGCGCTCCTTGTTGGGGGCCAGGGCGAGGAAGAACGCCGGGATGCCGATCGTCAGCGTCGACAGCAGGGTCAGGTGCCGCGGCAGGAACGGGTACTCGACCTGGAAGCAGACCACCAGGACGGCCAGCAGCACCGAGTAGACGGTCTTCGTCAGGAACAGGGTGGCGACCCGGGTGATGTTGCCGATGACCCGGCGGCCCTCGGCGACGACGGACGGCAGCGTCGCGAAGCTGTTGTTGAGCAGCACGATCTGGGCGACGGCCCTGGTCGCCTCGGAGCCGGAGCCCATCGAGACGCCGATGTCGGCGTCCTTGAGGGCCAGCACGTCATTGACCCCGTCGCCCGTCATCGCGACGGTGTGGCCGCGGGACTGGAGGGCGGCGACCATCTCCCGCTTCTGCTGCGGGGTGACGCGGCCGAAGACCGCGTTCTCCTCCATGGCGGTGGCCATCTCGTCCGGATCGGTGGGCAGCCGGCGCGCGTCCAGGGTGTGTTCGGCGCCCGGCAGCCCGAGCTTCGCGGCGACGGCGCCGACCGAGACGGCGTTGTCGCCGGAGATCACCTTCGTGGCGACCCGCTGGTCGGCGAAGTAGGCGAGCGTCTCCCGGGCGTCGGGCCGCAGCCGCTGCTCCAGGACGATCAGCGCGCACGGCCGGGCCCCGGTCGCGGTCCCCGGGTCGTCGAGCGCGCCTTCTGCGCGGGCCAGCAGCAGGACCCGCAGGCCCTGCTGGTTGAGCTCCTCGATCTCGGTGAGAGCCGGGTCGTCCTCGGGCAGCAGCACGTCGGGGGCGCCGAGCAGCCAGCCGGAGGTGCGCCCGCCGTCCTCGTCGAAGGCGGCGCCGCTGTACTTGCGGGCCGAGGAGAAGGGCAGCGCCTGTGTGACGCCCCAGGCCTCGCCGTCCGGGACCGGGTAGGCGTCGATGATCGCCTGGAGGCTGGCGTTGGGCCGCGGGTCGGAGGCGCCGAAGGCGGCCAGCACGCGGCGCAGGTACGGCTCGTCCGTACCGTTCAGCGCGCGGACCTCGGTGACGTCCATGCCGCCCTCGGTGAGGGTGCCGGTCTTGTCCAGGCAGACGATGTCGACCCGGGCCAGGCCCTCGATGGCGGGGAGCTCCTGGACCAGGCACTGCTTGCGGCCCAGCCGTACGACGCCGATCGCGAAGGCGACCGAGGTGAGCAGGACCAGGCCCTCCGGGATCATCGGGACGATGCCGCCGACGGTCCGGGCGATGGAGTCCTTGAAGTTGTGGTTTTTCACCACCAGCTGGCTCAGGACCAGACCGATCGCGGTCGGGATCATCATCCAGGTGACGTACTTGAGGATGGTGGAGATGCCGGTGCGCAGCTCGGACTGGACGAGCGTGAAGCGGGAGGCCTCCTCGGCGAGCTGCGCGGCGTAGGCCTCGCGGCCGACCTTGGTCGCGGCGAAGGCCCCGCCGCCCGCGACGACGAAGCTGCCGGACATGACGGGGTCGCCGGCGCGCTTCAGCACCGGGTCGGCCTCGCCGGTGAGCAGTGATTCGTCGATCTCCAGGCTGTCGGTCTCGGTGACGGTGCCGTCGACCACGACCTTGTCGCCGGGGCCGAGCTCGACGAGGTCGCCCAGGACGATCTCGGAGGTGGAGATCTCGGCCGCGACCCCGTCCCGCCGCACGGTGGGTTTCGCCTCGCCGATGACCGCGAGGCTGTCCAGGGTCTTCTTGGCCCGCCACTCCTGCACGATGCCGATGCCGGTGTTGGCGATGATCACGAAGCCGAAGAGGCTGTCCTGGATCGGCGCGACGAACAGCATGATCACCCAGAGCACGCCGATGATCAGGTTGAACCGGGTGAAGACGTTGGCGCGGACGATCTCGCGCACGGACCGGGAGGAGCGGACCGGGACGTCGTTGATCTCGCCGCGGGCGATCCGCTCGGCGACCTCGGCCGCGCTCAGCCCGCGCCCGCCGCCGGGAGCCGGCAGTTCGACCGGGTGCACCGGGTCGAGTTCGGTACCGGCGTCGATCATCACCGGCCGGTCGGTGCCGGAAGGTACGGAGGATCTGTTCGGCTCATCCCCGGAGGGGCCGAGTGCCCGCTGAGTCATGGTTGAGACGGTACGGGGGTAACGTCCGGTTCACCCGCCGGGTGGTCCGAAGATCAGACCGGGGGAGGACGGGAATCGTCCCGTGGTGGTACGGCGCGCGGAGCCGCCTGTGACCTGCGGCAGTGGCGCCGGGCCGCGGAGTGTGATCGCGAGCCCGGGGGTCAGGCGGTCCCGCCGGGGGTGCCCTCGGAGTCGGAACCGGAACCGGAGCCGGAGTCGGACTCCGGGGCGGCGGCAGCCGCGGCGGCCCGCTTGAGTGCGGCGTCGCGTCCTCGTACGTACCAGATGCCGATCAGGCCGAGGCCCGCACCGGCCAGGCAGGTCCACAGCCACCACAGGTGCCCGTGGTCGTCGAACCAGCCGTAGAACGGGAGCTGGACGACGAAGAGGACGAACCAGAGGATCGTGCCGCCGGTGATGGTCGCGACGACGGGCCCCTCCAGGGGCTCGGGTGCCTCGTGCTTCGGTGTCCACTTCGCCATGCGGTCAGTGTATGCGGCGCGTGCATAAAGGCCGCCGGGCCGGTCGGCCCATGGGTCTACGCGCGGAGATAGCGATCTTCGCCTTATGTATTCATACTGAATCTGCTTACGGCTGTCTCAAATTATTCGTGTGAAAGTCCAAAGCTGACTAGTTTTAGTCCTCCTTTTAGTCCCCTCTACGTATGACTGAGGTCCTCCATGCCCCCCTCGGCCACCGCTCCGGTCGACTCCGAACAGCCCCCGGCTCCCCAGCCCTCCGGCGGCCTGGACCGTTACTTCAAGATCTCCGAGCGGGGGTCGTCGGTCGCGCGTGAGATCCGCGGCGGATTCGCCACCTTCTTCGCGATGGCGTACATCATCGTGCTGAACCCGATCATCCTGGGCAGCGCGAAGGACATGTACGGGCACCAGCTCGACAGCGGCCAGCTGGTCACCGCGACGGTGCTGGTCGCGGCCTTCTCCACGCTCCTCATGGGCGTCATCGGCAACGTGCCGATCGCGCTGGCCGCGGGCCTCGGCGTCAACACCGTCGTCGCCCTCCAGCTCGCTCCCCGGATGAGCTGGCCCGACGCGATGGGCATGGTCGTCCTCGCGGGCATCGTGGTCATGCTGCTGGTCGCCACCGGGCTGCGGGAACGCGTGATGAACGCCGTGCCGACCTCGCTCCGCAAGGGCATCGCGATCGGTATCGGCCTCTTTATCCTGCTGATCGGCCTGGTCGACTCGGGCTTCGTCTCCCGTATCCCGGACGTCGCACACACCACCGTCCCGCTCCAGCTCGGCAACGACGGTCACCTCAACGGCTGGCCGGTCCTGGTCTTCGTGCTCGGCGCGCTGCTCACCCTCGCGCTGATCGTCCGCAAGGTGCCGGGCGCGATCCTGATCTCCATCGTCGCGATGACGGTGCTCGCGCTGATCATCGACGCGGTCGCGGACCTGCCGGGCGAGGCCTGGGGGCTGACGGTCCCGCAGTGGCCGGGCAATCCGGTCGCCTCCCCGGACTTCGGTCTGATCGGCGAGGTCAGCCTGTTCGGCGGCTTCGGCAAGGTCGGTGTGCTGACCGGCATCCTGTTCGTCTTCACCGTGCTGCTGTCCTGCTTCTTCGACGCGATGGGCACCATCCTCGGCGTCGGCGACGAGGCCAAGCTGATGGACAAGGACGGCAACTTCCCCGGCATCAACAAGGTGCTCTTCATCGACGGCGTCGCGGTCGCGGCGGGCGGTGCGGGCTCCGCCTCGGCGGGCACCTGCTTCGTGGAGTCCACGGCGGGTGTCGGTGAGGGGGCCCGCACCGGCTTCGCGAGCGTCGTGACGGGTCTGCTGTTCTCGGCGGCACTGTTCCTGACACCGCTGGCGACGATGGTCCCCTCGCAGGCGGCCACTCCGGCCCTGCTGGCGGTGGGCTTCCTGATCATCGCGGGCTCGGTGCGGGACATCGACTGGAGCGACTACACGCTCTCGATGCCGGCCTTCCTCGCCATGGTGATGATGCCGTTCACGTACTCGATCACCAACGGCATCGGCATCGGCTTCATCGCGTTCTGCGTACTGCGGCTGGCCGCCGGGCGCGGTCGCTCGGTGCCGGTGGCCATGTACGCGGTGTCGGCGGTCTTCGTCTTCTACTACGCGATGCCGGCGCTCGGCCTCACGTGATTCCTCGCGGGCGCACGGCCGAAGGGGTCAGGTGACCTCCTCGGCCGTGACCCCTTCCGCCCCGTAGAACTTCTCTGTCTCGTCGACGGCTGTCTGGAAGCGCTCGTCGAAGTCGTCGCGAATGAGCGTCCGGACCACATAGTCCTGGACGCTCATTCCGCGTCTGGCGGCGTGCTGCTTGAGCCGGTCGAGCAGCTCACCGTCTATCCGCAGGCTGAGCACTGTCGATCCCATGCCATGCAGGGTTACGTCCTCCGGGCCCGACACGCGTGACTTTCCGGAACTGACTCACTCGTTTGGGTGATCGATTGGTGATTCGGCTCTCGCGCGTGTACCACCGAGTGGTCTTTAGGGTAGGTAATGAGTTACGCTAACAAACATGCCTGACCTGATCCACGACGGCGACAGTGCCGCTGCCGTGAGCTCCCTTCGTTCCGCCGTCATGCTCCTCGGCCGGCGCCTCAAGCACCAGCGCGTCGACGAGTCGCTGAGCCCCACCGAGATGTCGGTTCTCGGCACCCTCGCGCGTTGCGGTTCGGCCACCCCGGGTGAGCTGGCCCGCAAGGAGCATGTGCAGCCGCCGTCGATGACCCGCATCGTCGCGCTGCTGGAAGCGAAGGGACTCGTCAGACTGGAACCGCACCCCGATGACCGTCGTCAGAAGATGGTCAGCCAGACCGAGCAGGCCGAGGCCATGCTCGCCGAGAGCCGCTCCAAGCGGAACGCCTGGCTGACCACCCTCGCCGAGGGCCTGGACGAGGATGAGTGGGAGACGCTGCGCAACGCGGCCCCCGTGCTGGAGAAGCTCGCCCACCTGTAGCGGAGCGGGCCGCGCCGGACCACAGCCGGCGTGCCGCCCCACCGCCGCATCCTCGTCAGTCCGCGCAATGTCCACGCCCGAGGAGGCGAACCCTTTTGAGTACGGGATCCGGAGCAGACTCCGCCCCCGCACCGACTTCCACCCACGAGAGCAAGCCCGGCGGGACCTTCTCGTCGCTGAAGATCCGTAACTACCGTCTGTTCGCCACGGGCGCCGTGATCTCCAACACCGGTACCTGGATGTCCCGCATCACGCAGGACTGGCTCGTCCTGAGCCTCACCGGGTCCGCCGCCGCCGTCGGCATCACCACGGCACTCCAGTTCCTCCCCATGCTGCTCTTCGGCCTGTACGGCGGCGTCATCGCCGACCGCCTGCCCAAGCGCAAGCTCCTCCTCTTCAGCCAGGCCGCGCTCGGCCTGTGCGGTGTGGCCCTCGCCGTGCTCACCCTCTCCGGCGTGGTCCAGGTGTGGCACGTCTACCTGATCGCCTTCCTGCTCGGCATGGTCACGGTCGTGGACAACCCGGCCCGCCAGTCGTTCGTCTCCGAGATGGTCGGCCCCGCCCAGCTGCGGAACGCGGTCAGCCTGAACTCCGCGAACTTCCAGTCCGCCCGGCTCATCGGCCCCGCCGTCGCGGGTGTGCTGATCACCACGGTCGGCAGCGGCTGGGCCTTCATGTTCAACGGCCTGTCGTTCCTCGCGCCGCTCGTCGGCCTGATGATGATGCGCACCAGCGAGCTGCAGAAGGCCGTCGTCGTACGGCGCGCGAAGGGGCAGCTCCGCGAGGGGCTGCGCTACGTCTCCGGCCGTCCGGAGCTGATCTGGCCGATCGTCCTCGTCGGCTTCGTCGGCACGTTCGGATTCAACTTCCCGATCTGGCTGACGGCCTTCGCGGACGAGGTCTTCGACGGCGGCGCCGGGATGTACTCGTTCTTCAACATCCTGATGGCGGCCGGTTCCCTCGCGGGCGCCCTGCTCGCCGCTCGCCGCCGCTCCTCGCGGCTGCGGATGCTGGTGGCCGCGGGCACGGTGTTCGGCCTGCTGTTGATCGTCGCCTCCCTGTCGCCGTCCGTCTGGCTGTTCTCGATCCTGCTCGTGCCGATCGGCATGATCGGTCTGACGACCAACATCAGCGCGAACACCAGCGTCCAGATGGCGGCCGACCCGGCCATGCGCGGCCGGGTGATGAGCCTGTACATGATGGTCTTCGCCGGTGGTACGCCGGTGGGCGCCCCGATCGTCGGCTGGATCAGCGATGTGTACGGCGTCCGGACCGGTATGGCGGTCGGCGGCGCGTTCTCGCTGGTGGCCGCGCTCGGCGTCGGCTTCATGCTGGCCCGCGTCGGCGGCCTGCGCCTCAAGGTCGACCTGCGCCCCGGCCGCCCGCACGTGCGCTTCGTCCCGCGCGAGCAGCTGGCCACGGCGGCCTGAGCGGCTACCGGGTGACCTCCGGGAGGCGCCGGCACCCGCACACGATCACGGCCCCGACCGGGTATCCGGTACGAGGCCGTGTCGTGTGCGTGCGGGATCAGTCGCGGGGGAAGCCGTCGGTCTCCAGGGTGAGCGACCTCGGCCACACACTCGTGCAGTACAACGATACGCACGGCGACCAGGACACGTCCGCGGCTGGCGGACCCGCCGCGGGCCACGGGAACGGCCTCGGGGCAACGGTGGTCCGGGCCTGGCCGCCGGGACGGTGGGCCGGGCGGTTACGCTCGTGGGGTGGACCCCAAGACAAGAAACCGCATTATGGCGGCCGTGCTCGTGCTGATGTTCGTCGTCGTCGCAGCGGCGGCCGCCCTCGGCTGATCGCTCTGCCGGGGACGGCCGCACGCGGGCCCGTTCCTACCAGGCGAAGTTCTCCGGCGACGGACCCGGACCGGGGAAGATCTCGTCCAGGGCCGTCAGCACCTCGTCCGACAGCTCCAGCTCCACCGCGCGCAGCGCGGAGTCGAGCTGCTCCCGCGTACGCGGACCCGAGATCGGGCCGGTGACGGCGGGCCGGGTCAGCAGCCAGGCCAGACCGGCCTCGCCGGGCTCCAGTCCGTGCTTCTGCAGCAGGTCCTCGTACGCCTGGACCTGCGCCCTCACCTTCGGGTCGGCGAGCGCCTCGGCGGAGCGGCCCGAGGTGGACCGGGCGCCGCCGCCCTCGCGCTCCTTGCGGAGCGCGCCGCCGAGCAGCCCGCCGTGCAGCGGCGACCACGGGATGACTCCGAGGCCGTACTCCTGGGCGGCCGGGATGACCTCCATCTCGGCTCCGCGCTGCATCAGGTTGTAGATGCACTGCTCGCTGACCAGCCCGTAGCTGCCGCGCTGCCGGGCGACCTCATTGGCCTGGGCGATCTTGTAACCCGCGAAGTTGGACGAGCCCGCGTAGAGGATCTTGCCCTGCTGGATCAGTACGTCGATGGCCTGCCAGATCTCCTCGACCGGGGTGGACCGGTCGACGTGGTGGAACTGGTAGAGGTCGATGTGGTCCGTCTGCAGCCGCTTCAGGCTGGCGTCCACGGCCCGGCGGATGTTGAGCGCGGACAGCTTGTCGTGGTTGGGCCAGGGCTCGCCGTCGGCGGCCATGTTGCCGTAGACCTTGGTGGCGAGGACGACCTTGTCGCGGCGGTCGCCGCCCTGGGCGAACCAGGTGCCGAGGATCTCCTCGGTGCGGCCCTTGTTCTCGCCCCAGCCGTAGACGTTCGCGGTGTCGAAGAAATTGACACCCGCGTCCAGGGCGGCGTCCATGAGCGCGTGGCTGTCGCCCTCGTTGGTCTCTGGGCCGAAGTTCATCGTCCCCAGAACGAGGCGGCTGACTTTGAGTCCGGTGCGTCCGAGCTGCGTGTACTTCATGGGGTCAAGCCAACGCCTTGGAGTCCGCTCGAAGCAAGGGGAGACTTCCGCGGCGCGGCGCTCTCACCCGGTCCGCGGTGCCGGCGATGACCCGGTCGGCGTCGATCACCCCCGCCGCCGGCGCGGGCTCCCGACGGGCCCGCTACCTGTCCGCGAACCGGTCCAGCGCCGCGAGCACCGCGCGGCTCGTCGCCGCCCCGCCGAGATGGCCCGCGTCGTCGATCACGGTCAGTTCCGCGTCCGGCCACGCCTTCGCCAGCTCCCACGCGGTGATCAGCGGGCCGCCCAGGTCGAACCGCCCGTGCACCAGCACGCCCGGGATTCCCGCCAGCCGCCCGGCGTCCCGGATCAGCTGTCCCTCCTCCAGCCAGGCGCCGTGCGAGAAGTAGTGCGCGCAGATCCGCACCAGTGCCCGCTGCGCGCGTGCGGGCCGGCCGCTGTACGGCGGCGGTCCGGTGTACGCCTCCTGGGAGAGGACCGCGTCCTCCCACGCGCACCAGTCGGCCGTCGCCCGCGCCCGTACCTCCGGGTCGGGGCTCTCGGTCCGCCGGGCGTACGCGGCGAGCACGTCCCCGGTCGCGTCGCTCGCGGCCTCCGGGACCCCGGCCAGGAAGAGGTCCCGCGCCTCGGGGAAGATCTGGCCGGCGGCCCGGTACAGCCAGTCGATCTCGGAGCGGCGGGTCGTGGTGACGGCCGGGATCACGATCTCGCTGACCCGCTCCGGGTACCGCTCGGCGTACGCGAGGATCAGCGTCGAGCCCCAGGAACCCCCGTACAGCAGCCACTTGTCGATGCCCAGCCGGACGCGCAGCCGCTCCATGTCGGCGATCAGCCGGTCCGTCGTGTTGAACCGCAGATCGGCGGCCGGGTCGCTCGCGTGCGGGGTGGAGCGGCCACAGCCCCGCTGGTCGAAGAGGATGACCCGGTAGCGGTCCGGGTCGAAGTACTGCCGGGGCCGTTCCGTGCACCCCGAGCCCGGTCCGCCGTGCACGACGAGGGCGGGTTTGCCGGCCGGGTCGCCGCACGCCTCCCAGTACACGAGGTTGCCCTCACCGACATCGAGCATCCCGTGCTCGTACGGTTCGATCGGCGGGTACTTCTCGTCCGGGTGGCGTTCCACGGCGGTGTCTCCTCGGCTCGCGGCGTACATGAAAGGGGAACGGCCCTGGGTGGTAGCCGTGACGGCGGCTCAGCCCTTCACGGCCACGTGGTACGCGGACGCCCACAGCACCACCGCGGAGCCCAGACCCACCACGGCCCGTACGCTCTCGCTCGACCGGCCGGCCGCGATGAGCACGAACCCGACGACCGCGACGACGCTCAGCAGGACCGCCGTCCCCTTGTACTGCCACTGGTCGTAGTAGCGCGCGAGCGGGAAGAAGTGCAGGCCCACGACCAGCGCGATGGCGGCCGGGATGAACTCGGGGCGGCCCGAGGCGTTGGACGCCGAGATCACCGCGAAGACGGCGGCCACCTCGACGACGTTCACCATGCCGACCGCGCGCGCCCAGTTCGCCGGCAGGCTCACCATGCGGGGCGAGGGGGCGGCGCCCTTGCGGTAGGCGAGCACGATCGCCGCCGCGGTGAGTGGCACGGCGGTGATCTCAAGGGCGAGGGCCGTGCCCGATGACGCCAGTCCGGACGCACCGGCGAAGGCCCAGACCACGGCGAACACCGACAGGACGAGCGTGCCCCTGCGCCGGAGGTTCCGGGTCAGCACGGCGCACTCGGCATCCTCGGCCGAAGGCGTGGGGGGCGTCGATGGCGTGGTGGAGGTCATGGGCGGAGAGTACAACGATCATCCTGTCGGTCCGGCGGTATTACGGCAGGCCGCCCGGCTCGGGCCGATGACCTGCGTACGCCCGTACCGGGCCTCCCGTACCTCTCAGGTAAATCACCCTGGCCCATGGCGAATTCACGTTCTCGGTTCCGTCCCGGGAGCGCGAAGGCAGCGGTTCGGAAGGCCGTGAGCTGCGACGGGGTTCGGTCCCGGCGGGCCCGATCCGCCGTTCCGCCCGGCGGCGTAGCGTGGGTGCCGTGAACGCGACTCCCGAGGTACTGGCCGTACTCGACGACCTGCTCGCCGCCGCAGCCCCCGACGCCCGCGGGGCACTCTGGCAACTGGACCGGCAGGGAAGGGAGTTGGACGCCAACCTGGTACGCCTCCCGCCGGGCGCGGAGGTCGGCGAGCACCAGGAGGACGTGCTCGACGTCCTCCTGGTGGTCCTCGCGGGCGGCGGCCGCCTCACCCCGGCGGGTGGCGGCACGCCGCTGGAGCTGACCCCGACGACGGTCACCTGGCTGCCCCGCACCTCGCGGCGCGCCCTGGCCGCGGGTCCGGACGGCCTCGTCTACCTCACGGTCCACCGCCGCCGTCCGGGCCTGGCCATCAAGCCGACGGTGTTCGCGCGGGAGGGCGGCGAGGCGCCGTGCGCGCTGGACCGGGTGTGCCCGGAGTGCGGCCGCATGTCGCAGGAGTCGGCGCCGAAGTACTGCGGCGAGTGCGGGGAGCGGTTCCCGGAGCGCTGAGCGTCCGGGCCGGCCGGCGGCCGGGGCGCCCGCGGCCGCTGAGCGGCCGTCAGCCGAGCGGGACGTCGGCGGTCCGTGACTCGACGGCGTCCAGCGCGGCGAGTGCGGCGTCGTCGAGGCCGATCGTTCCGGTGGCGACGTTCGCCTCCAGGTGACCGGCGTCCGCGGTGCCCGGGATGAGCAGCGTGTTCGGCGTGTGGTGGAGCAGCCAGGCGAGGCCGACCTGCGCGGGGGTGCGGTCGAGGGACTTCGCGGCGGCGATCACGGCCGGTTCGTCGGTCACCTTCGGCAGCCGGGGGAAGGCGCCGCCGAGCGGGAAGAACGGCACCCAGGCGATCTGCTCCTGGGCGCAGAGCCGCAGCATCTCCTCGTCGCCGCGCGTCACCAGGCTGTAGAGATTCTGGACGCAGACGATCCCGGCGGGCAGGGCCCGGCGCAGCACGTCCAGGGTGACGCCGCTCAGGCCGATCGCGCCGATCTTGCCCTCGTCCCGCAGCGCGGTCATCACGGCGAGCTGGTCGTCGAGGTCGACCACCTGGTCGCCCTCGGCGACCAGGCCCGGCCCGGTGTCCAGGCGGCGCAGGTTCACCACGGGGATCCGGTCGAGGCCGAGGGATTCGAGGTTGGCCTCGACGCCGGCCCGCAGCTGCTCGGGCCGCTGGGCGGGGCGGAGCGGAATGGCGGCGCCGGGGTCGGGGTCGGCGCCGACCTTGCTGACGATCACGACGCCGTCCTCGGGGCGGAACGCGTCGCGGATGAGCCCGTTGACGAAGCCGTCGCCGTAGAACTGGGCGGTGTCGACGTGGTCGATGCCGAGCTCGACCACGCGGCGCAGGAGTGCGATGGCCGCGTCGCGGTCGCCGCGCAGGCGCTCCAGTTGCATCGCGCCGAAGCCGATGCGGGAGACCGTGAGGTCCCCGAGCATCCCGGCGCCTCCGGCGCGCGGGATGCCGGTGGCCGTGAGCTGGGGGGAGGGGGAGCCGGTCATAGCCAAGGGATTTCCGTCCTCATGAGAAGATGGAGAAGCGGAGGAGCCTCCGCGTAATCGACTGTAGCACTCTTATCGGAGGGTCCTCCGTTTTGAAGTCCGCCGACCCGACATCCCGCGACCCGGCGCCCGACCGGACACTCCCCGACTTGGAGTCCGGTGCGACGTCTCCGGGAGCCGTCCCCGGGAAGAAGCCACGCGCCCCCCGCGTCGACGCGCTGCGCAACCGGGACAAGCTCGTCCAGGTCGCCGGGGCCGCTTTCGCGGCGGCTGACGGCACCGTCTCGCTCGAAGGCATCGCCCGCGAGGCCGGCGTCGGCATCGGCACGCTGTACCGCCACTTCCCGACCCGTGAGGCCCTGGTGGAGGCGGTGTACGCCGCCGAACTCGACGACGTCGCCGCCAGTGCTCCCGCCCTGCTCCAGGTCCTTCCGCCGGATGAGGCGCTCCGGGCCTGGATCGAGCGGTACGCCGGGTTCGTCGCGACGAAGCGCGGTATGGCGGACACGCTCCGTGCGGGCTGGGCCTCGGGGCGCATCGCCACCCCCGCCACCCGGGAACGCATCACCACAGCCATCGCCACGATCCTTGCCGCCGGGGCCGAAGACGGGTCGCTTCGCGCCGACGTCGAGCCGGGGGACATCACCGTGATGCTGCTGGGGATCTTCCTCTCCGGCGGCGCCGCCACCGGCGGCACCACCTCCGAGCAGACCGGACGGCTGATCGATCTCGTCATGGACGCACTGCGGCCGACAACGGCGGGCTGACCCGGCCGGTGCCCGCGCGCGGCGCTGCGCCCCCTTTCGCTCTCCTGGGCCCAGGGTGTCGTCTGCCATGGGAATGTCAGTCGATTTGCCATGGGCGGTGTCAGCGTTGGTCAGCCAGGCAAAATGATCAGTCGTCGAGTTCGTGGCGGACGCGTCGGGACGGGCTGAACGTGTAGAGGTCGAGGACGTCGGGCGCCTCGGCGAGTCCGGGGCCGCCGGCCTTGACCCAGGTGGCGATGTCGGCAGCGGCGTCGGGGTCGTTGACCTGCCCGAGCCAGACCGGGCGTCCGCCGGCCTTGCGGCCTTGGGCGGAGGGCTGGATGACGATGACGTTGGCGCGCTCGCACGCGTCCAGGCAGTCGGTGCGCCGGACCAACGCGACTCCGGCCAGCTGGGTGCGCAGGTCGGCGAGCTGGGCTTCGTGGTGCAGTCGCGGGACCTTGTCCGGGGTGCCGCAGCAGCAGCCGCGGCAGACGGTGACGGTGGGCCGGGCCGCCCCCGAAGCGGGGGCGGCCTTCCTGGTACGGCGACTCACCGCATGTCCTTCGCGGCGCGGGACCAGGCGGCATCGCGCAGCAGACGCAGCCCGTTGAGGCCGACGATGACGGTCGAGCCCTCGTGGCCGAGCACGCCGAGCGGCAGCGGCAGGTGGCCCACCAGGTCCCAGATGACCAGGCCGGCGATGAACACCGCGGCGATGACCAGGTTCTGCACCACCAGGCGCCGGGCCGCCCGGGAGAGGGCGATCACGGTGGGGACGGTGGCGAGTTCGTCGCGGACGATGACGGCGTCGGCGGTCTCCAGGGCGAGGTCGGAGCCGGCGCGGCCCATGGCGATGCCGGTGTGGGCGGCGGCGAGTGCGGGGGCGTCGTTGACGCCGTCTCCGATGGCCAGGACCTTGCGCCCCTGGGCCTCCAGGCGCCGTACGGCTTCGACCTTGTCCTCGGGCAGGAGACCGGCGCGGACCGCGTCGCCGGTGATGCCGACCTCGGCGGCCAGGCGGGTGGCGGCGCGTGAGTTGTCGCCCGTCACCACCATCGGGGTGCTGCCGGTCAGTGTGGTCAGGGCGGCGACGGTCGCGGTGGCGTCGGGACGCAGTCGGTCGGCGATGCCCAGCACCCCGACCGGGACGCTGTCGCGCAGGACCAGGACGGCCGTGCGGCCGCCGTCCTCCAGACCGGCTGCGATCTCGGCGGCGCGGGCAGAGCCGGTGCCGTCGTTTCCGTCGAGGAGGCGGGCAGGTGCGCCGACCGTGACCGTGTGGCCGTCGATGGCGGCGGTGACACCGACGCCGGGCGTGGAGGTGAAGTCCTGCATGTCGGCGCTGGTCAGGCCGCGGGTGCGGGCAGCGTCCACGACAGCACGGGCCAGGGGGTGTTCGCTGGGGTGCTCGGCGGCCGCTGCGAGCGCGAGCAGGGCGTCCTCGTCCAGGCCGGAGCCGTCCAGGGGGCGGATGTCGGTGACGCGGGGGGTGCCTTCGGTGAGGGTGCCGGTCTTGTCGAGTGCGACCGCGTCGACCTGCCCGAGCCGCTCCATGACCACGGCGGACTTCACCAGGACGCCGTGACGTCCGGCGTTGGCGATGGCCGAGAGCAGCGGGGGCATCGTCGCCAGGACCACCGCGCACGGCGAGGCCACGATCATGAAGGTCATCGCCCGCAGCAGCGAGCCGGTCAGGTCTCCGCCGAACGCGAGGGGGACCAGGAAGACCGCGAGGGTCGCGAAGACCATGCCGAGGCTGTAGCGCTGCTCGACCTTCTCGATGAACAACTGGGTGGGCGCCTTGGTCTCGGATGCCTCCTCGACCATGGCCACGATCCGGGCGATCACCGAGTCCGAGGCGTCCCGCTCGACCTTGACCCGCAGCACGCCGGTGCCGTTGAGGGTGCCGGCGAAGACCTCGTCCCCGGTCTCCTTCGCGACCGGCAGCGGTTCGCCGGTAATGGTGGCCTGGTCCACCTCGCTGGCCCCGGTGAGGACGCGGCCGTCCGCGCCGACCCGCTCGCCGGGGCGGACCAGGACGGTGTCCCCGGCCACCAGGTCCTCAGTGGGGACCGTCGACTCGCTCCCGTCGTCGGCCAGCCGGGTGGCCGTGGTGGGTGCGAGGTCGAGCAGACCGCGCACCGCGTCCTGGGTACGGGCGGTCGCCAGGGCCTCCAGGGCGCCGGAGGTGGCAAAGATGACGATCAGCAGCGCGCCGTCCATCACCTGCCCGATCGAGGCCGCGCCGATCGCGGCCACGATCATCAACAGGTCCACATCCAGGGTCTTCTCCCGCAGCGCCGTCAGCCCCGCCCAGGCCGGTTCCCACCCGCCGGTGACGTAGGCGGCGGCATAAAGAGGGCCCCACGACCAGGCGGGTGCGCCGGTCAGCTGGAGCGGGAGCGCGATCAGGAACAGCACTAGCGCCGCGGCGGCCCAACGAGCCTCCGCCAGGGCCAGTACCCGCGTACGCCGCCTCGGCGCCGTACGCGAGGCGGCCGGTGCTGCCCGGTCGGGCCGCTGGAGCAGGTCAGAAGGCATGACAAAACAACCCTTCAGGGCGGAAGCGAGGCGACACATCCACCGTACAGGAACATCTGAACAGGTCTTCATGTGTGACCGGTAGGATGGGGCCATGGGTCACGGAGCCGACGACAAGAACCACGCCACCCCCCGCGAGCGCCTGGACGCGGCGGGCGCCACTGACGTCGCCGCCACCCTCCAGGCCCTGGCCACCCCTTCGCGGCTGTACATCCTGGCCCGCCTCCAGGAAGGCCCCTGCGCGGTCGGCGACCTCGCCGAGGCCGTGGGCATGGAAGCCTCCGCCTGCTCCCACCAGCTCCGCCTGCTGCGCAATCTCGGGCTCGTCACCGGAGAGCGCCGGGGCCGCTCCATCGTCTACGCCCTCTACGACAACCACGTCGCCGAACTCCTGGAACAGGCCCTCTTCCACGTCGAGCACCTGCGGCTCGGCCTGCGCGACGCGTCCACCGGGACGAGCAAGGCCCTGGTCCAGTAGCAGGCCGGTATCACCCGCTGCCCGACGACTACCGCTGACCGCTTTCCAGCTGAGCCGAGTCCCTCGGCCGGGATCTCGACCGCGTCAGCGACGCCATCGAACGCGCCTGCTCGTCGCCCTCCAGCGGATAGGTTTCCCGGAGGACAAAGCGGAGGATGGAGCGGAGGAGGCACGCATGAAGATCTGCAAGAACCCCACCCGCTACTCGGGCTTCTTCGACCGGATCCGCAACACCTCCGGGCTGCGCTGCAGCGCCGCGTGCTCCTCGCTGGCAGCGCAGCGGGATGACCGCAACCGCATGAAGGACGCGTCCTGCGCACAGGCGTCATGACGGAAGAGACGGCAAGGACGACGCAGACGGAACAGGGCGAGCAGACGGAACAGCGCGCGCCGACGGAGCCGACGGAGCCGACCGAACACGGCCGACGGCCGGAACAGCCCAAGAGGGCGGCGCGGGCCGGTTCGCCCTGGACGCGGGGCCGGGTGCTCGCGGCGTCGGCCGCCCTCGTCGCCGTACTCCTGGCGTTCCCCGGAGTGATCCCCAACCGGGCCTTCCACGCGGGGAGTCTGCTGGAGTCCTTCCTCCCCTGGCTGGGCCTGGCGGTCGTCCCGCTGCTCGCTCTCGCCCTGCTGCGCCGCTCGGCCACGGCCCTGTGGGCGCTGCTGCTTCCGGTGGCGGCCTGGACGTACGCCTTCGGCGCCCTGCTCCTGCCCGGTACGGGTCCCGGTGCGCATGACCTGGTCGTGGTGCAGCACAACGTGAGCGACGAGAACACCGACCCGGCGGCCACGGCCCGCACCCTGGCGGACGCCGGACCCGATCTCATCGCCCTGGAGGAACTGCTCCCGGCGGCACGTCCGGTGTACGAGAGGACCCTCGCCCCGGACTACCCGTTCCACGCGGTCCGGGGCACCGTCGCCCTCTGGTCGAAGCACCCGCTCTCGGGAACCCGCCCGGTGGACATCAAGCCTCGTGGGATCACGGAGTCCTGGCAGCGTGGACTGCGGACCGTGGTCCGCACCCCGCACGGCGACGTCGCGGCGTACGTCGCGCACCTTCCCTCGGTACGGATCGGAGCGGGCGGCCTGACATCCGCCCGGCGCGACGAGAGCGCCGAGCTGCTGGGCCGGGCCGTCGCCGCGGAGAAGGCCGGCACGGTGATCCTGCTGGGCGACCTGAACGGCACGGTCGACGACCGTGGGCTGACCCCGCTGACCTCTCAACTGAACGTGTCGGAACGCGGATTCGCCTTCAGCTTCCCGGCGTCCTTCCCGCTGGCCCGGATCGACCAGGTGATGGCCCGGGGTGCGCAAGTCGGCCCCCTGCGCACCCTGCCCGCGACCGGCAGCGACCATGTGCCCGTCGCCGCACGGATCTCGCTCGCCCCGTCCCCTCAGGATCGCGGGCATGGCACTGCGACCGGTTCAGGTGAACATCAAGGCCCTTGACGACTCGGCGGTCGGCCGGTTCTGGGCGGAGGCACTCGGCTGGGGTGTCTCCGCGAGGGCCCCGGAATCGCGTTTCTGCTGCCCTGTGCGACCGGTGCCGGGCCCGACCTCATGCCCTGCGACGACGTCCTGGAGATGCTTCGGGCGCGGCAGCGGGGGCCGGACGAACGCATCGACACGCTGCTGCGCTCGCGCCGGACGCTGCGGGAGTTCATCGAAGCCACGGAGCGGCAGGCGTCGTCGTACGCCCCGTAAATGGCCCACCGGGCCGTGGGAGATCCCACGACCCGGTGGTGAGGTGTAGCCGTTCCCTCGCGGTTGCGGCTGTCAGTCCCGATCTTCCGGCTCCAGGTACCACTCCTCGTTCGCCACGTACTCGCCCCACGAGCCGTCCGGCTGGAGCTTCCAGACGCCCTTGATGTACCCCGAATCGATCCCGCCGGGGAAGGAGATCTCATTCTCGCTTGCCCAACGGCTCTTGTCCCCGAAGGTTTTGTTGACGTCGATGCCACCCGGCGGATCGATGTCGTAGCGGTACTGCGCCGATTCGTAGAGCAGATCCGGTTCGCTGTTCGTCGTTGTCGAGACGAACGCGGATTCCGTGTTGGACATGACGTAGTTGTACAGATTGGTGTTTTTGGGATTTTTCGGCTCGAAGCCTTCGAGGAAGATCTCCTCGGGGGAACGGTCGTCGAAGCGGTACAGGGGCTCGTCCGAGTCGCGCCACACCACTTCGTCCGGGAGGCCCGACGTATCCACCTCGGTGGCCGCCACCTCCGGATGAGGGTTGCGCTTCCCGCGGTTGCATTTGTCCGGCGCTGACCCGGGCTCGGGCTTGCTCTGCGGCTGATGGTTCGGCTCGGTGGTGATCTCGTCCGTCGCGTCATCGAACGCGTCGACACCGGGGATGGTGGATCCGGGCAGCCCCTCCATTATGGCCAGGGGGACGGCGCCGCCGATTGCGAGCGTGGTGCCGCTGTAGGTAACCGGCTTGCCGGCCCCGGCCGAGGCGAGTGTGTAGCGTCCGCTGCCGGTTGCGCCGGGGGTCAGGCTGCCGTAGAAGGCGACGTTGTTGTCCCGGCAGTCGTCCTTGTCCTCGTCGGACTTGTCGTTGTCGTCTTTGTTCTCGTCGGACTTGTCGTTGTCCTCGCCGCTGCTGGAGCCGCCCGAGGTCGAGGGGCAGCCGCTCAGGCCCCATTGAGACCCAGCGCCCGTGGGGTTGCACGGGGGCTTGCCGCCGCTTGAGCTGCCGCCGCTGGAGCTACCGCCGGAGCTGCTGCCGCCGCTGGAGCTGCCGCCGCTGCTGGAGTCGCCTCCGCTTGAGCTGTCGCCGCTGCTGGAGCCGCCGCCGCTGGAGCTGCCGCCGCTGCTGGAGCCGCCTGATGTCGAGGGGCAGCCGCTCAGGCCCCATTGAGACCCGGCGCCCGTGGGGTTGCAGGGGGGCTTGCCGCCGCTTGAGCTGCCGCCGCTGGAGCTGCTGCCGCCGCTTGAGCTGCCGCCTCCGGAGCTGTTACCTCCGCCGGAGCTGCCGCCGCTGCTGGAGCTACCTCCGCTTGAGCCGCCGCCTCCGGAGCTGTTACCTCCGCCGGAGCTGCCGCCGCTGCTGGAACTACCTCCGCTTGAGCCGCCACCGCCGCTGGAGCCGCCTGATGTCGAGGGGCAGCCGCTCAGGCCCCATTGAGACCCGGCGCCCGTGGGGTTGCACGGGGGCTTGCCCCCGCTTGAGCTACCGCCGCTGCTGGAGCTGCCGCCGGAGCTGCTGCCACCGCTGCTTGAGCTGCCACCGCTTGAGCTGCCACCGCCGCTGGAGCCGCCGCCTCCGGAGCTGCTATCTCCGCCGCTGCTGGAGCCGTCTGATGTCGAGGGGCAGCCGCTCAGGCCCCATTGAGACCCGGCGCCCGTGGGGTTGCAGGGGGGCTTGCCGCCGCTGGAGCTGCCGCCGCTGGAACTACCGCCGGAGCTGCTGCCGCCGCTGGAGCTGTTACCACCGCTGGAACTACCGCCGCTTGAGCTACCGCCGCTTGAGCTACCGCCGGAGTCGCTGTCGCCGTTGCTGGAACCGCCCGAGACCCAAGGGCAACCGACGCTCCACCAGACAATCGTGGGGATACACGGGGGATTGTCACCGCTCGACCCACCGCTGGAGCTACCTCCGCTTGAGCTGCTGCCGCCACCGGAGTCACCGCCACCGTCACTGCCTCCGCTTGAGCTGCCGCCGGAGTCACCGCCACCACTGTTCCCGCCACCGGAGTTGCCACCGCCGTTGCTGCCACCGCCGGAGTCACTCCCGCCGGAATTCCCACCACCGCTGTCACCGCCGCCGTTCGAACCGCCGCCGGCGTCCCCACCGTCCGCGACCGTGGTGGATTCGCAGTCGCTGCCCATGATGTTGCAGACCGCCGCCTGAAGTCCGCCCGAGATCTGCGGTCCTACGCCGCTGAACAGCAGCGCGCCGATGATGAGGGCGACCAGGCTGATCAGGCCGACGTACTCGACCGTCGACTGGCCACGGTTACGCCGCCAGGTGATCAGGTGCGGAACGGACGGCGTCCCCTCCCGGCGGAACCGCTCCAGCGTCCAGCGCGGCCTCACGGCCCGCTGCTCCGGGGGCAGTTGGAACCACTTCCGGCTGCCGCCCGCGCTGGTCAGCGCCAACAGGACACCCGGCAGCAGCATTTGGGTGAAGCCGCGCTCCGAGCCCGCGTAGAGGTTGATGACGCCGCCTATCAGCAGCCACGCCTGGAGCCCGATCAGCGCGAGCCGGACGACCCTCCCGCCGGTCCACAGACGCCGCGCCAGGATCGCCGATGCGATCCCCGGCACCATCGCGTACAGCGCCAGCAGACTGATCGTCGGCGTGATGCGGGTACCCAGCTCCAGCAGTGAGTTCAGCACACCGACGCCGCCCAGCAGCGTCAGGCCGAACACCAGATACAGGAGAACCCGTGTCGCGACAAGCGAACGCGGCAACTCCCACCTCTGTGTCGGTACGCCGACCTGGAACGCCAGGTCCTTTGAGTCCAACAACGGAAAACCCTTCTACCAGGCTGCGGTAAAGCCCGGGTCCCCCGATCCGGCTGTGGCGCGTGAAGCCGCCACGCTACGTACACGCAAGGCCCAATTCGAAGGGTCCACGGGCCCACCACCAGGCCCAAGTTGGGCCGGCCGTCGCGTCTCACCTGGTCCTTTCTGTACCAAGCGGGCGTCGGCCGGGACGGGATGGCCGATATCTCTCTGTCCGGAGCTCTCTCCCACGTATGGATTACTTTGGAGTTCCCCGATGAGCTATTAGCCTCGGGCTTTCAGTACGACGTGAACTCGCTTTCATGCAACGGTAGTTGCAGGGGGAAGTGTCAACTGCTCTGGTCCGGCTGACCAGCCGGACCAGTACGGGGTTCCCGTGTTCCACTGCCAACAGTTACGTCCGGACAGGGCGCCCTCTCTAAACCGACTCCCACGGTGACCTACGCTGGAAACCACGGGTTCCCTTGAGCCTCTTTCAATGCAGCTCGCGTCGTGTCGCACTTCTCAATGCAAGGAGTTCCCACCGCCGACCGCTTCGCCATTGACGCGGTGTTCCTCATGTCGGCTCGTAAGGACAAGGATTCGCTTTCGCTCGCCCGCTCGGACTTCCCCTTCGCTTGTGGCGAGATGATGGCCCATCGTGCCCTTGAGCTTGACCACCTCGGCTCAGCACCCCCGCGTCACCGCAGACGCACCCGAGGCTGGGGACCGGCCATCGGTCACAGGCCGGAGTAGTCGACTCCTTTCCCTGCAACTACCACTGCATGACGGCGACTTCACGTCGCACCGAAAGCCCGGGGCTAGACAGCACGCGGCCCCGCCTGTCCGTGACGGGGGAGACAAGGACAGGCGGGGCCGACTGTGGTCTACCTAGCGGAGCGCGGCGGCGACCCGTGAACGCAGAACCTTGTCAGCGATCGTGTCCACGCTGCGCCACGCGTACCCGCTCACCTCCTCCTCTTGAAGCCTCACGGCCTGGTCGCCGCTCGCTCGGAAGAGGTAACGGAAGTCCGCGTGCCAGTGGGCACCCTCGCCCTTGCTCTCGTTGGCGGGGATGGGGTGCACGTCGATGTGCACCGGGGTCGCCTGCATGGGGGAGATGCTGAGCGTGATTCCTGTTTCCTCGATCAGCTCGCGCAACGCCGCGCCCATGAGGTTCACGTCCTCCGGTTCCAGGTGTCCGCCGGGGGTCAGCCACTTGTCGAGCGCCACGTGATGGATGAACAGCGCTTCCCCCTGGTTGTTGACGAGCACTGCCCCGGCAGTCACGTGCCCACGGAGCTCCTTCCGGCTCGTCACGTCGGCGCCATGGTCCAGCAGCTCACCGAGCGGGGCAAGCGCGTGCTTGTCCTCGGGGTGCGCGTCGGCGTACTCGGCGACGGTCGTACGGATGTGGTCTGCCGTGATGGGCATTCGATCACCTGTTGTAGTAGTGGAGCCAGGCAGCCGCGATTGCTTCCCGGCCGGTGGTGGACACCTCATGCATAGCGCTGTCCAGGTCCCCCCGGGCGAGTTTGGCGGCGCCCGCCAAGAGTTCGCCCTGAACGAGCGCGATGAACGGTCCAACGCTCGCGCCGTGGATGAAGTTGACCGCCTCACCCCCGTTCAGCAGATAGAAGTAGTGCCCCCGCGTGCTGTAGCAGGTGACGTGCTCGCCGGCGCTGTCGCGGGCGTAGCCCGAGGGAAGCCCACTCAACTCCAGCTCGTCTTCCGAGCTGGTCACGGTAGCGACGTAGGCGCCGTTCTTTAGCTGCGGGAAGTCCTCGCCACGCAGAGACAGTTGACCCGTCGCGCACAGCACGAGACCCGCCGTCGCTAGGGCCTGGTCGCGGTCTCGGGCCACCTCGAACCCCTGCGACATGGCTTGTGCCCGCCGCACGGGGTTCACGTCGTAGACGATGACGCGAACACCCTTGACGTGCAGCAGGCGGGCAATTGAGCTTCCCAGCTTGCCGAAGCCGATCACCAGCGCGGGACGCCCGTGCAGGATGTCGTTCCGCTGCCGCAGCAGGGCTTCCGTGGAGAACACGACGGACTGTCCGACCAGGAAGTCTTCCGGTTCCTTGAGCGGCGAGCGAGCCACGCTGATCACGGGACATGGCAGCTTGTCCCGTTCGGCGTAGCGGCGGTGGCCGTTCTCGGTGTCTTCGACCACGCCGAGGATCGTTCCCGAAAACCGCTCACAAATCGCGTCCAGCGCGGGGGCGAAGTAGCCGCCCACATCGAGTAGGACGAGCTGTTCACCGGCCGCTCTGTTCTCGAAGTAGCTCACGGCCGTGTCGGGGTCGCCGAACAGTTCTCGGGACAGCTCGTCGCACGGGTGCGCCCTTTCGATCTCGCGGCGGGCGCTCGCGTGGATGGACTTGGGCTTGGGCAGCACCGCGCGGAGCTGCGTCACCTTGCCCACGGCCTCGACGAACGAGGGGCGCTCGGGCAAAAGATGGGTGATCAGCAGCGAGGACGGACGCTCACTCGGGGCGAACGTTGTGGTGATCTTGCCGAAGAACGCGTCAAGTCTCGCTCGCTCAGTGGTTTCCATTGGCGCTCCCTCTTCTGTCTGTAGTAGTTGCGGGCCCCGCCCGCACGGCATCAGCGGCAGTGCCGAAGGGGCGGTGAACCATGTCCGCCCCCCTCGGGGGCCTGCGCAGTCAGCACGGGAGCTGTGCGGGGGCACCGCGTGGGGGACGGGGTTCAGGGGCGGCCGGTAGCTGCCGGCATGGGTGTCGCCGTGGCCGGCGCGGCGACGATGAGAAGGAACACAAACCATCCGAACTGGCGTATGCGCTTCACGAGGTCCCCCGGAGCGGTACGTAGTTGGGACAGTCGCCGTGACGAGCGGTCGTGGGGTGCGTCGGACCCGGAAGGTAGACCACGCCGGTAGCGCTGACCGCCCCGCCGTACTGGTCCCACCAGCCGGCCGGAGATTTCGCATACGGCCCTTGGGGGTCGTCCACGAGGCTGACTAGTTCGGGGGGAGGGAGAGGCCGCGTACGGGGCTCATGCAGGCGTACTGCGGGCCCGGTCACCCGTGAGCGTCCGCGAGGTGACGAGTCATCCTGACGTTGTAGTCGCTCTGCTTGCTCCCGTCGCCGTTCGCCTGCGCCCGGTCGCGCTCCATGGCGACGCTGTCGCAGTGCGCGCACCCGGGTACGGGCTTGGGGTCACCCCCCAACCTCAACGGGAGGTCTACGGGGTTCTCCTGCGTGGTTCGCGTCCTGGTCGCCATGGTCACCATCCCGCTTGTTCCGTCACGTCCGTTGCTGCGTGCTGGTCAAGACAAGCGTGGTGAAGGGCCGCACACCACAGCAGAAAGGCCGCAAGCCTGCCGCACCCTGGCCGCACTGGCTACGCTGACCAGGGAAGACGTGTTCCCGAGAGGAGACCGGCCACGATGACCAGCAGGCGGCGGAGGTTGACGGAGCGCCGGAAAGCATGTGGGTTCAACCAGGAGGAGTTCGCGGAAGCGGTCGGCGCTGATCGCTCAACGGTCCAGCGCTGGGAGAGCGGAAAGAACGACCCCCAACCTTGGCAGCGTCCGAAGATCGCAAAGGCGCTGTCGATCACATCAAGTGAACTTGACGCGCTGCTGATTCCCGACGCTTACGCCCCGCCGCAGTCTCGTACCGGTTGGCTCACTGTCGCACCCCCGGATAGTGACGATGAGTTTGACGCGCTCGAACTGGCCCGGCGGGTGTCAGCCAGCGACGTGGGAAAGGAGACGCTGAATCGTCTCGAAGTCACGTTCGATGAACTGGCTATGAAATACCCCGTGTCTCCCCCGCAAGACTTGCTCGAAAGAGTGCGGAAGCATTCCGCGTATGTAGCTCGCCTCATGGATGCGCGCATGACGCTTGCGGAACAGCGCCGCCTCTATGTCGTTGGAGGTTGGTTCCAACTTTTGGGAGCCACGCTGCATATCGACCTGAACCAAGAGCACGCCGCAACGGCTCGGTTGCAGACGGCGGCCACCCTCGCGCAGCACGCAGAGCACCGCGAAATTGAGGCGTGGTGTTACGAGACCGACGCTTGGCGAGTGCTTACAGATGGCGACTATGCCCGTGCTCTGGAACTCTCGCTGATCGCACAGGAATTGGCGCCAGCCGGAACCTCTGCTGCAATCCAGGCGACAGCGCAAGAGGGGCGGGCGAGAGCGCGGCTCGGAGAGGGGCCAGGAATGTACGCGGCGATAGATCGAGTTCAACGAATGTCATCCGCAATGTCCCCGCGCAAGGGCACTGAACATCACTATCAATACGATCCCGGTAAGGCCCTGGCCTATACGGCAACGACCCTTGCATGGATCGGAGATCCCGCAGCGGAGGACTACGCCCGCCAGGTAATCACCAGACTGGCACCCGCTGGCGACGTGGAGAAATGGCCGCGTCGAGTGGCTTCAGCGAATATTGACTTGGCGCTGGCGTTACTTGGCGGTGACCGACTGGATGAGGCGTGCAATGCGGCACAGCTGGCCATACTTTCCGGCCGTATCGTTCCGTCGAATCACTGGCGCGCGCTTGAAGTCGTCAGGGTCGTAGAGCGGCGACAGCTTCCGGAAGCGTCTGACCTGCGAGAGGCGTACCAGGGATTGAAGGCGCTCCCGAAAGGCGACTGAGCGGCATCTTGCGGATTGCTGCCATGGCGCCGGTAACGCGGTCCTTGATGCTCTGCGACTCGACCTGAGCGGCGAAAGCCAGCCTGAGCATCATGAGTTTGCTCATGGGGTCCATGAGGTTGCGGAAGTCGAACACGAGCCGACCCCGCCGATGCCCTCGGCGAACACCAACATCTTTCGGTGCTGCTTGGCCCACTTCGCAAGCTCGTGCATGTGCGCCATGGACCGGATAGCGCGGTCAAAGCGCCACCACACCAGGGCATCAAAGTCATCGGGGCGCGCGAGTCACCCGCCGAGCCGCGGACGGTGGAACGGGCCGAACGCGGACGCGCTCACGTCAAGGTCTACGGCCTCGCGGAGCTGGTCACCCTCGCCAAAGTCGATGTTGAGTGCGGCGGCTGTGTCGTCGGCCTCGCGCTGCTGCTCGGGGCTGGTGGTCTCGTTGGTGAGCACGGAGACGGACACATCGCACACCCCGAAGGGTCTCGGTGTAGACCGTGCCCGCGAGGGGGTTCCGGGGTGTGCTGGTCATGCCCCCCGTAGGGGGACCGAGAGGGTTGCAGCCTCGCTGTCCAGCCTGGCCAGGGTCGATGCCACCGTGTCCGCACTCCATAACTCTTGGTTCTGAGTGTCGGGAGACCTGGAGGGCCACGAGTTCTGCGTCCTCGGCCGGGTCTGAGGCGGAGTCCTGACGACACCCGGTACCCCGGCACGGCGCGCTGTCGGACCGCTGTTCAGTGCGCCGTGCCGGGGCTCAGTGGTCGCGCAGTTCCAGGCGCGAGGGGTGTCACGGGCGCCGGGACACCGGCCCCCGCCCCGTCACACGCGGCCCGTACGCTCTTCCGGGCGGACGGCACCGTCAGCCCCCGCCGCCTGGGACCGCTGCTGCAAGAAGTTGTGGCGCGAGTCACAGGAACGGGCGCGAGGCCGCGGAGAGATACCGGGTGTGAGGGAACCACCAGAATCAAAGGCCCCGGAGAATCCCCGGGGCACCGAAGGCGCTGAAGGCACCACAGACACTGAGGCCCCGGAGGCCGCGGAGAACGAGATGCGCCGGCGCCTGCACGCAGGGGACCGCGAGGCCTTCGCCGAGTTGTACGAGAGCTGCGCCCGGGCCGTCTACCGTCACGCGCTGCGGCTGACAGGTGACTGGTCGACCGCCGAGGACGTCATGGCGGACACCTTCCTGGCCGCCTGGCAGGGCAGAGAGCGGCTGGAGGAGGGCCGGGGCTCCGCGCTGCCCTGGCTCCTCGGCATCGCCACACACAAGTGCGAGAACACCCGGCGGGGGCTGCGCCGGCGGCTGGCCTTCCTGGCCCGTCAGCCACCGCCCGCCAACGTCGCGGACTTCTCGGCGGAGGCGGCGTCCCGACTGGACGACCGGAGCCGTCTGCGCGCCGTCCCGGCGGCCCTCGGTCAACTGCGGCGCCAGGAAAAGGAAGTGCTCTCCCTGTGCGTGTGGTCCGGACTGGACTACGAGCAGACCGCCGAGGCACTCGGCATCCCGGTGGGCACGGTGCGCTCCCGCCTCTCCCGCGCCCGCAAGAGACTCGCGCGGATCGCGGAACAGACGGAACGCGCGGAACGCCCGCGCAAGAACCTGGAACCCGCGAGAGTCCGCGGAGAGGTAAGGAATACAGCCGCAATCACGGCCCAGCCCGTGCGGGAGGAAACCCCATGAACCGCGAAGACGCCGCCTCTCCTGAGAACAGGAACGACGACGAAGCCCGGCACCTGGCCCGGCTGCTTCCTCCTCCGGTGACCGAGGACCTGTCGCCCGAGCGATTCCGTCACCAGAAGGAACTCCTGATGAACCACATCGACGCCGACTCCCGTCGTGACAGTCCGGCTCAGCCCACCACCCGCCCCACCAGCCGGCTCCTGCGCCCCGCCCTTCTCGTCCCCGTGTCGGCGATGGCCCTGGCCGGAATCCTCGCGGGCGGTCTCGCCCTCGGTACGGACAACGAGGACCGGACGACAACGGCGATGGCCACCCAGGGCACGGACAGCCTTCTCCACCGCCTCTCGACCGTCGCCCTCACGAGTGAGGCGCCCGTCGTGCGGGACGACCAGTTCCTCTACACCCGCTCCAAGGTCCGGGAGACCGATATCAGCAGCGGCAAGGCCGTACTGAGCCCGCTGACCGAGACGGAGGGCTGGGCGCCGCAGGACCCGCGGCCCCTCAAAAAGATCGGACTGACCCGGGTCAATGGCGAGGATTCGGTCGGTAACGCCGAGCTCGGGGACGACAACGGCACCCCCGCCGGACTGTCCCGCCCCACCTACCACTGGCTCGCCTCGCTGCCCACCGACCCGGACGAACTCCTGGCCTACCTCCGTACTCACGTCCGGAAGGATGCCGAGCTGGAGACCGACCAGACCGTCTTCGAGCAGATCGGCGTCCTGCTCGGCGGGGTGTTGCCGCCGAAGACGGCCGCGACCCTCTACCGTGCGGCGGCGAACATCCCGGGCGTCAAGGAGGCACCGGACACCAAGGACGCCATAGGCCGCACGGGCCTCGGCATCACCCGCGAGGACACCAAGCACGGCGACCGCACCGAATGGGTTTTCGACAAGGACGACTACTCCTTCCTCGGCTCCCGCCAATACCAGACGAAGGACGTCCCGTACGCGAAGGCCGGGACCCTCCTCTACAGCACCGCCGAGATCGAGCACGCCATCGTCGACAAGGCCGGACAGGTCCCGGGCGAGGCCCCCGGGTCCACCGGGAAGCAGCAGGCCAGCTGATCACTACGCGCGTCTCGGGAGATGCGTGGGGGGAGGGGCCGGCGGCGGAGGTGGCCAGGCAAGAGCGCCGGCTCACCCACGACGAACTGGACGTCCAGCGTGCCCATGTCTGCAAGCTGGTCAATCACGTTCAACCGGTCCTGCACAGTCATGGTTCCGTGTGTGGCCCGTGGGCCCGCTGTCTGCGTAGCAGTGATCACAGAACTCATTGCGTAGCCCCGTGACTTCCAGCCGTGCGATAAGCGAACTGGCTTCGCATTCGCTGTCTCCCAACCGCCAGGTTGGCGCTTCGCTGGGGGCTCACCTCCCGAGGGATGGGGATGCTTCTTATGCGACCGTGCGCCCCCATGCCCCTTTGCCGGGGTCAGGTCACGCTCATCTTTCGGTGGCTGGGGTCACATTGAGACGAGATTGCGGGCCTCGGTCCGCCCCACTCATCCGGGGCGTAACCACATCGCCGTGAAGATCGTTTTGCAGGGCATGAATCGAATGCATCGCACCGCAGCCGCAGTGCTGCTCGCTCTTGCCGGCTTCGCGTATTCGGCCCCGGCGCAGGCGGCTGCCGAAGTTCCCGCTTGCACTCGGGAAGGTTTCTTTCCCAATCCGGACGATCAGTCCAAGTTCTACCGATGCGTGGACTTCGGAGGTAAAGGCACGGAATTTACGCGCTTCGATTTCGAGTGCGGGCCCGGAACGCTCTATCACCCCGATCTTGTGACGTGCGTCCACCCGTGGCAGATGCCCCCGCAGTAGTCCGCGCCTGGTGCCCGCCCCCGGACTCGAACCGGGGATCTCTGCGGATTCCTTCCGGGTCTCCCCGAGGGGCGCGCGTCACTGGCCGCGGGACGAGGGGACGACTCCATCGGGGGTCATGCAGGGCGGTCGCCGGACCACCACGGGGCCAGGAGCTCGTCGGCGGTGCCGAGGGTCCCTCTGGGCCGCACGCTCGTCGCCGACGGCCGCGTGCACCCGGCCGGTCTGCGAGGAGACCAGCGCCCTTGCAGCGAACACCCAGATCTTCAGCTTCGGTGGGACGCCGTCCTGGATACGGCGGGTGACCTCGGCGCGCTGGGCGACGATCGGCGGAGCCCGCACGGCACTTGGCCGCGCGGGGCGTCTTGCTGTCTGTGGGTTCACATGCCCCGCAGCGATTCGCGCCACTCCACTGGACCCATTCGTGGTCGCAGTTGCCCAGAATCCAGGGCTGCTGGTGGGCTTACATGACGCTTCAAATGGCAGAGCCGGAAGCGGACTTGTTGGCCATGCTGCTGGCCATGTTGCTCGGCCAGGACGTTTTCGACCGACTCCTCCCTCTTCACAGCCACCCTTGCCGTGGCCGCAGTGCTCGCCGCCGCCGTTGGTGCGCGCGTCCGGTCGCGGGTACGGGCGACGGCAGCGGGCTACGGGTCAGCGGCCCCTCCGTCCGTTTTGCCTAGTTCTCGTATAGCTGCCGCCAAGTGGCGAGTAACGCTGATTGACTACACGGGGCCGCGGTCGCGCTGCTGGAGGGCTGCGAAGTCGGCGTGTGCCGCTTCGACGGCCTCGGGGTACGCCTGGGTCTTCTCGTGCTCGGCCAGCGCCCGGTTCTCGGAGAAGATCTTGTCGCGCGGGATGCCGTGTCCGGCGAGTGCGTCGAGCTGTGACTGGAGTTCCTGGGCGAGGCTGGAGCACCTCGCGTACCCGATGCGGATGTCCGCGCTCGGGGCGACGGGGGCGGGCGCCGGGGTGCCGCGGTCGGCGGGTGTCGGCACGCGCAGGAGCCTCCCGAGCCGGGGCACCTTGGTGAAGCGGCCGGTGTGATAGGTCCCGGCGACCGCGCCGGAGTGTGAGCGGCAGGGTGAGCCTGGCGCTGCGTGACAGCGTGGGCAGGGGTGGTGCTCGACGTCGGTGGGCCGGCCCATGCGCGCACTGTTGTCCAGCCCGCACGCCACGGCCCGGCCCACCGTCTCTTCAGTCCAGGTCGGACATGTCGAGCACGAAGCGGTAGCGGACGTCGTTTCGCCGGAGGCGGTCGAGTGCCGTGTCCACCTGTGACGACGGGAGTACTTCGATGTCGGCGGCGATGCTGTTGTCGGCACAAAATTGGAGCATCTCGGCTGTCGCCAGGCGGCCTCCGCTGCCCGCGGAACTGAGCTTCTTGCGGCCGATGAGCAGGTCCATGGCCTCGACGGTGACGGGGCCCAGGTGCCCGAGGAGGCTGAGGGTGCCGTCCATCGCCACCAGCTTCAGATACGGGGCGAGGTCGTGAGGGGCGGAGATGGTGTCGATGACGACGTCGAAGCTGTCGCGTGCCGTGGTCATCTGCTGGTTGTCGGTGGAGTCGATGAGGTCGTGAGCGCCGAGCTTGCGGGCGTCGTCGCGCTTGTCCTGGGTGCGGCTGATGACGGTCGTGGTGGCGCCGAGTGCCACGGCCATCTTGACCGCGAGGTGGCCCAGACCGCCGAGCCCGGCCACGGCGACGCGACTGCCGGGGCGCACACCGAGGGAGCGCAGGGGTTCCCAGACGGTGACGCCGGCGCACATCAGTGGGGCGGCTGCGGCTGGGTCGAGGCCGGAGGGAAGCGGGTAGGCGAAGGTGTCGCGCACGACGTACTCGCGGGAGTAGCCGCCCAGGGTGGTCGACCCGTCCTGCCGGTCGGTGCCGCCGTAGGTCAGAGTCGGGAAGGAGTGGCAGAAGTTCTCCTGCCCGGCTTCGCACATGGCGCACATGCCGCAGGAGTCGACGATGTTGCCCACCGCGACGTGGTCGCCGACCGAGAAGGTGGTTACCTCCCGTCCGATGCCGGCCACCACGCCGGTGAATTCGTGACCGGGCACCAGGGGCGCTTTCGTGTGCTGGTCGTAGGCGTGCAGGGCGTGCAGGTCGGTGTGGCACACGCCGCAGTAGTCGACCTGTACCGCGATGTCATCCGGGCGCAGGTCACGGCGCTCCAGTGACGTGCGCCGCAGCGCCGTCGGGCCGGCCGCCTGCCATCCGGTGGTCGTTCGCATACTTACTCCTAAACAGACTGTTCGGTCTGTCGTAGCTTAGGTGCGACCGCACCCCAAGGCAAACCTACTGTTCTGTTTGGTAGGCTGCGGGCATGCCGGAACAGCCCCAGACCTCGCGAGGCGCCGCGACCTACCAGCGCATCCTGGACGCCGCCACCGAAGAGTTCGCCCAGCACGGCATCGCCGGGGCGCGCATCGAACGCATCGTGACGGCAGCGCGCACCAACAAGGCACAGCTCTACGCCTACTTCGGCGACAAGGAACGACTCTTCGACGCGATCTTCCTCAGCTCGCTGGAGCGCATCACCAACGTCGTGCCCATCGACGCCGACGATCTCGCGGAGTGGGCCGTTCGTCTCTACGACGAATACCTGCGCCGCCCCGACCTCATCCGGCTCGCGACCTGGACACGACTGGAGCGCCGGCCTGCCGGGCACCTCGTCGAGACCCACCAGCACTACGACGACCGCAAGCTCACGGCCATCGCCGAGGCCCAGGCCGCCGGGCGGGTCCGCGCAGGCGACCCGTTCGACATCATGGCCATGGTCATCGCCATGTCCATGGCCTGGTCACCGGTCAGCAACGTATATGCGGCCAGCAGCCAAGAACCCGATGGCGTACATGACCAGCGCCGCGCCCTGCTCCGCGACTGCGTCCAAAGCGCCACCGCGGCCGGCAGAGGCGACGCATCCCCCTCATGGCTACGTAAGTGACGGTTGGGTTCTCGTTCTGGCACAGATCTTTCGGAGCCGGCAGTGGTGATCCCGGTGTGCGGGAACGCGAGGATCTCTGGCCACCATGTCTCGACGGTTGTGGCCAGGCGCCGCAGTTCGGGAAGGCGGGCGTCGGCGCATCGGCGGTAGAACCGGTACAGCAGATCGCGGAGCCCCGAGCCGGCCCCGGCACAGCGAAAGCCCCGCCCCCGGCCCCTGTCAGGTCTGCCGGGCGCAGGACGTCAGGCGGCCCGCGAGCGCGATGACGAGGTCGCGCAGTTCGTCGGGGCGCTCGATGACGAACGGCCGGTCGAGCGACGCGAGTACCGGCGGGAGCCAGTCGAGCTCCTCCACGCGCAGCTCGACACGCATCCAGGGCCCGGTCGCCGGACCCACGCCCGCCACGGGGGCGACCTCTTCCAGGGTCGCCACGCTCGCCGGGAGCCGGGCGCGGATCTGCTCGGCCGTTCCCTGGATCCGCAAGGTCACCTCGTACCGGTACTCGGCCGTGGCGAACCCCGACAGCACGCGCTGTGCGGGATCGAGTCCGGCGGGCACCTCGAACGAACCGGGCAGGGTCCTCGCGCCCGCGATGCGGTCGAGCCGGAAGGTCCGGTCCTCACCGATCGCGGGGTCCGCGCCCGTGACGTACCACCGACCCGCATGGGCGACGATCCCGTAGGCGTGCAGCGGGCGTTCGCTGTGCCGGCCCTCGCGGTCGGTGTATCTGATCGAGAGCGGCCGGCAGTGACGTACCGCGTCCGCGACCGTGAGCAGCACCTCGGCATCCGGATGGGCGAACTCGCCGGGCGGAGACGTGAACGCCAGGGATTCCAGGACGGTGTCGAGCCTGCGGGCCACCCGCTCGGGCAGCACCCTGCGGATCTTGGCCGCCGCCGTCTCGCTCGCCGTGTCCGCCGTCGTCATCAGCCCCGTCCGGCGGCCCGCGACCAGGCCGAGCAGCGCGGCCAGCGCCTCGTCGTCGCTGAGCATCAGCGGAGGCAATCGGTATCCGGGGGCGAGCCGGTACCCGCCGTAGCGGCCCCGTACCGCTTCCACCGGCACGTCGAGGTCGATCAGCTGGTCCACGTACCGCCGCACGGTCCGCCCGTCGACGCCGAGACGGTCGGCGAGTTCGGCCACCGTCCGGATACCGCCCGACTGAAGCAGCTCCAGGAGGGTCAGCACGCGCACGGTAGGTCGGGACATGTTCAGAGCTTAAGGCGAATAGCGGGCAGATTCTGTCCCCTATTCGTCCTAGCCTGTGGAGTGCAAGGGCTTCACCGACCCCGACCGACCTTTTGACCTGGGAGAACACCATGGAGTTCGTCTCGATCCGCATCATCACCGGCGACGTCGTGCGCCTCGTCGAGTTCTACGAGAAGGCCACCGGGGTGCCCGCGACCTGGTCCACCGAGGACTTCGCCGAGATCGGTACCCCCGGCGCCACGCTCGCGATCGGCAGCACCCGCACCGTCCCGATGTTCGCTCCGGGCTCCGCCCGCCCGGCGGACAACCACAGCGTGATCCTTGAGTTCCTCGTCGACGACGTGGACCGGGTGTACGAGAACCTGACCGGCTTCGTCACCGAATTCGTCAACGAGCCCACGACGATGCCCTGGGGAAACCGGGCGCTGCTCTTCCGCGACCCCGACGGCAACCTCGTCAACTTCTTCACCCCGGTCACCCCGGCCGCCGTCGAGAAGTTCGCCCGTTGACACCGTGCACAGTCACTACTTGCGGGCGGGGAAGGCCTCGTCGAGTGTGGGTAGCGAGAGGTGGTCGGTCGTCATCGCGTCCAGGACGTCGTCGATGCGCAGGTAGCGGCCTTGATGGACCGCCGGTGTGACCTTGCCGATCGTGCCGGCTTCCTTGAGGCGGAAGACGGTCCACGGCCGGGGGAAGGGGCTGCCGTCCAGGGCCTCGCCGTCGCGCGTGATCCGGCGCGTCTGCGCGGACGCGGTCCGCGTGCCGTCGATCTCCTGGTTGACGGTCTCCACCGAGTCGACACCGAAGACCAGACCCGTACCGCCGGGCCGGTACATCACGAGCATCTTGGGGCGGGCCAGCCCGACGTGCTTGCTGTCCATCGGGCATACGTACGCGCTGTGTGCGGCGAGATCGTCCATGGCCTGCTTGCTCGCGGGCACGATCACCGCGTGCTCCTGGAGGGAACGGAACCAGCCGAGTGCGGCCTCCTCCTCCCAGACGAACTTGTTGCGGTTGCGGGCCACCGGGTCAGCGGCCAGCCCTCTGGACGCCATGAGTTCGATATTGCGCGGCGGCCGTGACACCAGTTGCCCGAAGTCGGCTCGGGTGATGACCTCGGGCAGTTCGTCGAACCAGGACATTGAGCTAAACCTCCGTGTACTTGAGGAAGGCCGACCAGGCGGCGGGGGAGATGTGGAGGGAGGGGATGGTCGGATCCTTGGAGTCCCGGACGTGGACTGCGTGGGGGCCGGTGGCCACCTCTATGCAGTTGCCGCTCTCCGAGCCGCTGTAGCTGCTCCGAAACCAGTTGAGTTTGCTGTTCATAGATCCTTTGCTACCTGTTCGATCAACTGCTGGGACTCTTCGGTATTGAGGGCCTGTGTCCGCAGAATGCCATATCGACCAAACAGCGTCCCGAGCTGCGGATCTTCGCGAACCAGGTAGTTGGTGCCCTGGATTTCCAGGTAGGCCAGCCGGCGTCGGTCGCCGGTCTCCAGCAGGACGTAGGAACCACTCAGACCGGCATGGGATTCTCGCTGAGGTGACATCACTTGCAGGTGCACGTGCCGCAGTCGGCTGACATCGAGAATGTGCTGAATCTGCTCCCGGTGTACCTTCCGCCCACCAATGGGGCGCGTGAGCACGCTGAGTTCCAGGATGAAGCTGATGTCGGGAGGCGGGACGCGGGTCAGGAGTTGCTGCCGTGCCATACGGGCAGCGACCCGGCCTTCGATCTCTTGGTCGTCGAGGGGTGGGCAGCCACCGTTGAACACGGCGCGGGCGTAGGCCTCCGTTTGCAGCATGCCAGGCACGACATGGGTCTCGTACTCGTACCGTGTTCTGGCCTTGCGTTCTTCCTCGGCGAACGGCTCGAACCAGGAAGCCAGGTGGCTGAACGTGAGCTTCACGGCTGCGGCTGTCAGGGCGCCGTCCGCGCCGAGCGCGGCGTCAGCGCGTGAGGTGAAGTCCCCCTTCGGTGGCCGTTGGCCCCGCTCCACCATCGCAACCTGCGACTTCGAGAAGCCGATCTTCAAACCCAGCGACTCCTGTGACAGGCCCGCCCGTTCGCGGTAGAACCGTAGCAACGCGCCGAACATTTCAGCGTTACTGCCGCCTGACTCACCGGAGTACACAGCCCTTCCCCCTTCGTGCACAGCTATGCACAGACACCTTGTATCCCTGGTCACGGTACGTGCAGGCGCCGACGCTTTACGTATGGAACCGAAAACTTCACCTGACCTGATGCCCGCCTGGATTCCCGCGAGGGGGCACGCCCTGCGTCATGCCGGGATCTACTTCGACGCCGTACGGATCGTCGGGCTGCTGGGCGAGCAAGTGGCGTACGAGGTCATGCAGTTCACCGATTTCCAGGCGGGTCCCATCATCCGGTCCTTGGTCGGGGAGCGGAGTACGTACTTCCTGGTGCCGCCCGGCAGCGCCCGCAGCCACCGGTGGCCAGTCGGGGCTGACGCGTTCGTGCGGGGGGAGGGCGCGGCGTTCGTCGGGGTGCCCGCTGTGGAGGGGCTGACGTATCCGCTGGACTGGCGTTCGCTGCCCACCGCCCAAGTGCCGTTCGTGGATACGGAACTGCTGTTCGAGCTGCTCAACAGTGTGGTGGAGGCGGAGAATTGTGAGGTAACGTGATTGCGTCGTTACGCTCCGTGCGCATTCGCGCATAGGGCGGCCCCCGGGGGTGCTACCAACACCCGGCCGAGGGCCTTCACCCCACGATGGATATTCGAGGTCCACCGAGAATGCTTTTTCATGTTATCGCGCCGTCCTACGGCTATGTGAAGGCGTCCCATGACGTCATCCGGCATCCGCGCCTCGGCAGCGACGCGAAGGTCTTGATCACCTACGTGCAGGGGCTGCCCCCGGGGCGGGCCGAGCGGGCGTTGAGCGATCACGCCAAGTGGATCGGGATCACTGGGCGTGCGTACCAGAAGGCCAAGGCGCAGCTCAAGGAAGACGGGTTCGTGCACGAGTGGCGGCGGCAGAACGACGGAGGGCTGTGGGTGACCGATCAACTCGTCAGCAACGTGTCGCTCTCCGCCGGGGAGGCCCGGAGGTTCCGGGACGCGAGAGCGGAATCACCGCAGGTGGGACCGAGTAGTCACTATCCGACGGTCGGTTATCCGGGCACTCGGTCGGCCGGTGGTTACCTACCGGTTGATGAAGAACGTGAGAAGAACTCAACCCACCCACCCTCCGAGGCGGTTCGGAATTCGATTGAGCCTGTGGAGAGCGAACCGGCGAGCGAACCGGCTCGCGAACCGGAGGTCGAAGTCGAAGTCGGCCCGGAGCGCGACGCCGAGGTCGTCGAGGCCGAACGCGTACTGCTCTCGCTCCGGCACGCCCACCCCCAGCTCCACCTCGGCGTCCGCGAGGCCCGCGGTCTGGCCGAGGCCGCTGCCGACTGGCTTCGGCGCGGGGTGAAGGCGGCGGAGCTGCGGCTCGCGCTGGTCAGCGAGTTGCCGTCGGGCGGGGTGCGGTCGGCCGTGGGGTTCCTGCGGTACCGGCTGGTGCAGAAGCTTCCGGAGCCGGTGTGCGTGGCGGCGTCCGCCCCCGCGGCGCCCGCGCCCCGGGCGCCTGTCGCCTGTGAGGGGCCGGGGTGGGAGCACGTGTTCCGGCCCCGGGGCGAGGAGACGGTGTGCCCGCCGTGTGCGCAGGAGGCCGCGTGGCGGGCGCACGCGGCCAAGTGGGCCGTCTACGAACCCGATCGGGACGAGGGGGACTTCGAGGCCCCCGAGCCGCTGCCCTGGCGGGAGCGGGTCGCGGCGGTCCTCGCGGAGGACGCGGCCGGCCGCGCCGACTGAGGCGTACGGCCGTTCGCTGGTGTGGCGGTTCCACCGCTGACGCGGTGGAGCGAGGAGAGTGGGCCCGGGGGCCTGGACGGACTGAGGAGGACCGGTGGTGGACGCCATGGTTGACCGATGGGACGGAGTTCGGGAGACGAGGGACCCGGTGCGGTGCCGTGAGCAACTGATGGCGGCCGCGCGTACCTTGTTCGCCGTGTACGGGTACGCCCGTACCTCCGTCGAGGACATCTGCGCCGCGGCGCACGTACAACCGCGTGATTTTTACCGCGAGTTCGAATCGCGTGAGGCCATGCTCGTCGACCTGTACGACGAGGTGGCGATCGGCGGGATGCGGGCGGTCGAGGTGGAGCTCTCGGCCGAGGGCATGGAGGCCTGTTCGACGGAGGAACGGATCCGCAGGCTCTTCGGTGCCTATGTGCAGGTCGTCACCCGGGACGCGCAGGCGGCGAGGGTGGCGTTCGTCGAGGTGCTCGGGGTGAGCCGGGCGGTGGACGACCACCTCACGATGTGGCGGTCGGTGTGGGTCGAGTTCCTGACCCGCGAGGCCGAGCGCGCCGCGGAGCGGGGCCATGGGGCGGACGGTGACCTCACGGTCGTCGTGAAGGTGCTGACGCGCTCCGTCGACGAGCTCCTCGCCCACCACGGGCGCCGCCCGCGCCAGGTGCCGGGGGACTGGCTGGCCAGCGAGCTGACCAGGATGTCGCTGGCCATGATGGATCCGGGCGTCGTTCCAGAGGCCTCCGCATGACAAAGCCGGTTGCCGGACCGGCAAACGGAGGCATCATGGGGGAATGGCAGCACATGAGCACGCGGCGGAGGACGGCGGCACGGCGGACGACGACTTCTCGTCCGTCCTGACGGGCGTGGGGCCGCGGCTGCGCGCGCTGCGGACGGAGCGCGGTACGACGCTGGCGCAGCTGAGCGAGTCCACCGGGATCTCGCTCAGCACGCTGTCCCGGCTGGAGTCCGGCGGCCGCAAGCCGACCCTGGAGCTGCTGCTCCCGCTGGCGAAGGCGTACGGGGTGCAGCTGGACGAGCTCGTCGGCGCGCCTGACACCGGCGATCCGCGGGTCACGTTCCGCCCGTTCAACCGGCACGGCATGACGTTCGTGCCGCTGACCCGGCACATCGGCGGGGTGAACGCGTACAAGCAGGTCATGCCCGGTCTGACGGGCCCGCCGGGTCCGGTCGAGCAGCGGGTGCACGAGGGGTACGAGTGGCTCTACGTGCTGTCGGGGCGGCTGCGGCTGGTGCTGGGCGAACACGACCTGGTGCTGAAGGCGGGAGAGGTGGCCGAGTTCGACACGCGTACACCGCACTGGTGGGGCAACGTCGGGCCGGAACCGGTGGAGTTCCTCAGCCTGTTCGGACCGCAGGGGGAGCGGATGCACGTACGGGCGAAGCCGACGGGGAAGCAGTGACGGGCCGGTCCGCCGCCGGGACGTACGGGCCGCCCAGCCCCCATGCCTGGTGCATCGCGGCGGCGTAGGTGGCCGCGAGCCGGTGCTCCCCGGACGGGCCGGGATGCGTGCCGTCGTAGGTGTCCGTGTGGATGTCGTAGCCCGGTGGGCGGGACGCCAGCAGGATCGGGGACATCGGTTCGTCGAGGTCGGCCACGGCCTTGGCGAGGAGTTCGTTGAAGCGGTCGCACTCGGCGGCGAAGGGGGCGTCGGACTCGGCCCGGATGTTCGGTATGACGGGGAGCAGCACGCACCTGATGCGCGGGTTCGCGGTGCGCGCCGCCGCGAGGAACGCGCGGGCGTTGCGGGCGGTCTGCCCGCTGTCGGTGTAGAAGCCGAGGTCTATCAGGCCGAGCGAGACGAGCAGGATGTCCGCGCGGTGCGCGGCGACCGTGTCCGCGATCACCGGGGCCATGTGCAGCCAGCCCTCGCCCCAGCCCGCGAGGTGGTGGCGGGCGGCGGCGGGGAAGGCCGGGGCGCCGTACGCGTACGAGGCGGGGGTGCCCGTGCCGGTGTCGTACAGCTCGGTGCGCGGGCCGACGATCGCGTACGGTCCGCCGAAGGACGCTTCGAGGTGCTGCCACATGCGGTAGCGCCACGTGAAGTCGCCGGCGCGTCCGATGGTCATGGAATCGCCGACGAACATGAAACGCATGGCGCCATCATGGCCGATCATGGCTCCGGCCTGCGACGTGACGATGGACACTTGTGCCATGCGCTCGTATCGACTGACTGCCTTCGGCGCCGCCGCGCTCCTGTCCCTCCCGGCGGCGGTCCCCGCCGTGGCCGACGACGGCGGGGCCGACCGGAGCTTCACGATCAAGGACCCGCGGATCACCGAGTCCAGCGGACTGGCCGCCAGCCGGGCCCACCCGGGGATCTACTGGACGCACAACGACAGCGACGACGGGCCGTACGTCTTCGCCGTCGACTCCCGGACCGGGAAGACCGTCGCGACGATCACCATGAAGGGTGTCGGGGAGCCGCGCGACGTGGAGGCGATCTCGCTCGGACCGGACGGGAACCTGTACGTCGGTGACATCGGCGACAACCTGGACGGCAGCTGGGACCACGTCTGGATCTACCGCTTCCCCGAGCCGAAGGAGCTGCGGGACGCGACGGTCCGCGCGACGCAGTTCGACGTGAAGTACGCGGACGGGCCGCGCAACGCGGAGTCGCTGATGGTCCACCCGAAGACCGGGCGCGTGTACATCGCCTCGAAGAAGGAGGGCGGCGGCGGGCTCTACGAGGGACCCGCGAAGCTCACGGCCGGCTCGGACAACATCTTCCGGCGGGTCGGCGAGGTGCCGTGGGTGACGGACGGGGCGTTCTCGCCGGACGGGAAGGAACTGGTGCTGCGCTCGTACTTCAGCGCGCGCGGCTACGCGTTCGCGAACGGCAGGCTCGGGAAGGACTACCCGGTCGAGTCCCCGCTGCTGAGGCAGGCCGAGTCGGTCACGTACACGGCAGACGGCTCGGCGCTGATGTACGGCTCCGAGGGTGAGCAGAGCGATGTGGTGCGGGTGGACCTGAAGAACGGCGGCGAATCCGGCCGTACCGGGGTGAAGTCGCCGTCGTCCGCCGGGGCGGGCGGTGACGGCGACGGCGTGCCGGTGAAGGGCACCACGCTGACCGGGATCGCGGTGCTCGCCGGGATCGGTCTGCTGCTGGTCCTGGGCAGGCGGCGCAGGAAGGGCTGACGGCCGCGGGGACACCTGCCGCGCCCGGCCCGGCCCGGCCCGGCGGCGGCCCGGCCCGTCAGGAGTCGAGCGGGCGGATCTCGTAGTGCAGGGTCCTGTCGCGCTTGATGCGGTGCGTGAGCGGCACGATCACACCGTGCATGACCGGGTACTTGCGGGACAGCAGGCGTGCGGCGTGCGTGTTCTCCTTCGAGCCCGCCGGGAGGAGGCGTGCGTGGGCGGTGATCCGGGGGCCGGTCGGTCTGCCGCGCACCGTGCACGGGCCGATCCTCACCGTGGGGTGGTTGCGCATGCGCTCCACCTTCCACGCCGACGAGAACGTACGGATGTAGGCGTGATCGCCCTCGACGGCGATGTTGACGGGGGTGTCGGCGTGCGTTCCGTCCTGCCGCCGGGTGCTGAGGAGGACGGCGTACTGCTTCACGAAGGGCTTGAGCTCAGGGGTCGTGTCCATAGCTTCCATGATCCGCAGGCCCGGCGCCGTGTCATCCCCGGGCGCACGGCCGGACGAGCGTTTCGCGGCTGCCACCGGGCATGGTCGTAAGATCATTCGATCATGACGACTGACACCGGGCCCGTGCCCTTCTCCACGCCACGCCTGGACGCCCGGCCCCTGCGGGTGGCACACGCGGACGAGATGGCCGCCGTACTCTCCGACCCGGCCCTGCACACCTTCACCGGCGGCGCCCCGGAGGACGCGGACGCCCTGCGGATCCGCTACGCCCGCCAGTGCGCCGGCTCCCCGGACCCGGCCGAGCGGTGGTGGAACTGGGTGCTCGCGGTGCGCGGCGAGCACCGCCTGGCGGGCTATGTGCAGGCGACGGTGAACCTGACCGACGCGCAGGCGGAGATCGCCTGGGTGATCGGGTCCGGATGGCAGGGCCGGGGCTACGCCAAGGAGGCGGCCGTGGGCCTCGTGGCGCATCTGCTGGACGGGGGAGCGGTGCGTACGGTCGTCGCCCACATCCACCCCGACCACGCGGCGTCCGCAGCGGTGGCCGCCGCGGCGGGGCTGGTGCGGACCGAGGAGTGGGAGGACGGCGAGGTGCGGTGGCGGCTGGACGCCGCCTGAGCCCCCGTACTCGGGCTCCGGACGGGGCCGGGTGCTCAGCTCTCGGACGGCTCCGGTGACGGCTCGGGCGACGGCTTCGGTGCCGGCTCGCGCTTCGGGCTGGGGCGGCCCGCCGCTACCAGGGCGGCGACGTCGAGTGTGACTTCGGCGCCGATCGAGTCGGGGAGCGTGACCTTGTGGCCGGGCGCGTACACCTCGTGGTTGTCGTACCCGCCGGGGAGGGGTTCCGTGAGGACGTGGACGCGGCCGTGCCTGCGGTCCAGGATGACGTACACGGGGATCTTGGCGGCGGCGTAGGCGGTCACCTTGTTCCGCAGGTCGTTCTGGTAGTTGCCTGAGGTGACCTCAAGGACGAGGCGGAAGGCACCGGGGTCGTAGCAGTTGTTGTCGTTCGGGTGCTCGTCGAAATCGGCGTCGACGACGGCCAGGTCCGGGATGGCGTAGTCGGAGGGGCCGCTGGGCAGCCAGACGCCGACTCCTTGGATGACCGCTGATTCTCCGTCGTCCAGACCGGCATCGATCAGCGGACGCATCAGTTTGGTCAGGGCGCGGCCGTGCGCGCCGTCCGGCGATGGGGCCACGGTGATGACGCCTCCGATGATCTCGACGCGGTGACCCGGGAGCTGCTCCGAGAGCCGGCTGGCGCTTTCGAGCAGTGATTCCGGCTCCTGCCACTTCGGCCGCTCCGGCTCACCGTCACAGGGGTGCTCGACTGCTGCTGCAGACATTGAGGGCCTCCTGAAAGGGCTGATGTCAAGAACATCATCGTAGGACTGTGTGCCCGTTCGCGGCGTGCACGCCCCGCGCCACCCTGTCGAGTGAAGCAGAAACGGCCCTGCGCACGTAGTCACGTGTGCAGGGCCGTTCCGGACGCGTCAGCGGTGGAACTACAGCTTCTCGATCACGTAGTCGATGCACGCCGTCAGCGCCTGGACGTCCGACGGGTCGATCGCCGGGAACATCGCCACGCGCAGCTGGTTGCGGCCCAGCTTGCGGTACGGCTCCGTGTCGACGATGCCGTTGGCGCGCAGCACCTTGGCGACCGCGGCGGCGTCGATCTCGTCCGCGAAGTCGATGGTGCCGATGACCTGCGAGCGCTTGGCCGCGTCGGTGACGAACGGGGTCGCGTACTTGGAGTCCTCGGCCCAGCCGTACAGGTGGCCGGAGGAGGCGGCCGTGCGGCCGGTGGTGAAGTCCAGGCCGCCCTGGGTGTTCATCCAGGTCAGCTGCTCGTTCAGGAGGAAGAGCGTGGCCAGGGCCGGGGTGTTGTACGTCTGGTTCTTCAGGGAGTTGTCGATCGCCGTGGGCAGCGAGAAGAACTCCGGGATGTGGCGGCCGGAGGCGTGGACGCGGGTCGCGCGCTCCAGGGCCGCCGGGGAGAAGACGCCGATCCAGAGGCCGCCGTCGGAGGCGAAGGACTTCTGCGGGGCGAAGTAGTAGACGTCCGTCTCGGCGATGTCGACCGGCAGGCCGCCCGCGCCGGAGGTGGCGTCCACCAGGACGAGGGAGCCCTCGTCGGCGCCCGCGACGCGCTTGACCGGGGCCGCGACACCGGTCGAGGTCTCGTTGTGCGTGAAGGCGTAGACGTCGACGCCCGCCTCGGCCTTCGGGTCCGGGTGGGTGCCCGGGTCGGAGGCGATGACGGTCGGGTCGGCCAGCCACGGGGCGAGCTTGGCGGCCTTCGCGAACTTCGAGGAGAACTCACCGAAGTTGAGGTGCTGGGACTTCGACTCGATCAGACCGTGCGTCGCGATGTCCCAGAAGGCGGTGGAGCCGCCGTTGCCCAGGATCACTTCGTAGCCGTCGGGGAGGGAGAAGAGGTCGCGCACTCCGTCACGTACCGCGCCGACCAGGTTCTTCACCGGAGCCTGGCGATGCGACGTACCGAGCAGGGATGTTCCGGTGGCGGCCAGCGCGTCGAGCGCCTCCGTCCGCACCTTGGAAGGACCGGCGCCGAAGCGTCCGTCGGCGGGCTTGATGTCAGCGGGAATCTGGATGTCGGCCACGACTCGGAGCGTAGTCCTTCGGTACGACGGCTACGCATCCTGTCCGTCGGATGAGACGCGCGATCCGGTTCGTGGATGCCGGATCGCGCGTCCCGGACGGGCCAGCTCAGCCCAGTTCGACCGGGAGGTCGAACAGGTCGTTCTGGGTGACGATCGGCTTGTTGCGCAGCTCGGAGGCCGGTACCGCGAGGTCGAGCTCCGGGAAGCGCTCGTAGAGCGCGGGGAGTGCGACCTCCGCCTCCAGCCGGGACAGCGCCGCACCCGGGCAGACGTGCGGGCCGTGGCCGAAGGCGATGTGGCGGTTGGGGGAGCGGGACGCGTCGAACTCCCCTGCGGTCGGCCCGTACTGCTGCTCGTCCCGGCCCAGTGCGCCGAAGGAGACGATCAGCGCCTCGCCCTTGGGGAGGACCTTGTCACCGACCGCCACGTCCTCGGTCGCGAAGCGGATCAGGACGTGCGACGTCGGGGTGTTCCAGCGCAGGGTCTCCTCGATCACGTTCTCCCACGGCACCTCGCCGCCGAGTACCCGCTTGCGCTGCTCGGGGTGGGTCTGGAGGGCGACGACGGCGTTCACGATCAGGCTGATCGTCGTCTCGTGGCCGGCCGCGATGATCAGCTGGAGGGTGTTGACGATCTCCTCGTTGCTGAGGCGGTCGCCGTCCTCGGAGGCCGCGATCAGGGCGCTGGTCAGGTCGTCGCCCGGCTCGGCCCGCTTGCCGGCGACGATCTTCGTGAAGAGCGCGCCGAGGTCCGCCATCATCTGCGGGACCTCCTCCGGCGGCGTCTGCGTCGAGAAGAACTTCTCGAACAGTTCCTTGAGGCGGGGGTGGTCGGCCCCGTCCACGCCCATCAGTTCGCTGATGACGTTCATCGGCAGCGGGTACGCGAACTCCGCCTTCAGGTCGACCTTCTCGCCCTTGGGCAGCGCCGCGAGGCGGTCCAGGCTCGCGGTCGTGAGCGCCTCGATGCCCGCGCGCAGCCGCTCCACCCGCTTCACCGTCAGGGCCTGCGCCACCAGGGTGCGCAGCCGGCGGTGGTCGGCGCCGTCGACGGTCAGCATGGAGCGGCCCGGGTTGGCGAGGCCGATCAGCGGCCAGTCCAGGGGTATCTCGCCGCGCTGCCAGGCGCCCCAGACGTTGATGTCCTTCACGATCCGGGCGTCGGTCAGCAGTTGCCGCGCCTCGGCGTGGTGCGTCACCGCGTAGCAGTGCACCCCGCCGGGCAGCTCCACCTCGGCGAGTGGCCCCGCGGCACGCAGCGCGGTGCTCTCGCCGTCGAGGTCGGCGACGAAGGGGTCGAGGACGATCCGGGTCATTGCTGGCCTCCGATGGCGGGTCCTGCGGCGGGGGTGGGCGTGAAGGCGACGGGGAGGTCTGTCAGCCCCCGCAGCCAGGGGGACGGGCGCCGGGTGAGCTGTCCGGCGGGGACGGCGAGATCGATGTCCGGGAGGCGGTCGAGGAGTACCTCGATGCCGGTACGGGCGATGACCTCGGCGGTCTCCTGGGCCGGGAAGGGGCAGCGGTGCTCGCCGTGGCCGAAGGAGAGGAACGCGTTGTTGCCGCCGGTCAGCGCGGAGCCGTCGGTGCGGATCTGCGGGTCGGCGTTGGCCGCGGCGATGCCCAGGAGCAGCAGGTCGCCCGCCTGGATGTGACGGCCCCCGAGATGGGTGTCGCGCGAGGCCCAGCGGCCCGCGACGTTCTGGGTCGGGGTGTCCTCCCAGAGGACTTCGTTCATGGCCTCGGCGACGCTGTGCCGGCCGCCCGAGAGCGAGGCGGCGAACCGGTCGTCGGTGAGCATCAGCCGCAGCGAGTTGCCCATCCAGTCCGCGGTCGGCTGGTGGCCGGCGGCCATCATGACCATCAGGTCCTGGGCGATCTCCTCGTCCGTGAAGCCGCCGGGGTCGGCCAGCATCCGGGTGGCGACGTCGTCGCCGGGCTCGGTGTGCTTGTCGGCCAGCAGCTGGAACATCGAGGTGGCGAGGTGCGTCTGCCCGGCGAGCGCGCGCTCCCGGCCGTCGATCATGTCGTTGATCGAGCCGACGAGCGCGTCGCCGACCTCGTCGCTGAAGCCGTAGATGCGGGCCAGGACGCGGGCGGGGAGCAGCATCGCGTACTCGGCGATGATGTCGGTCCCGCCCTTGGAGCAGAACCGGTCGATCAGCTCGTCGGCGAACTCCTCCGCGTACCGCTTCAGCGAGAAGGGGTCGACCGCCTCCAGGGCGTCGCTGATCATCCGGGCGCGCTCGACGTGCCGGGGGCCGACCGTGTAGAGGATCGACGGCTGCTTGCGGCCGATCATCGGCAGCAGCGGCCAGTCGTCGGGGATGTGCTCCCACTGGCTCCACAGGTCGGAGTCGCGGCTGAACAGCACCGGGTCGCTGGTGAGCTGGTGCAGTTCGCGGTAGCCGAGCACCAGCCAGGCCGGGATGTCGCCGTCCAGGACGACGGGTGCCACGGAGCCGTGGTCCCGGCGCATCTCCCGGTACAGCTGGGTGGGTTCGGTCTGGAACCGTGGCCCGGACAGTGGTGCGCGGCCGTGCGCCGGGCAGCCCGGGGGCGGTTCGGTGGGCTGGGTCACGTGGTGTGCTCCGGGGTCTTCTCCGGCGTGGTCTCCGGAGGGGTGGCGGCGGAGGAGCTGGCCGTGCCCCTGGAGAGGGCGTACAGGTGCTCCACCAGCGTGATCAGTACGTACTTGCTGGAGGACCGGTCCCGGGCGTCGCACTCCACGAGCGGTACGTCCTCGGAGAGGTCGAGCGCCTCCCGGATCTGCTGCTCGGTGTGGAAGCTGCCGCCGAAGTCGTTGCACGCCACGATGAACGGAGTGCCGTGGTGCTCCAGCCGGTCGATGGCGTACCAGGAGTCGGCGAGGCGCCGGGTGTCGACGAGCACGACGGCACCGAGCGTGCCGGAGAACAGCCGGTCCCACAGGAACCAGAAGCGCTCCTGGCCGGGCGCGCCGAACAGGTACAGCACCGAGCGTTCGTCGAGGGTGATCCGGCCGAAGTCGAAGGCGACGGTGGTGGACGTCTTGGAGTGCACGCCGTCGAGGTGGTCGACCGCCTCACCCGCGCGGGTCATCGTCTCCTCCGTGTTGAGCGGACGGATCTCGCTCACGGATCGGACCATGGTGGTCTTGCCGACCCCGAAGCCACCGACGACGACTATCTTCAGTCCGTTGTCGGCCGTGGCCTGCAGGGCGGCACGGTCAGAGGTTGCGGAGTCCAACGAGCACCTGTTCCAGGATGTCGGGGTCGGGGAGCCGGTCCGCGACGCGTGCGGTACGAGGGTGGCGGGCGCTGATCCGGCTGGTGTCGAGCAGGTCGCACAGCAGGATGCGCACGATGCTGACGGGCAGGTTCAGGCTCGCGGCGATCTCGACGACCGCGGTGGGCCGTTCGCACATTCGCAGGATCGCGACGTGCTCCGACTGCATACCGGGGGCCGGTTCGCATTCCGAGACGACGAGTGTCACCAGGTCGAAGGCGGCCGAGTCGGAGCGGCTGCGGCCACCGGTGAGGGTGTAGAGCCGGTCCGGGTCGTCGTCCCGGCCGGGACGGGGGCGCGGCGTCATACGGCCGCGTTCTCGGAGGCCCCGGGAGCCTCGGCGGGCTCGCGCGGCGGGGCGACGAGGTGTTCGCCGAGCTGTTCGACGAGCTCGCTCATGTTGTGCCCGACGAGGCCGACGTCGGCGTCCTCGGAGGCGACGACGGCGAGGTGGGCGCCGGCGCCCGCCTCCACGATGAACAGCACGCCGCCGTAGAACTCGGCCATCGCGGACCGTACGCCGCCGGTGCCGTCGCCGAACTCGACGGACGCGCCGTGCGACAGGCTCTGGATGCCGGCCGAGATCGCGGCCAGCTGGTCAGCCTGGTCGACGGAGAGCTCGGGGGTACGGCACAGCTTGAGGCCGTCCCTGGACAGCACGAGGGCGTGGCGGGCGCCGGGGGTGCGCTCAAGGAGCCCCTCCAGCAGCCAGTTGAGCTTCTCGTCCGTGGTCGCGGTCATCGGGTGTTGCCTTCCGGGTGCGGGGAGGTGGGCCGTACGGCCTGGCGGAAGCTGCTGAAGCGGGCTGCCTGGGCCTTGGGATCGGACGTACGGGTCCGGGGGTTCGTTGCGTCGGCGTCGGCGTCGGCCGAGGCCCTGGCGCGGGACTCGGCGGCGGCCAGGGTGCGGCCGCGGGAGCGCTTGGGAAGGCCGCTCTCGCCGAACCGGGGGAGACTGCCGGTGGTGTCCGAGGTGGTGCCGGAGTCGGAGCGCGGGATCTCCTGGGTGCGGGAGCTGTCCCGGGTGCCGTCGGCCGGACCGGTGCCGTCGGTCCGGTCCGCTGCCCCGGTCCTGTCGGGCCCGTCGGTCCTGTCGGTCCTGTCGGTTCCGTCGGCTCCGGAGGCGTGGACCGGCTCGGGTTCACGCGGGGGAGCGGCCGCCGGACGGGCTGCGGGTTCCGGGGCGGGTTCCGGCGTCGAGGCCGGTGCCGGCGTCGGGGTTCTGGTGATGACCTCCTGCGGGAGCATCATCAGCGCGCCCGTGCCACCGCGCGCCGACGGCCGGAAGGAGACCGTCAGCCCGTGCTTGCGGGCCAGCCGGCCGACGACGGCGAGGCCGAGCCGGGTGCCGGAGAGACCGGTCAGGTCCTGGTTGGCCGCGGAGACGGCGCGTTCGGCGCGGCGCAGCTGCACATCGCTCATGACCAGGCCGCTGTCCTCGACGGTCAGCACGATGCCGGCCGGCACCTCCTCCACGTACACGTGGACCTCGGCGGTGGGCGGCGAGAAGTTCGCGGCGTTGTCGAGGAGTTCGGCCAGCGCGTGCATGACGCCCTCGGCGGCGTGCCCGGCGACGGCGACATCGCTGGTGGAGTGGAGGCGTATCCGCTGGTACCCGCTGATCCGGCCCATCGCGCCGCGCAGGATGGACTCCATGACGATGGGCTTCGCCCAGCGCCGTCCGGAGCGCGCGCCGGTCAGCACGGCGATGGAGTCGGCCAGTCGGCCCGCCTGGGCGGTGCGGTGGTCCAGGTGCAGCAGATCGCCCAGGACTTCTTCGGAGGCGTGCCGGTTCTCCATGTCGCGCAGGTCGGCGAGCATGCTCGTGGCGAGGGCCTGCATCCGTCCCGCGGCGTTGGCGCACGCGGCGACGGCGGCGGAGCGCTCGGTCTCGCTGCGCGAGACGCGGGCCTTGAGCTTGGCGTTCTCGGCGCTGAGGCGTTCGGCGGCGGCCGCGGCCTGTGCGATGAGCCGGTCCCTCTCGGCGGCGGCGGCCGATTTCATCCTCGCCGTCTCGGCGGTGAAGCGCTGGGCGTCGTAGGCGGAGGCGGAGACCATCCGGGAGGTCTCGGCGGTGAACCGGCTGCTCTCGGCCGCGTGCATCTCGCGCAGTCGGCGCACCGTGGCGCGGGCGTGGACGGAGGCGGCGACGGCGGCGGACAGCAGCACGGCGGCGGAACCCGCTCCCCACGCCACTGTGGTCCTGGCCGATTCGGGGGCGGCGACGGCTGCCCAGAGGCACAGGGATCCGGTGATGACCACCGTGACCAGCAGTGCCAGTGCGGTCGGCCTGGTTGAGGGGCGCAAGCGGAGTCCTTGGGACGCGGACGGTGACGGACGGGGTGGTTCGGGCAAATCGCTACGGCGGGGATCAAATGCCACAACTGGAACAGATGATTCCCAGACAAGTCTGAGTCACTATATGAGAATTGACGATCTGTTTGGGAAGAACTTGTGGTGCTCTCTGTTGCGTATATGTTCGGGCGCTCGTCGGATTCAGGCGTATTGACGTATTCGACAGAAACGCGCAGGCCCGGAAGACCACCTGCCCCGACCGGCGGCATCCTGTCCGGATGGCACCTCGCGAGTCAACAACAGGCCCCGAAGCACGCCCCGAAGCCGGTCGCGACGCAGACCCCGGAGCCGGTCCCGACCGCACCGCGCTCGCCGCCGAACTGCGCTCCGCCGTACGCGGCGACGTCGCGTTCGACGCCACCGCGCGGGCCCTGACGACGATGGACGCGTCCAACTACCGCCGGGTGCCGCTCGGCGTCGTCGCCCCGCGCGACGCCGACGACATCGCCGCCGCGCTCGCCGTCTGCCGCGCGCACGGGGTGCCCGTCGTGCCGCGCGGCGGCGGTACGTCCATCGCCGGGCAGGCCACCGGTACCGGCGTCGTCCTCGACCTCACCCGCCACTTGCGGTCGGTCGTCGAGCTGGACGCCGGCGCCCGTACGGCGGTGGTCCAGCCGGGCGTCGTCCTGGACGACCTGCGGGCCGCCGCCGCACCGCACGGGCTCACCTTCGGCCCGGACCCCTCCACGCACAGCCGCTGCACGATCGGCGGCATGATCGGCAACAACTCCTGCGGCTCGCACTCGGTCGCCTGGGGCACCACCGCCGACAACGTCCACGCCCTGACCGTCGCCCGCTACGGCGGCGACACCCTGCGCCTGGAACGGGGCGCGGCCGGGCCCCCCGGGCTCCCGGAGCTGGTCGCCGCCCACCTCGCCCTCCTGCGCACCGGATTCCCCGAACTCCCGCGCCGCATCTCCGGGTACGCCCTGGACGCGCTGCTGCCCGAGCGCGGCCCCGACCCCGCCCGCGCGTTCTGCGGCAGCGAGGGCACCCTCGGCGTGGTGACGGAGGCGACGCTGCGGCTCGTCGAGGCGCCCGCCGCCCGCGCGCTCGCCGTGCTCGGCTACGCCGACGAGGCCGCCGCCGCCGAGGCCGCCCCCGGCCTCCTCCCGCACCACCCGCTGACCGTCGAGGGCATGGCCGCCGACCTCGTACGCGAACCGGCCGGGCTGCCGCGCGGGGCTGCCTGGCTCTTCGTCGAGACGGGCGGCGCCACCCCGGCCGAGGCACGGGCGCACGCCGAACGGATCGCCGGGACCGCGTCCGCCGACGCGGTGGACACCGCCGTCGTCACCGACCCGGCCGGGCAGCGGGCGCTGTGGCGCATCAGGGAGGACGCCGCCGGCACCGCCACCCGGACGCCCGGGGGCGGTGAGGCCTGGCCCGGCTGGGAGGACTGCGCCGTGCCGCCCGCCCGGCTCGGCCCCTACCTCCGCGACTTCCGCGCCCTGCTCACCGAGCACGGGCTGCGCGGCACCCCGTACGGGCACTTCGGCGACGGCTGCATCCACGTCCGGATCGACTTCGACCTGCTGAGCGGCGACGGCGTGGCCCGCTTCCGCCGCTTCTCGGAGGAACTCGCCTCGCTCGTCGTCGCACACGGCGGATCGCTCTCCGGCGAACACGGCGACGGCCAGGCCCGCGCCGAACTCCTGCCGAGGATGTACGGGAGCGAACTGGTCTCCCTCTTCACCCGGTTCAAGGACCTCTGGGACCCGGACGGCGGCATGAACCCCGGCATCCTCGCCCGCCCCGCCCGGCTGGACGAGAACCTGCGCTTCGACGTGCTGCCCCGAAAGCCGGTCGACGTGGCGTTCGGCTACCCGCACGACGGCGGCGACTTCTCGGCAGCGGTGCGCAGATGCGTCGGCGTCGCCAAGTGCCGTACGCGGGAGGCCTCGGGCCCGGCCGTGATGTGCCCGTCCTTCCGCGCGACCGGCGAGGAGGCCCACTCGACCCGAGGCCGGGCCCGGCTGCTGCACGAGATGCTGGCCGGCCCCGCGGGCGGGGTGATCACGGACGGCTGGCGCTCGACGGAGGTACGGGACGCGCTCGACCTGTGCCTGTCCTGCAAGGGCTGCCGCAGCGACTGCCCGGTGGGCGTCGACATGGCCACGTACAAGGCGGAGTTCCTGCACCACCACTACCGGCACCGGCTGCGCCCCGCCGCCCACTACACGATGGGACGGCTCCCGGTGTGGCTGCGCCTGGCGTCGCCCTTCGCGGGCGCGCTGAACGCGCTGGCCCGGGTGCGGCCGCTGGCGGCCCTGGTCAAGCGGCCGGCCGGGATCGCACCGGAGCGTGGCATCCCGGTCCTGGCGCGCGAGACGTTCACCCGGTGGCTGGGCAGGCGCCGGGGCAAGGGGACGTCTCTCCTCTCCGGCGACGAGGTGGCCACCGTCTGGCCCGACACCTTCACCGAACACCTCTCGCCCGAGGTGGGCCGGGCGGCGGTGCGGGTCGTGGAGGCGGCGACGGGCCGCCGGGTGGTCCCGGCCGGCCGCGGACTGTGCTGCGGCCTCACGTACGTCTCGACGGGGCAGCTGGACCGGGCCCGCAAGGTGATGCGCCGCACCCTGGACCGGCTGGCCGGCACGCACGGCTCACCCGTGATCGTCCTCGAACCGAGCTGCGCGGCCACCCTCCGCGGCGACCTCCCGGAACTCCTCCCCGACGACCCCCGCGCCGCCGGACTGGCCGCCTCGGTCCACACCCTGGCCGAGTACCTGGAGAAGTACGCCCCCGACTGGCGGCCCCCGCGCCTGGACCGCCCGGTCACCGGCCAGACGCACTGCCACCAGCACGCGGTCCTGGGCGACGGGCCGGACCGCCGGCTGCGCGAACGGGCGGGCCTGACCGGCGAACTGACCGGCGGCTGCTGCGGGCTGGCCGGCAACTTCGGCTTCGAACGCGGCCACTGGGAGGTCTCCGCGGCCTGCGCCGAGGACGCGCTGCTGCCGGCGGTACGGGGGGCGGCGCCCGGTACGGAGATCCTGGCGGACGGGTTCTCCTGCCGCACCCAGCTGGACCAGCTGGGCGGAGTGCGGGCGCGGCACCTCGCGGAGGTTCTGGCGGAGGCTCTGGAGTCAGGGAACTCTTAACGACCTGGTGCACGATAGTGAGCGGGCTCCCGACGCCCTGCGACTCCGCCTCCGGCGTTGTCGTCGGTCAACGACGCTCCGCGTCGATTCCCTCCTCCGCCTTGGATTCGAAGCCGCATGACGCCGCTCGCTGACCCGCTCCCCATCGCGCACCAGGTCGTTAAGCCGGCGCGTGAACCGGCAGTCCGAAGTCCGTGGCGGCTCGGGCCAGTTCGCCGTCGTACGTGACGAAGGCGGTGAGGCCTACCCGGAACGGTTCGGCGGTGGCGAGATGGATCGAGTCCAGGGCGCCGAGCCTGCGCGCCTGGTAGGCGGCGGCCACGATTCCGTGCACGTTGATGGTGTCCGACAAGGTGCCCCCGGTTGCTGCGTTGCGTGTGCGTTCCTCTGTGCGTTCCTCGTTCAGAGCACCCCAACTGCGCGGCCCGGCCCGGAAATTGCCTCACTCCGTGACGTCTCGCCCCACGATCTCGCGGGCCAGCGCCGCGAGATCGGCGAGCGCCGGGTGGCCGGGGGCGTCGCGGCGGGCGAGCAGTACCGGCACGGTGGGGGCGTCGGTGAGCGGCCGGTAGACGACACCGGCGTGCGGGTGCATGGCAGCGGTCGAGGCGGTGGAGACCCCGGCGCCGCGGCCCGCCGCGATGGCGGTCAGCCAGTCGTCGGTGTTGGCGACGGTGAGGGTGGCGGCGGGCCGCGCGGACGGCGGCCACAGGTCGGGGGTGGTGGTGCCGGAGACGGTGTTCAGGACGACGGTGCCGCTCGCCAGATCGGCGAGCCGGAGCGCGGTGCGGGCGGCCAGCGGGCCGTCCGCCGCCACGGCCGCGACCCGCTTCTCGTCGAACAGCACCTCGGTGAGGAGGCCGGGCGCCTCGACCGGCCCGCGCAGCAGTGCGGCATCGACCTCGCCACGGGTCAGCCCGGCCGTGCGGTCGTCGATCCGCAGGAGTTCGAGCGGGGTCTGCGGATACCGCTCCTGCCAGCTGCGGAGCAGCGGTGTGGTGTAGCGGCCGAACGCGGACCAGGCGTGCCCGAGCCGCAGCGGCCGCCGCCGCAGCCCGCCGGGGTCGAGCGCCTCGTCGAACGCGGCCACCGCGGCGGCGGCCTTGTCGCGGAAGGCGACGCCCTCGGGGGTGAGGACCAGGTGGTGGGTGGAGCGGTCGACGAGCCGGATGCCGAGGTGCCGCTCCAGGGCGGCCAGGGTCCGCGAGACGGCGGGCTGGGTGAGCCGGAGCCGGGAGGCGGCCCGGGTGACGCTGGACTCGTCGGCCACGGCGAGGAACGCCCGCAGATGCCGGATCTCGACCCCACGCCCGGCGCTCGCGCCGGAGCCCCGGCCTGTCCTCGTGCTCCGGCCTGTCCCCGTGCCCCGGCCTGTCCCCGTGCCCCGGTCCGTGCCCTGTCCTGTACTCATGCGCGGGAAGCATAACGGGAGCCCAGTCGGCATTTCACGCGCCGCGCGGAGGTGCCTACGGTAAGGGGATGGGCTGCACGGGATGAGTGCAGTATCTTCAATTGGATGGTGCAGTGTGTTGCACTGTGCCGCATTTGCATCGCATGTGACGTAATTCGTGAACTCAGGAAGTCAGGCCACAGGTGAACGACCAGGGCACCGCCGCAGAAACGGCCGCGGCATTCGCCACCCCGGAAGCGGCCACCGCGCTCGGCGGACCGGGCGAGCCGGCCGGACCCGGCGAGCCGGGCCGTGCCGGAGGGCGCAGAGCCGCGCTCGCCCCGATCGCGCTGGTGGTGGCGGGCGGCCTCTCCGTTCAGTTCGGCGCGGCGGTCGCGGTCCTGCTGATGCCGAAGGCGGGCGCCCTCGGTGTCGTCACGCTGCGGCTGGTCCCCGCCGCGCTGGTGCTGCTCGTGGTGTGCCGCCCCAGGCTGCGCGGGCACTCGCGCGCCGACTGGGGCACGGTGCTCGCGTTCGGCGTCGCGATGGGCGGCATGAACACGCTCTTCTACCAGGCCGCCGACCGCATCCCGCTCGGCGCGGCCGTCACCCTGGAGGTGCTGGGCCCGCTCGCCCTCTCGGTCTTCGCCTCGCGCCGCCTGGTCAACCTGGTCTGGGCGGCCCTCGCGCTGGGCGGGGTCCTGCTGCTGAGCGGCGGCGGCTTCGACCGGCTCGATCCGGTGGGCGCCGCGTACGCCCTCGGCGCGGGGGCCATGTGGGCGGCGTACATCATCTTCAGCGCCCGCACCGGCCGCCGTTTCCCGCAGGCCGACGGACTGGCCATGGCGATGGTGGTGGCGGCCCTGCTCTCGCTGCCGCTCGGCATCATGGAGGCGGGCTCGAAGCTCCTGGTGCCCAGCACGCTCGGACTGGGCGCGGCCGTCGCGGTGCTGAGCTCGGTCCTCCCGTACACCCTCGAACTGATGGCGCTGCGCCGGCTGCCCGCGGCCACCTTCGCGATCCTCATGAGCCTGGAACCCGCCATCGCGGCCACGGCCGGCTTCCTCATCCTCGACCAGGCGCTCTCCACCACGGACGCCCTGGCCATCGCGCTCGTCATCGGCGCGAGCATGGGGGCGGTACGCGGTCAGATCGGCAGCGGTAGCGGCGGCCGGGGCCGGAGGGCTCGGAAGGCTACCGGGTCACCTGCGCGGTGACACGCCGGACCGCCTTGACGGCGAGGTCGGCGCGGTCCACGTAGATGTGGTGGGCGCTGTCGGCGGCGGTGCTGAGCTTGCTGTTGCCGGAGATCCCGGCCCACTTGTGCTGCCCCTCGGTCCACACCCGCTCCAGGCCGGCCCCGTACACGGGGAACGCGCCGAGGTACTTGGTGCCGTGCTGGACGACCTCCACCGGGATGTCCCCGGCCGGGCGCACCGCTGCGTCGGGGAAGGCGAGCTTCTCCGAGTTCTGGCCCCGGGCGACCGCGACGGCCTGCTCCCGCAGCTGGGCGCTCGGGCCGGTGGCCGACGCGGGGATCACTTTCTGGATGTCGCCGCTCGTCGTCGGTGAGGTGGCGTCCAGCAGAACCAGACCCTTGACCCTGTCCTGGTGGTCGGGGGCGTACCGGGCGGCGACGAGCCCGCCCAGCGAGTGTCCCACCAGGACGACCGGAGTGTCACCGGCGACCTGGTCGAGCACGCCGGTGAGGATCTTCCCGCCGGCAGCGAGGGACTGGACCCCGGACGGCTTGTCGCTCCCGCCCTGGCCGAGCCGGTCGTAGGAACAGACCCGGTGCTCCGTGCCGAGGGTCTTGCGGAAGGCGGCCGTCTTGGTCAGGTCGTCGTCCAGCCCGGCCAGCACGACGACGACCGGCTTGCCGTCCGTCCGGCTGCCCGAGCAGGCGACGTTCACCGAGCTGCCCCGGATGCTGATCTTCTTCGTTCCGGAGAGCCCGTCCAGGGCGGGCTTCGACAGCGAAGGGTTGTCGTCCAGTCCCTCCAGGAAGCCCTCGTCATCGTCGTCGCACGCCACGAGTCCCGCACAGGCCGCGGTGATGCACAGTGCGGCCAGGGCGGTCTTCCTGATGATGCGCGCCATTTCGTCCTCCGAACAGGAAAAGGGGTAGGGGGGGTGTCCGCATCGGTGGCTGTGATGCGTCGTCGGCCCTGACGCTACGGAGACGGCGGCCTCGAATCATCACCCTGCGGAGCGCACCTGCGGGTAGCTCGCACGGGGGACAGTGGCCAGTAGCCGAACCTGAAGATCTTGGCGCTCAGGAGTTTGGATATGTCATGTGCGGTACATCTTTTTCCTGCGGGTCTATGCGAGTAGACCTCCAGATCTACTCGCATGGACGGACCCGCTGTCACCCCCTGAATTGCCACGACTCATTCAGCAGGAGACCGCCTTGACCACATCAACACCCCTGCGCACCACCCTGATCGGGATCGCGCTGGCCGCAACCGTCCTGTTACCCCTCCAGGGCACCGCGTTCGCCGGACAGTACGACCGGGACGATTCCGCCGCCACGCCGGTGTCGTCGGTCGCCGGTATCGAGGACGCGACCGCGCGTTCGCTCGCAGTGGCCCTCACCGATCCGGCCTGGGGGAGACAGGTCCGGGACGCGGCGCTGGCCGCCGACTCGGTGGACCTGCGGGCGCTGACCCGCGCGTCAACCACCGTCGCCGGTACACGCCTCGCGCCGCGGGTAGCGGCGGCCGACCGGGGCGTCCGCGCTGCGAAGGGGCTGGGCGGACGGGCCGGTTCGCTGCTGCGGGTCGGCCTGGCGGACGCGTCGATGAAGGCCTCGCTCAAGGGCGGGGTGGCCCCCTTGGTGGCCGCCGCGCCGTCCGACGACGACGCGTCGACGTTCACCGCGTACGACAGTGAGGGCGCCGCCCACGAGCTGTCCCTCGCCGCCGCCCCGGACCGGCCCGTCTACCTCGTCGACGTCGACGGCGCCAAGGCCATCACCGAGGGCCTGAAGGTCGTCAACGAGGCGCTGGAGGCGAACGGCCTCGACGTGCCGGTCCCGGCCGCCCGGCTGAACGTCGCCGCTCCGGCGGTCGGCGAGGGGATCGACACCACGCTGATCAACTCGGTTCGGCTCTCCGACGACAAGGAGCCGTGGATCAAGGGTGACGCCGAGATCTTCACCCTGGTGACCGGCTTCGGCAAGGACGGCAAGCCGCGCGTCGACACCGTCGAGATGCCGTACCTGAACAAGGACGCCACCACGTACTACCCGAACCAGGTCCTCGTGAACTGGTCGAACTACAAGTACGAGATGGCCGACGCGGTCATGATGGAGGACGACGGCGACACCAACTACCAGGCGCTCGCCAAGGCCATCGTCACGGCCCTGCTGACCATCACCGACCAGGGGGTGTACATACCCCTGGCCGACGCGCTCCTGGACGCCATCCCCACGTCCTGGTGGACCGACGACCCCGACTACGTCGACTCCTGGTACACCCTGGCCAAGGCCACCAAGGGCACGCGCAACGGCGCGGCGGCCAACGGATGGATGAACGTGTCGCCCTACCACGTGGCGGCTCTCTGACCGCTGGTGCCTGTCCCCCCTCGCGCCCGGGGCGGCTCTCCTCCTGGAGAGGCCGTTCCGGGCTCGGCCGTGCTCCGCGCTCACAACTCATCGTCCCAGCTCAGAAGGCATTTTTCGTATTTCCTCCCCCGCTTCCGGCCTCATCTCGACCGAAACGGCGGGGCTAATTGACGAAAGTGCCGCACTCGCCATGTACATGACGGCATCCTGGTGCTGCCTCGTGGGACCCACGAGGCGCACAGCTACAGCAACTCCCCCCACACCTACCGGAGGTTGTACATGCGTCGCCGCTTCGCCACCTTGCTCGCCACGGCCGCCCTGTCGCTCCCGCTCGCCCTGCTGCCCGCCGTATCCGCTTCCGCCGCCCCAGCGGACAAGCCCCAGGTCCTCAGCTCCTGGACCCAGACGAGCGCCTCCAGTTACAACGCCTGGAACGCCGCCCGCAACAACCAGGGCGCCTGGGGCGCGTACGGCTTCGACTGGTCGACGGACTACTGCAGCAGCTCGCCCGACAACCCGTTCGGCTTCCCCTTCCAAACGGCCTGCGCCCGCCACGACTTCGGGTACCGCAACTACAAGGCCGCCGGCACGTTCTCCGCCAACAAGGCCCGCCTGGACTCCGCCCTCTACGCGGACCTCAAGCGCGTCTGCGCCGCCTACTCCGGCGCGAAGCTGACCTCGTGCAACGCCACGGCCTGGACGTACTACCACGCGGTGGACATCTTCGGCATCGCACCGGCGAAGGCGGGCGCCGGCAGAGTGGCCCAGTCCGCCTGACCCTGCCCCATGACCGGGAGGCTCGGGCCAGTCCGATTGCGGTCCGGGCCTCCGCCACCGCCCCCACGCTCTCGCCGACCGTGCGGGGCGGTGCCGTTCCTCGTCCGCCCACGGTCAGCTCGCGGTCTTCAGCATCTTCGTGACCGCCGTGACAATGACATCCGGGCGGTCGTTGGCGATGTCGTGCGAGCTCTTCGCGGCGGTCACGAGGTCGCGGTTCGGGGCCTCCTCCACGAACTTCTGCTGGGCGTCGCGCCAGAGCTGGGCGTCGTCGGGGGTCTCGAAGGGGGTCTTCTCCGAGGCGATGGCCGTCGCCGGGACGCTCTGGGGCCAGGAGACCTTGTGGTACGCGCGGTGCATGGGGCCGTAGCCGTCAGCGGTGGCGAGCAACTGGCGGATCTGCTGCGTCGAGGGCTGGTCCTTGAGGGCCTCCACCTGGGCCTTGTTCGCGGCTTCGGTCTTCGCCGTTTCCTCGTCCGTGTAGAACTGGGGCAGACTTCCGTCGACAAGGACGGCGCCCGTGAGCCAATTCGGGTTCTCGTTGGCGAAATACGTGGCGACCTCGCCCGCCTGGGAATGCGAAACCAGGATCACGTCATGGGTGATTCCCAGCTCCGTCAGTCCGGCCTTCAGATCGGATACCGCGTTCTCGACTTTCCACGCCCCGGGAACCTCGTCGCTCTTTCCCATTCCGGCCCGGTCGTACGTGACGACCATGGAACCGGTCCTCTTCGCCAGTTCGGGCGCCATCTTCTTCCAGTACGACGAGTCCTCGCCGCCACCCGCGTCCAGGACCAGGGCCGGCAGGCGGCCGGGTGTGACGTGGAAGGCCAGGCTGTGGTCACCGTTCTCGACCATGCGGAGGGACGCCGCTGCGGCGGGCGTCGACGGCTTCGCGGCGGCCGGGCTCCTGGAATTCGTTGTCGGAACGCCCGAATACATCCAGTATTCGGGCGTCCCTCCGCCTTGCGATGCACCGCATCTGACGCCGCGCGCTGTTCCACCAGCAATTGCGGGACAGCCCTTAGGATTCACGTGAACGGCTGGGGACGGAAAGTCTTGGCTGTGTCCGGCGGGTCCGGTGGGGCGCCCCTTCGGACATCACCAATACTTCTCGGCATCGCATTCCCGGTCGATGGGGCTGCCCGCCCGCTACGTGACTGCCTCAGGCCCCCGGTGGCAGTGGAGGCAGACCCCCGGTGCCGGGTACCTCCGGGGCAGGAGCCCGGGAGGCACCGCGCGGCAAAAATAATGCAAGCATGCTTGATTGTTTTCTGTCCCGCTGGCAGGCTCCGGGGCACACCGCCACGCCCCGAGGGGAGCGCACCGTGTCCGATGCCTCAGCCGTGCTCGACGATCTGCGCAGCGAGAGCGAGGAACTCGACCTGCTGGTAGCGGGGTTGAGCGCCCCGCAGTGGGCCGGGGCGACACCGGCCGCGGGGTGGACCGTCGCCCATCAGGTGGCCCATCTGAGCTGGACCGACGAGGTGGCGCTGCTCTCCGTGACCGACCCCGGGCGGTTCGGGGACGAGGTCGCGCAGGCGCTGCGGGACCCCGAGGGCTTCGTCGACGAGGCCGCCGCCGCCGTCGTGGCGGCGTACACCCCCGGCGCCCTGCTCACCCACTGGCGCACCGGGCGCGAGCGCCTCCAGGAGGCCCTGCGGGCGGCCCCGGCCGGGACCCGGTTCCCCTGGTACGGGCCGCCGATGAGCGTCGCCTCCATGGCGACCGGGCGGCTCATGGAGACCTGGGCGCACGGCCAGGACGTGGCCGACGCGCTCGGTGTCACCCGTACCCCCACCGCCCGGCTGCGGCACGTCGCGCGGATCGGGGTAAAGGCCCGGGACTACGCCTTCCTCGTCCGGGGGATCGAGGCGCCCGGAGAGGAGTTCCGGGTGGAACTGGAGGGCCCTGACGGAGAGTTGATCGCCTACGGGCCCGAGGGCGCCGCCCAGCGGGTCACCGGGCCGCTGCACGACTTCTGCCTGCTCGTCACCCAGCGCGCCCACCGCGACGACCTCGCCGTCCGGGCCGAGGGGGCCGACGCCGAGGTGTGGCTGGGCATCGCGCAGGCCTTCGCCGGGCCCGCCGGACCCGGACGCGCCCCGCGGCGGGGGACCGGGAAGTGACGGACGCGCCCGCGCCCGCGCCGCACGTGACGGACGTGCCCGCGCCGCTGCGGATCGGCAACGCCTCCGGGTTCTACGGCGACCGCTTCGACGCCGTGCGCGAGATGCTCACCGGCGGCCCCCTCGACGTCCTCACCGGCGACTACCTCGCCGAGCTGACCATGCTCATCCTCGGCCGCGGCCGGCTCAAGGACCCCTCGCGCGGCTACGCCACCACCTTCCTGCGCCAGCTGGAGGAGGGCCTCGGGCTCGCCAGGGAGCGCGGGGTGCGGATCGTCACCAACGCCGGCGGGCTCAACCCGGCCGGACTCGCGGACGCCGTACGGGAGTTGGCCGACAGGGTCGGCGTGCCGGTGCGTGTCGCGCATGTCGAGGGCGACAGCCTCCCCGTACCCGACGGCTACCTCACGGCCAACGCCTATCTCGGCGGCGACGGCATCGCCGCCTGCCTGCGGGCCGGCGCCGACGTCGTCGTCACCGGCCGGGTCACCGACGCCGCGCTCGTCACCGGGCCCGCCGCCGCCCACTTCGGCTGGGGACCCGAGGACCACGACGCGCTCGCCGGCGCCGTCGTCGCCGGGCACGTCCTGGAGTGCGGCACCCAGGCCACCGGCGGGAACTACTCCTTCTTCCGCGGCCACGACCTGCGGCGGCCCGGCTTCCCCGTCGCCGAGATCCACGCCGACGGCACGTCCGTCATCACCAAGCACGACGGCACGGGCGGCGTCGTCGACGTCGGTACGATCACCGCCCAACTTCTGTACGAGACCGCCGGCGCCCGGTACGCCGGACCCGACGTCACCGCCCGCCTCGACACCGTACGACTGGCGCAGGAGGCCCCGGACCGGGTCAGGATCTCCGGGGTGCGCGGTGAGGCCCCGCCGCCCACCCTCAAGGCCGGACTCACCCGGCTCGGCGGCTGGCGGAACGAGGTCGTCTTCGTGCTCACCGGGCTCGACGTCGAGGCCAAGGCGCAGCTCGTCCGGGGCCAGTTCGCGGACGCCTTCGACCGCGCCGGGCGCCGGCCCGACGCGGTGCGGTGGGAGCTCGCCCGTACCGACCGGGCTGACGCCGCGACCGAGGAGACCGCGAGCGCCCTGCTCCGGCTCGTCGTCCGCGACCAGGACCCGGACGCCGTCGGGCGGGCCCTGTCCGGCGCCGCGATCGAGCTGGCCCTCGGCAGCTACCCGGGCTTCCACGTCACCGCCCCGCCCGGAAAGGGCGCGCCCTACGGGGTGTTCGAGGCCCGCTACGTACCGGCGGGAGAGGTGACGCAGGTGGCCGTGCTCCCGGACGGGCGGCGCGAGGCGCAGGGACCGCCCGCACGGACGCAGGCCCTCGCGGACGTCGAACAGCCCGCACTGCCCGAGCCGTTGGCCGCCGGTCTGCCCACGCGCAGCGCACCGCTCGGGCGTCTCGCGGGCGCCCGCAGTGGCGACAAGGGCGGGGACGCGAACGTCGGGGTGTGGGTGCGGAGCGACGAGGCGTGGCGGTGGCTGGCCCACGAGCTGACCGTCGGGCGGTTTCGCGAGCTGCTCCCGGAGACCGCCGCGCTCACCGTCGTACGCCATGTCCTGCCCCACCTGCGCGCCCTGAACTTCACCGTCCACGGGCTGCTCGGCGAGGGCGTCGCCGCCCAGCACCGTTTCGACCCGCAGGCCAAGGCGGTGGGGGAGTGGCTGCGCTCGCGCCACCTGGAGATACCCGTGGCCCTTCTGGGCAGCGCCGACGCACCGGAGGTGCACGCATGACCGTCCTGCCCACCGGGCTCGACACCGCGAGCCCCGAATACAGCGCGAACCGCACGGCCATGCTCGACAAGCTCGCCGAACTGGACGCCGCGCACGCCAAGGCGCTGGAGGGCGGCGGCGAGAAGTACGTCGAGCGGCACCGCGCACGCGGCAAGCTGCTGGCCCGCGAGCGCATCGAGCTCCTGATCGACGAGGACAGCCCGTTCCTGGAGCTGTCGCCGCTCGCCGCCTGGGGCAGCGACTACACGGTGGGGGCCTCGCTCGTCACCGGGATCGGGGTGGTCGAGGGCGTGGAGTGCCTGATCACCGCCAACGACCCGACCGTACGCGGCGGCGCCTCCAACCCCTGGACGCTGAAGAAGGCCCTGCGCGCCAACGAGATCGCCTTCGCCAACCGGCTGCCTTGCATCAGCCTCGTCGAGTCGGGCGGCGCCGACCTCCCCTCGCAGAAGGAGATCTTCATCCCCGGCGGGGCGCTCTTCCGCGACATCACGCGCCTTTCGGCCGCCGGTATCCCGACCGTGGCCGTCGTCTTCGGGAACTCCACGGCCGGCGGGGCGTACGTCCCCGGAATGTCCGACCACACCGTCATGATCAAGGAACGGTCCAAGGTGTTCCTCGGCGGTCCGCCGCTGGTGAAGATGGCCACCGGCGAGGAGAGCGACGACGAATCACTCGGCGGCGCCGAGATGCACGCCCGCACTTCGGGCCTCGCCGACCACTTCGCCGTCGACGAGCAGGACGCCCTGCGGCAGGCCCGCCGCATCGTCGCCCGCCTCAACTGGCGCAAGGCGCACGGCGATCCGGGCCCCGCCGAGCCGCCGAAGTACGACGAGGACGAGCTGATCGGCATCGTGCCCGGCGACCTGAAGGTGCCCTTCGACCCGCGCGAGGTCATCGCCCGGCTGGTCGACGGCTCGGACTTCGACGCGTTCAAACCGCTCTACGGGACCAGCCTGGTCACCGGCTGGGCACGACTGCACGGCTACCCGGTCGGGATCCTCGCCAACGCGCAGGGCGTGCTGTTCAGCGAGGAGTCGCAGAAGGCCGCCCAGTTCATCCAGCTCGCCAACCAGCGCGACATCCCGCTGCTCTTCCTGCACAACACCACCGGCTACATGGTCGGCAAGGAGTACGAGCAGGGCGGCATCATCAAGCACGGCGCCATGATGATCAACGCCGTGTCGAACTCGAAGGTCCCGCACCTGTCCGTGCTGATGGGCGCCTCCTACGGCGCCGGGCACTACGGCATGTGCGGCCGGGCGTACGACCCGCGCTTCCTGTTCGCCTGGCCCAGCAGCAAGTCCGCCGTCATGGGCCCGCAGCAACTGGCCGGGGTGCTCTCCATCGTCGCCCGCGCCTCCGCCGCCGCGAAGGGACGCCCGTACGACGACGAGGCCGACGCCGGGCTGCGGGCCATGGTCGAGCAGCAGATCGAGTCCGAGTCCCTGCCGATGTTCCTGTCCGGCCGGCTGTACGACGACGGGGTCATCGACCCGCGCGACACCAGGACCGTCCTCGGGATGTGCCTGTCCGCCATCCACACCGCACCGGTCGAGGGCGCCCGCGGCGGCTTCGGCGTCTTCCGGATGTGAGGACCCCCTTTTGCGGCTGAACCGCCGCCGCTCTCGCGGAGGTGGTTGCTCGCCGTCGGGGTTCCTCAATTGATGGTTGCGGTCTTCTAGCGGAAAGGGTTCTGTCCTTGACAGCCACTATTCACTCACTCATCGTCGCCAACCGGGGCGAGATCGCCTGCCGGATCTTCCGCACCTGCCGCGCGCTCGGTATCGCCACCGTCGCCGTGTACTCCGACGCGGACGCCGACGCGCTCCACGTACGGGAGGCCGACACCGCCGTACGGTTGCCGGGGTCCGCCCCCTCCGATACGTATCTGCGCGGCGATCTCGTCGTGGCCGCCGCCCTCGCGGCGGGCGCCGACGCCGTCCACCCCGGGTACGGCTTCCTCTCCGAGAACGCCGGGTTCGCCGCCGCCGTGCGGGACGCGGGGCTGGTCTGGGTCGGGCCGCCGGTCCGGGCCATCGAGCTGATGGCGTCCAAGACCCGCGCCAAGGAACTGATGGCCGCCGCCGGCGTCCCGCTCCTCGCCCCCGTCGACCCGGCCGAGGCCCGCGCCGAGGACCTGCCGCTGCTCCTCAAGGCGGCTGCGGGCGGCGGCGGCCGGGGGATGCGGATCGTCCGCGAACTCGTGGATCTGGAGAGCGAGTTGACGGCAGCGGCGGCCGAGGCGCGGTCCGCCTTCGGGGACGGGGAGGTCTTCGCCGAGCCGTACGTGGAGCGCGGCCGGCACGTCGAGGTCCAGATCATGGCCGACGGGCACGACGGCGTCTGGGCGCTCGGCACCCGCGACTGCTCCCTCCAGCGCCGCCACCAGAAGGTCATCGAGGAGGCCCCCGCACCCGGTCTCGACGACGGGCTGCGCGACCGGCTGCACGCCGCCGCCGTCGCCGCCGCACGGGCCGTCGGCTACCGGGGCGCGGGCACCGTCGAATTCCTCGTCACCGACGACGGGCGGCCGTACTTCCTGGAGATGAACACCCGCCTCCAGGTCGAACACCCCGTCACCGAGGCCGTGTTCGGCCTCGATCTCGTCGCGCTCCAGCTGCGCACCGCCGAGGGCGAACCCCTGCCGTCCGCCGCGCCCCCGCACCCCGCCGGGCACGCCGTCGAGGCCCGGCTCTACGCGGAGGACCCGGCCCGCGACTGGCAGCCACAGACCGGAGCACTGCTCTCGCTCGACGTACCGGAGGAGCCCGGCGTGCGCCTGGACACCGGATACACCGGCGGCGACACCATCGGCGTGCACTACGACCCGATGATCGCCAAGGTCATCGCCCACGCCCCCACCCGCACCGAGGCCGTACGCCTCCTCGCCCGCACCCTGGAACGCGCCCGCGTCCACGGCCCGGTCACCAACCGTGACCTGCTCGTCCGCTCCCTGCGCCACCCGGACTTCACGGCGGCCCGCCTGGACACCGGCTTCTACGAACGCCACCTGAAGGCGCTGACCCCCGCACCCGAAGAGGCGGCCGTCCGGCTGGCCGCCACCGCCGCCGCCCTCGCGGAGGCGGCCCGCAACACCACCGCCACCGCAGGCGTCACCCGCTTCGGCGCCTGGCGCAACCTCCCCTCGCAGCCCCGCCGCAGGCGCTACCGCAGCGAACCGGACGGCAGCGAGCACGAGATCACCTACCGCACCACCCGTGACGGGTTCGCCGTCCCCACGGAGGGCGTCCGCGTCGTCTCCGCGAGCCCCGGCCGCGTCACCCTCGAAACGGGGGGCGTCACCCGGCACTTCGACGTCCACGGCCACGGCGACCGGCGGTACGTGGACACGGCCACCGGCTCGTACGCCTTCACCGCCCTGCCCCGCTTCACCGACCCCGCCGTACGGACCGAGCCCGGCTCCCTGCTCGCCCCGATGCCCGGCACGGTGGTCCGCCTGGCCGAGGGGCTGGCGGCCGGGTCCGCCGTCGCGGCCGGGCAGCCGCTGATCTGGCTGGAGGCGATGAAGATGGAGCACCGCGTCCTCGCCCCCGCCACGGGCACCCTCACCGCGCTCCACGCCGCACCCGGCCTCCAGGTGGAGGTCGGCGCACTGCTCGCCGTCGTCACGGACGACGCATCCGCACCTGTTGAGGAGACCGCATGAGCACCGTCCTCGAAACCGAAGAGCACCAGGCCCTGCGCGCCGCCGTCGCCGCCCTCGGCAAGCGGTACGGACGCGACTACATGGCCGCCGTCGTCCGCGACGGCGCCCACCCCCACGAGCTGTGGGCGGAGGCCGCCAAGCTGGGCTATCTCGGCGTGAATCTCCCCGAGGAGCACGGCGGCGGAGGCTGCGGCATGGCGGAACTCTCCATCGTGCTGGAGGAGTTGGGGGCGGCGGGCTCGCCGCTCCTCATGATGGTTGTCTCGCCCGCCATCTGCGGCACCGTCATAGCCCGCTTCGGCACCGACGAACAACAGCGGCAGTGGCTGCCCGGCCTCGCGGACGGCAGCCTCACCATGGCCTTCGGGATCACCGAGCCGGACGCCGGTTCCAACTCGCACCGGATCACCACCACCGCCCGCCGCGACGGCGAGGAGTGGGTGCTCACCGGCCGCAAGGTCTTCGTCTCCGGCGTCGACATCGCCGACGCCACGCTCATCGTCGGCCGCGCCGAGGACGCCAGGTCCGGCAAGCTGAAGCCCTGCCTCTTCATCATCCCGCGCGACGCACCCGGCTTCCAGCGCTCGCACATCGACATGGAACTCCAGGCGCCGGAGAAGCAGTTCGAGCTGGTCCTCGACGACGTACGGCTGCCCGCCGACGCGCTCGTCGGCGACGAGGACGCGGGCCTCCTCCAGCTCTTCGCCGGGCTCAACCCGGAACGCATCATGACCGCGGCCTTCGGCATCGGGATGGGCCGCTACGCGCTGGGCCGCGCCGTCGAGTACGCGAAGACCCGCCAGGTGTGGAAGGAGCCCATCGGCGCCCACCAGGCCATCGCGCACCCCCTCGCCCAGGCGCACATCGAACTCGAACTGGCCCGGCTGATGATGCAGAAGGCCGCCCGGCTCTACGACGACGGGGACGACGTCGGCGCGGGCGAGGCGGCGAACATGGCGAAGTACGCGGCCGGGGAGGCGTGCGTGAAGGCCGTCGACCAGGCGGTGCACACCCTCGGCGGCAACGGCCTCACCCGCGAGTACGGCCTCGGCTCCCTCATCACCGCGTCCCGGGTCGCCCGGATCGCACCGGTCAGCCGGGAAATGATCCTGAACTACGTATCCCATCAGTCCCTGGGTCTCCCCAAGTCGTACTGACAGCCGCCATTCTGTCCCTCCACGCCGTACGGGACCCGCCCCCAGGGTCGCGGGTCCCGGCCCGGCGCCGCACGCCACCTCTCCACGCGCCGTACGGAGCGGCCCGTTCCCGCCGCCGCCCCGCCAATCCGCATCGAAGGGACTCCCCGCCATGGTGCACGTGTTCCGGAGCGACTACCCCGACGTCCAGCCACTCGACACAGCCATCCACGACGCGGTGCTGGGCCAGGCCGCCGCGGAGTACGGCGACACGGTCGCCCTGATCGACGGTACGGACGACAGCAGCCGGCTCACCTACCGGCAGCTCGACTCCTTCCACCGGAAGATCGCCGCGGGGCTGGCCGCCGCCGGTCTCGTCAAGGGCGACGTACTCGCCCTGCACAGCCCGAACACCATCGCCTACCCGGCCGTCTTCTTCGGCGCCACCCGGGCCGGGGCCACCGTCACCACCGCCCACCCGCTCGCCACGGCCGAGGAGTTCGCCAAGCAGCTCCGCGACTCCTCCGCGCGCTGGATCGTCACCGTCTCCCCGCTCCTGGACACGGCCCGCCGCGCGGCCGAACTCGCCGGCGGCATCGAGGAGATCTTCGTCTGCGACCAGGCCGACGGGCACACCTCGATCCTCGACCTGCTCACCACCACCGCCCCCGAACCGATGATCACCATCGACCCGGCCGAGGACATCGCCGCGCTGCCGTACTCCTCCGGCACCACGGGCGTCCCCAAGGGCGTCATGCTCACCCACCGCTCCATGGCCACCAACCTGGAACAGCTGCGCCCCTTCGTCCCCATGGGCGCCGGCGCCCGCATCCTGGCCGTGCTCCCCTTCTTCCACATCTACGGGCTGACCGCCCTGATGAACGCGCCGCTGCGGACCGGCGCCACCGTCGTCGTGCTGCCGCGCTTCGACCTCACCCAGTTCCTGACCGCGATCGAGACGCACCGCATCACCGGCCTGTACGTGGCCCCGCCGATCGTGCTGGCCCTCGCGAAGCACCCGGTCGTCGACCGGTTCGACCTGTCCTCGCTGGAGTACATCGTCAGCTCCGCCGCCCCGCTCGACGCCGAACTCGCCGCCGCCTGCTCCCGGCGGCTCGGACTGCCGCCCGTGCGCCAGGCGTACGGGATGACGGAGCTCTCGCCCGGCACCCACGTCGTCCCGCTGGCCGCCGAGAACCCGCCGCCCGGGGCCGTGGGCACCCTGCTGCCCAACACCGAGATGCGCATCGTCTCGCTCGACGCCCCCGGTGAGGACGCCGGAACCGGCACCGACGGCGAGATCCTGATCCGCGGCCCCCAGGTGATGAAGGGCTACCTCGGCCGCCCCGACGCCACCGCCGCCATGATCGACGCGGACGGCTGGGTGCACACCGGCGACATCGGCCGGGTGGACGACGAGGGCTGGCTGTTCGTCGTCGACCGGGTCAAGGAACTCATCAAGTACAAGGGCTACCAGGTCGCCCCCGCCGAACTCGAAGCGCTGCTGCTCGGCCACGCGTCCATAGCCGACGCCGCCGTCATCGGCGTGTACGACGAGGACGGCAACGAGGTCCCCAAGGCCTGCCTGGTCCGCCACCCGTCCGTCGCCCCCGCGGACCTCACGGCGGACGACGTCATGGCGTACGTCGCCGAGCGCGTCGCCCCGTACAAGAAGATCAGGCAGGTCGAGTTCATCGACGCCGTACCGCGCGCAGTCTCCGGCAAGATCCTCCGCCGCGAACTGCGGGACAGGGAGAAGCAGCGATGACGGAGCCGCAACCTGCAATGTTGTGGACCGCGACCACCGGTCGGAGCATGTGTGGGGTGTCTACGTGTCCGACACCACGGAACGGAGCCGCGGGTCGACCTCGCCGAGTTCCAGGTCGGATCGGTACGGCCGGTCGCTGAGGCGTTCGACTGCCTGGCGGAGTTGCGTCGGGTCCGCATTGAAGTCCTGAATTGGGAAACCGACGTACCCGATTCTCCTGAGAGAGTGGAGAACATCTTTCCCGTCTCTCGGAGCGAACCATGTTCCCTTGATACGAGGGCTGCTCTGCGATAGTCGGACAATTAAAACGTTATCCGCTTTCAGGACGCCGTCGTATTTTGTGCTGAAGACGTATCCATGGAGAACGCCGAGGTGGGAGACGTGCTCCCAGGGGATTTGGAACGGGGGCCATCCCGGCTTGTCTACAGACAGGCCGGTGCCATCGATCGACAAGCTTGCATATTTTGCCCGAACATTCCTCGCGGAGGCTCGCATGACGAGCAGCAGCGGCAGGGCCACGAGAAGGCCAAGCGGCCATGCGGCGATAAGCGTCATAAAGGTGCCAAATGCCATGAATAGGAACCAGAAGATCATGAATGGCCCCGGGAGGCGCTTGCGCCAGCTGACTTTTGCTCTGAATCGTACTTCTGGTGGGCCGGGTAGGGGCGGGTGCGGGGGTGGGGTTGTGTGGGTGGTGGGGGGTTTTGTTTTGGCTGGTCCGCGGGTGAGGACGAGGTTGCTGGCTGCGTTGACCGATCGGGCTC
>NZ_JBFAJY010000028.1:94824-100692 GCF_040655445.1 Streptomyces sp. NPDC050423
GTTCAGGTCGAGTTGGCCGGAGAGCAGGGTGTGTTGGGGGCTCATTGCGGCTACGGCTCGGCCGGAGAAGCAGCAGTCGAGTACGAGGACCCTGGCCTTGGCGCGGGACTGCGCCAGTTCACGTTTGAGGAGCTGGAAGGGCAGGGCTGTGAAGCCGGTGCCCTTGTCGGGGTCGGGGTCGGTGCCTGTGACGGCCAGGTGGAGAAGGCCGTTGTTGTCGAGCAGACCGTGGCCGGCGTAGTAGACGAGCAGCAGGTCTTCGGCCTCACGCCGGGCGGAGGTGAGTTCCCTGCCGATCGCGCCCCGGTCGACCGGGGCGCCGTTTGCGCCGAGGGTGCGGATGTGGTCCGGGAGGAGCAGGCCGCGTTCGCCGGAGAGGGCGTCCTTGAGCGCGTCGAGGTTGTTCCGCACGGCGGGAATCTGCTCCAGGCCGGGGGACTTGTAGTCCGATACGCCGATCAGCAGCGCACGGGAGGAGGCCCCGTCGGGCGTCCAGGGCTTCGACACGGCTTCAACTCTCCAACTGGCCCAGCAGTGTGTGCACCTCCGCGATCACCCGTGCTGGATCCGCGGCCCGTTTGACGTCCACTTCGACGTGTCCCCCGTTCGGCGCCTGCACTGTGACCTTGACGTCGGAGCGCCGCTGGACCAGCCAGGTTGTCAGGGAGCGCGCCAGTACGGCGCCGGCGCCGCCCGATCCGAGAGCCACCATCAGAACGTCCATGGACGTGCCCATGTGGCCCGGTTCCGGAGCCTCGCCGTGCAGCGTCAGCCGCCCCCGAAGTGCTTCCTCGAGGGTCAGCCATTCGCGTAGGGCGCGGAGGTGTTCCAGGGCCTCTGTTCCGGAGACCGTCAGCCTCAGCTCGGTGGGCGCCGTATTCGTCTCAGCCATGGAAATCATCCTTGCAGAACCCGCACTTCGCGGGGCGGCTTCTGAAACGTTCGCGGCGTATGGGCCTCTCGGTGGCTCTTGGGCTGTGCATCTTGTTCTGGGCACCTCGGTCTGGGCATCTTGTTCTGGGCGCCTTGGGCAGGAGGCGTCGAGCTGATCGATCTGTCTTCCGGCCGACGCACGGTGTGGCCGGACGAAGGTCGATGGAGCGTTCGGTCGAGGGCGCGCGCCGGATGCGGTGCGGCGCGGGGCTGCCCGGACATCGCGCTCGCACAAATCATGCAAGCACGCTTGATTGTTCTTGTCCGTGGTGCCACGCTCGACGCTCCGGCCGGGCAGAAGCAGAGGGAGACCCATCAGATGAGTCGGCTCGCCCCACCCGCCCACGAGCGGGGCATCACCACCCTCACGCTCGACTCCCCGGCCAACCGCAACGCCCTGAGCGCACCGCTCGTGGCCGCACTGACCGAGGCCCTCGACGCCTGCGCGACCGACGAGAGCATCCGGGCGGTGGTCCTCACCCACACCGGCAACACGTTCTGCGCGGGCGCCGACCTGAAGGCACCGGCCGACCCGCACGCCTTCGTCGCCCTCATGCGACGCGTCGTCACCCTGCCGAAACCGGTCGTCGCCCGGGTCACCGGACACGTCCGGGCGGGCGGCCTCGGCCTGCTCGGCGCCTGCGACATCTCGGTCGCCGGACCCGACTCCTCCTTCGCCCTCACCGAATCACGCCTCGGGCTCGCCCCCGCCGTCATCTCCCTGCCCCTGCTGCCCCGCCTGGACCCCCGCGCCGCAGCCCGCTACTACCTCACCGGCGAACGCTTCGACGCGACCGAAGCCGCCAGGACCGGCCTCGTCACCCTCGCCGCCGAGGACGTGGACAAGGCGCTCGTACCGGTACTCGACGGACTGCGCAGGGCCTCGCCCCAGGGGCTGGCCGCATCGAAGGAGCTGGTCACGGCTACTGTGCTGGAGACTTTCGACCAGTACGCCGAAGACCTCATCGCCCGCTCCGCCACACTCTTCGCCTCCGACGAGGCACGGGAGGGGATGACGGCCTTCCTGGAACGACGGGACCCCGCATGGCGGCTCTGACACCCCCCAAGCAGGACCGCAGCCGTGCCACCCGGCAGAAGCTCCTCGAAGCCGCGGTCTCCTGCCTGGCCGCACACGGCTGGGCCGGCTCCACCGTCTCCGTCGTCGCCGAACGCGCCGGGGTCTCGCGCGGCGCCGCCCAGCACCACTTCCCCACCCGCGAGGACCTGTTCACCGCCGCCGTCGAGTACGTCGCCGAGGAACGCTCCGCCGCCCTGCGCGCCCTCCCCGACCAGGACCGCGCCGCGGTCGTCGCCGCCCTCGTCGACCTCTACACCGGCCCGCTCTTCCGCGCCGCCCTCCAGCTCTGGGTCGCCGCCTCCAACGAGGAACAGCTCCGCCCCCGCGTCACCGAACTCGAAGCCCGCGTAGGCCGCGAGACCCACCGCATCGCCGTCGGCCTCCTGCACGCCGACGAGACCCGCCCCGGCGTACGCGAAACGGTCCAGGGCCTCCTGGACATGGCCCGCGGCCTGGGTCTGGCCAACGTCCTCACCGACGACACCGCCCGCCGGCGCCGAGTGGTGGCGCAGTGGGCGGCGATGATCGAGGACGCGCTGGGCTGAGCGCGGGCGATGGGTGAGGGGCGATGTCACAAGCCGGGGCTCCGGTTCGTCGTTCAGGGGAACGGCCTCCCGCAAGGGAGCGCCGGGCAACACTGTTCCCCACGGAATCGAACGCATCGGAGACATCGTGTTCACCGCCTACCTCACGGTCACCATCCTCGGCGCGGTCTTCAACGGAGCCGCCGCCGTCACCTACTTGATCGGCCACGAATACCCCAAGACCCAGGCGGACATGAAGGGCATCCACCGCAGATGGGTGCCCGTGCTGGGCTCGCTGCTCGCGGCGGGCACGGTGGGGCTGCTGGCGGGACTCGCCGTCCCGCTCCTGGGCACCCTCGCCGCGTCCGGCCTCATCCTCTACTTCATCGGCGCGATCATCGCCCACCTGCGAGTGGGCTCCCGCGACATCGTGGGCGGCATCGTGTTCCTCGCCACGGCGGCGGCCGTCCTGGTACTGGGGCTGCTCGTCCACGGGGCTCGGTAGCCACGGCACGGATATCCTGCTCCGTCCTGAACACGCCAGGGAGGCCCCGCACCATGAGCAGCACCACGTCACCCTTTCCCGACCGGATCGAGCTCACGGGGGAGGGCCTCGTCCTGCGCGACTGGACGGAAGCGGACCTGGCCGCGATGCCGGATCTGTTCGACCACGCCGACATCGCCCACTGGACCCCGATCGTCTCGCCCTTCGACGAGGAGGCCGCCCGGACCCGCCTGGACAAGGCCCGGCGCCTGCGGGAGGAGGGCTCGACCATCCTGCTCGCGATCACCGTGGACGGCGGCGCCCCGCTCGGCGAGGTGATGCTGCGACGCGCCCCCGAGGGCACGGAGCTCGGTTACGCGGTCGGCCCGGCCCACCGGGGCCACGGTCTGGCCGCACGGGCGGTACGGGTGATGGCCGCGTACGCCTTCGAGGAGCTGGGGGCGGAACAGGTGATCCTGGAGCTTGAGGCCGACAACGCCGCCAGCGTCGGGGTGGCCACGAGGGCGGGCTTCAGCCTGCTCGGCCGACCCCTGATCGAGGGCGAGGAGAAGGGACGGCCCTACGTCCTGCAGACGTGGGGCCTGGAGCGCCCCTGACTTGTGCGGGGCGCCGCCCTACTGCGGCCCGCCGATGGCGAGCGCGAGCTTCCACATGCCGGTCGAGGGGTTCACTTCCCGCTCCTTGCCGTCCGGAGCCAGCAGCCTCGCCCGGCGGACCGCCTCGCGCCAGCCGTCCTCGTAGTGACGGAAGTCAAGGTCCGTCTTGGAGTATCCGCCCGGCGTGTACTTGTTCAGAATCGGAACGAGCTGGTCGTAGGAGGGTGCGTGCTTGCGGTGATTGGTGAAGTGCAGCAGCAGCCACACTTCGAAGCACGGGTTCGATAGCGCGATCCCGATGTGGTTGCGGTCGGCTTCACGCAGGGCCTGATCGATATCGGTGAACTCGTCGACGTCCAGGACGCACCACGCCTCGTCGTAGGCGTCGTCGGCTGCCTCAAGCAGCTTCACCGTGTGCGCGACTACTTGGGAGGGAGCTTTGGGATACTTGACGATCTTGATCGATACGGCTGGATTCCGGGCAGCGTTCTTGAGGCCCTGGACGTAGGTGTGTTCTGTCACCTCGGCGCCGCAGACGACCAGTAATCGCAGGCGGGGGGTGCGGAGCTCGGTTTTCCTGCCGAGCTGGGAATCTCTCGACTTTCGACGTTTTCGTTGATCGTCGTGGGGGTCGCTCTGGCGGGTGATGAGGCGTCATCAGGCTGCGCGGGCTGGAGACAGCGGAGAAGCATCGGCGGCTTCTGTCTCCTCCGGGAAGGGACCCGCCGATGCTTCCGGATCCGGCCGTACCCGCTTCGCTGCTGGCGGTACTGGTGTTCCTGCGGGGTTGTTTCACCGTGCCGACCTTCACCACCTTCGCCGCGCTGGTCACGGGCCTGATCGCGCAGACCGGGCGGGGCACGGTGACCGGCATGCTGACCGGCGTGGGGCTGACGCGTACCTGGTCCCACGACCGTGCCCACGCCTTCTTCTCCCGTGCGCGCTGGAACCCGGACCTTTTGGGCATCTCCCTGTCCCACTTGATCGTGCGCCAACTCCTCCCAGCGGATGCTGTGTTGACGTTGGTGGTGGACGACACGCTGTTCAAGCGGCGCGGGAAGAAGGTCTTCGGCGCGGCCTGGCAGCACGACGGCGCGGCCACCGGCCCCCGCGGTGTCGGGCGCGGGACCTGCTTCGTGGTCCTCGGCCTGGTCGTTGACCTGCCTTTCCTGGCCCGGCCGGTGTGTCTGCCGGTGATGGCCCGGCTGTGGCGCCCCAAGCAGGAACAGTCCAAGGTCGACATCGCCGCGTCCATGATCCGCTTCCTGGCCGCCTGCCACCACGGCCGACGCATCCACGTGGTCGCGGACGCCGCCTACCACGGCAAGGCCCTGCGCGGCCTGCCCGCGACCTGCACCTTCACCACCCGGCTGCCCGCGACCTGCACCTTCACCACCCGGCTGCCCTCGTCTTCGGTCCTGTTCGCCCTGGCCCCGCCCCGGACCGGCAAACGCGGGCGTCCCGCGCTCAAGGGCGTCCGTCTGGGCACCCCCGCCCAACTCGCGGCCACCGCCGATTTCGCTCCCGTGCAGGTCACGCGCTATCAGCGCACCGACACCGTGCACCTGGCCGAGGTTACCTGCCTGTGGTACGGCTCCTTCCACACCCGCACCGTGCGAGTGATCCTGCTGTGGGACGACACCACCGACACCGGCTACGACCTCGCCCTGGTCACCACCGACCTGACCAGCAGCGCGGCGGAGCTGATCACCCGTTACGCGAAGCGCTGGTCGATCGAGGTCACCTTCGCAGAGGCCCGCCACCTGCTCGGAGCCGGCCAGGCCCACAACCGCACCCGGGCCGCGGTGGAACGCACCGTGCCCTTCGGCCTGTACTGCTACACGATCACCGTTGCCTGGTACGCACTGCACGGCCACCAGCCCGGCGACGTGACCGAGCGCCGCGAGCGCGCACCCTGGTACACCACCAAGACCGACCCCTCACTGTCCGACATGGTCGCCAAGCTCCGCCGAGTGATCATCGCCGCCCGATTTATGCCCACCCGCCCAGGCCAGCCCACCGAGCAGGAAATCCGCACCGTCCAGCAGGCATGGGCCGCCGCCAGCACCAACGCCGCCGCGTGAGACCCCAAACCTGCCAGAACGTCGAAAGTCGAGTAAGTCACCGGTATTGAGGTTGGGTGCGGCTCTTCTGAAGTGAAGATTGTTCAGGCGGTCAGTCTGAATCCGGCCTGGTGGGGGTGGGTGTAGAGCCGTTCGTGTTCGCGGGCGG
>NZ_JBFAJY010000029.1:0-93022 GCF_040655445.1 Streptomyces sp. NPDC050423
CGACACTCGGGCCCTCAACCTGCACAACCTCAGCCCACGGCACGAAAACGGTCCACCGACTCCATCGGCGGACCGTCACGAAACTTCGAGGCTAGTGCGTCGCCCTCGTCGTCCCGAGAGATTCGGGTGTAAATCCCCACCTTGCGAGCCACTATGGACGGGCCTCCCCCTGCTTCTCAGAGCACGGCCAGACTACTACCGTCATAGAGTCAAGTCAGCCTGGAGTGTGGAGAAGCCCGTCGTGCGCCGCAGCGGGCAGGTGCTGGACGCCTGAGTCGTTGGTCCGACGCGCGTGCGGACGTGGGTGTGGACGTGAAGGACCCCCGGAGCCTTTTGGTGCCGGGGGTCTTTTCGGGTCAGGCCGGGGGCAGGGTCAGATCGTGCCCAGTTTGAGGATCGATACCAGCGCGATCAGCTGGATCGCGCTCGCGCCCAGCGCCTTCGGCCACGGCAGGTCGTGGGACTTGCTCACCATCGACGTGAGCAGGGCCGCCGCGGCCAGCCAGGTCGCCCAGCCGAGGATCTGGACCAGGGAGTTCTCGCCGCCCAGGAACAGCGCGAAGATCAGGCGGGGGGAGTCCGTGATGGACATGATCAGCATGGAGAGGCCCACCGTCGGCTGCCAGGCGCCGTCGCCGCCCAGCTGGCGGGCGAGTGTGTGGGTGACCGCGCCGAGCACCAGGCCGCCGATCACGAAGCCGATGCCCGTGATGATGACGTAGGGGATGACGTTGTTGACCGGGGCGTGGATCGCGTCGTCGCGGGCCTCGTCGAAGCCGAAGAGCGCCAGCAGACCGTAGAGGAAGGTGACGATGAGCGCCGGGCCCCAGACGGGGTAGTCGCGCATCTGCCAGAACGTCGGGGCGGGGCGCGTCACGATGCCCCTCAGCAGCTGCTTCCAGTGCAGGCGCGGGCCTGCGGGCTGGACGGGGGCCTGGCCGGCGCGGTAGGTGTTCCCGCCGCCGTAGGGGTCCTCGCTGATGCTGAAGGCCTGTGTGTGGCCCGGGTTGTTGGCGTACGGGTCGCCCTGGTGCGGTTGCTGGGGGTGTTGTGGTTGGTGGGGCTGGGGGTACGGGTCGGCGAAGTACTCCGGCTCGTCCGCTCCGCCGCCCTGGTAGCCGCCGGCCGGGGGGTAGCCGCCGTTGTTCGGGCCCCCGCCGCCGTTGTAGCCGCCGCCGTTGTGCGGGGTGCCGTTCCCTCCCATCGGCGGCCATTGCTGCTGTCCGTACGGCGGTGGTGCCTGATTGCCGTACGGCTGCTGCCGCGGTTGCTGCTGCGCTTGCTGCGGGGTGCGGTTGTCCCGGCCGCGTCCGATCCTGAATCCAGCCACGTAATCGAACGTACCTGGTCCGTCCGGGGTGGGTGTGAGGGGCGGGGGAACTGGCCCGCCTTTGCGGCCTAGCTGTGACATCCCCTAAGGGAACCCTGGGGGTTGTCCGGAGGGACGGGACCGGTACGCGAGAGGGCTCGGACGGGTGCGTGGGGCGGGTGGGTCAGAGGGTGTTGAACAGGGCGCTGGTGAACGTGATCAGCGGGCGGTCCGGGGTGGCCGCCGGGTACAGCGCGATCAGGTCCGCCGTCTCGCCGCGGTGGGTGCGCACCACCGTGTCCGGCTTCTTGTCGCCGTCGAAGTCCGCGTAGCGGATGAGGAGGGTCGTTTCCGCGGGGGCCGGGGAACCGGCGGGGTCAGTGGTGGTGGCGGGGGAGCCGGTGGCCGTGGTGGTGGCGTTCGCGGGGGGCGTCTTCCGGCGCAGTGGCGCTGCCGGGAGTTCGCCGGCCGGGGCCCTGAAGCGGTACGTGCCGCCCGGCCGGCCCGGTCCGTCGGGGCTGCCCAGCAGCAGCGTGCCCTTGGCGGCCGTGCCGGGCTCGTGGGGGCGGGCGGCGTACACCAGGTCGTCGTACCCGTCGCCGTTCGTGTCCGCCCGGGGCTCGGGGGCCGACAGCGCGGGGCCGGCGCCCGGGATGGTGCCCCCGGCGGCGTGCGGGCGGCCGTCGCGGGTGAAGGGGCCGCGCAGGAAGCTGAGCCGGCCCGCGCTCGCCGTCACGGCCAGATCCGGCTTCCGGTCACCGTCGAAGTCGCCGCAGACGGGGTGGTCGGGCCACTCGTTGCCGAAGCGGGCCCGGTCCGGGATGCGGAGCGTGACCGCCTTGCCGGTGAGGCCCGCGGGGGAGCCGAAGAGGATCTGGAGCGGTACGGGCGGGCGGCCGATGCCGTTGTACGGGGGGTCGGTGGCCACGATCAGATCGGTGAAGCCGTCCTGGTCCAGATCGCACGAGGCCTCGGCGTCGAACGCTGAGGGGAGGGTGTCGCCGGTCCTGGCGGCGTTCGCGTGCGCGCTCAGCAGCTGGCGTACGGACGGGTCGAGGCCCCGGGAGGCGGAGCCGTACACGATGCCGATGCCCGCGTCGTCGCCGTGGCTGTCGGCCGCGGGCTTCACCAGGTTGTTCAGGACGAGGTCGCGGTGGCCGTCGCCGTTGAAGTCGTCGGGGGTGTGGCTGCCGCTGCCGCGCGGTACGGGGTGGCGCTCGGCGCCCGCGAGGCCGGACAGGGCGGTGGGCGGGGCGTCGCCGTTCTTGCCCGGTCCGGAGGCCGGGGAGCCTGTGCAGGCCGTCAGCAGGAGGGCGCAGGCGCAGCCGGCCGCGGTGGTGGCCGTCGCCCTCGCGTTACGTATCCGCACTGGAGCACCTCGTCCGTTCCGTCCGATTCATGCGCCTCGTCCCTCTGCGGCGCGTACCCAGCGGCCGTCCCACATGATGCGTCACCGGGCGGGAAAGCAGAAGCGGCCGGTCCTGCCCCCGAGGCAGGTCCGGCCGCTTGTGCACCGCGGTGGCGCGGTACCGGTTACTTCACCGGTTCCGGCTCCGGCGCGTCCGCCGTTTCCGGCTCGCCCGCCGGATCGGCCGGGGTCCTCACGGAGTCGAGCAGCAGCTGCGAGACGTCGACCACCTGGATCGACTCCTTCGCCTGGCCGTCGTTCTTCTTGCCGTTGACCGAGTCGGTCAGCATGACGAGGCAGAACGGGCAGGCAGTGGAGACGATGTCGGGGTTGAGGGAGAGAGCCTCGTCGACGCGCTCGTTGTTGATGCGCTTGCCGATCCGCTCCTCCATCCACATCCGGGCACCGCCGGCGCCGCAGCAGAAGCCGCGCTCCTTGTGGCGGTGCATCTCCTCGTTCCGCAGACCCGGGACCTTCGCGATGATCTCGCGCGGGGGCGTGTAGATCTTGTTGTGACGGCCCAGGTAGCAGGGGTCGTGGTACGTGATCAGACCCTCGACCGGCGTCACCGGGACCAGCCTGCCCTCGTCGATGAGGTGCTGGAGCAGCTGCGTGTGGTGGATGACCTCGTACTCGCCGCCGAGCTGCGGGTACTCGTTCGCGATGGTGTTGAAGCAGTGCGGGCAGGTCGCGACGATCTTCTTCGTCGCCTTCGCCTTCTTGGTGGAGTCGTCGTCGTCATCCTCGCCAAAAGCCATGTTCAGCATCGCGACGTTCTCCTGGCCGAGCTGCTGGAACAGCGGCTCGTTGCCCAGGCGGCGGGCCGAGTCGCCCGTGCACTTCTCGTCACCGCCCATGATCGCGAACTTGACGCCCGCGATGTGGAGCAGCTCCGCGAAGGCCTTCGTGGTCTTCTTGGCGCGGTCCTCCAGGGCGCCGGCGCAGCCGACCCAGTACAGGTAGTCGATCTCGGAGAGGTCCTCGACGTCCTTGCCGACGATCGGGACCTCGAAGTCGACCTCCTTGGTCCACTCGACGCGCTGCTTCTTGGCGAGCCCCCAGGGGTTGCCCTTCTTCTCCAGGTTCTTGAGCATCGTGCCCGCCTCGGACGGGAACGCGGACTCGATCATCACCTGGTAGCGGCGCATGTCGACGATGTGGTCGATGTGCTCGATGTCGACCGGGCACTGCTCCACGCACGCACCGCAGGTGGTGCAGGACCAGAGCACGTCCGGGTCGATGACGCCGTTCTCCTCGGCGGTTCCGACGAGGGGGCGCTCGGCCTCCGCGAGGGCGGCCGCGGGGACGTCCTTGAGCTGCTCCTCGGTCGCCTTCTCGTTGCCCTCCATGTCCTTGCCGCCGCCGGCCAGCAGGTACGGGGCCTTGGCGTGGGCGTGGTCGCGCAGGGACATGATCAGGAGCTTCGGGGAGAGCGGCTTGCCGGTGTTCCAGGCGGGGCACTGCGACTGGCAGCGACCGCACTCCGTGCACGTGGAGAAGTCGAGGATGCCCTTCCAGGAGAACTGCTCGACCTGGGAGACACCGAAGGTGTCGTCCTCGCCCGGGTCCTCCCAGTCGATCGGCTTGCCGCCCGAGGTCATCGGCTGCAGCGCGCCGAGCGCGACCTCGCCGTCGGCGTTCCGCTTGAACCAGATGTTCGGGAAGGCGAGGAAGCGGTGCCAGGCGACACCCATGTTGGTGTTGAGCGCGACCGTGATCATCCAGATCAGCGAGACGCCGATCTTGATCATCGCAGTGAGGTAGATGAGGTTCTGCAGCGTGCCGAGCGCGAGTCCCTTGAAGGCGAGGACCAGCGGGTACGAGACGAAGTACGCGGCCTCGTAGCCCCCGACGTGGTGGATCGCGCCCTCAAGACCGCGCAGGGTCAGGATCGCCAGGCCGATGACGAGGATGACGTACTCGACGAAGTACGCCTGCCAGGCCTTCGAGCCCGCGAACCGCGACTTGCGGCCGGCCCGGGAGGGCAGGTTCAGCAGCCGGATGGCGATCAGCACGAGAATGCCGACCGTCGTCATCAGGCCGATGAACTCGATGTACAGCTCGAACGGCAGCCATTCACCGATGATCGGGAGGACCCAGTCGGCCTTGAAGAGCTGTCCGTACGCCTGGAGCAGCGTCGGCGGCAGCGTCAGGAAGCCGATGGCGACGAACCAGTGCGCGAAGCCGACGATCCCCCACCGGTTCATCCGGGTGTGGCCGAGGAACTCCTTGACCAGGGTGATCGTGCGCTGTTTCGGGTTGTCCGTGCGACTGCCGGCCGGGACCGGCTGTCCGAGCGTGACGGACCGGTAGATCTGCGCGACGGCTCGGGCGATGAGCGCAACGCCGACCACGGTCAGCACCAGCGACACGATGATCGCGGCGAGTTGCATTTGGGGGCTCCTCGGGCCTGCGAGGGTGGGTTCCAGTACCTACTGGCACGTACTGGGGATTACTAAGCAGTAACTTAATCAGTCTGTGCTGACACTATCCACTTATTCCGCCGCGCTGTAGTTGGGCAGGCGGTGATCTGTGTCGCTCGGGCTCGCCCGGCCGCGCCGGGACAGGGTGCGGGCGGCCTCGCGCAGGGGGGTGCACGCGGCCTCCGTCAGGATCGCCAGGTCCAGCGCGAGCCCGTGGTGCTCGGCGTAGTGCTGGTCGAGGAGGTCCGCCTCGTCCCACGGCATCGTGGAGCGGCGGCGCACCTGGGCCAGGCCGGTCAGTCCGGGCCTCAGTTCCCGCCGCCAGTCTCGCGCACCGGCGGCCGTGCCCCGTTCGTCGCCCGGTGCGAGCGGTTCGGGGCCGACCAGGGAGAGCTCGCCCCGTACGACGTGGGGCAGCCGGGAGAGCGCGTCCAGCCGCAGCCGCCGGGTGTTCAGGGACAGCAGTACGAAGGGCCTGCCGGTCAGTCCGGTGCGCGGGGAGCGGGTCAGTACGCCGCCGGGGCGCCGCAGTACGGCGAGGGTGAGGGCAGCCGCCGCGAGGGCGGGGGCGGCCAGGAGCAGGACGGCCGAGCCGAGGAGCAGGTCCAGGGTGCGCTTGGCGGTGGGGCGCGGCGGGGCGGCCGGGGTCAGCGCCCGCAGGGCCGCGAGGGCGCTCGCCGTGCGGGGCGGCCTCGGCGGCTGCCAGGGACGCGGCGCCGTCCGCTGCGGACGGCGCGCCGGTCTCCGCCGCGGCGCCCGCCGCGGCGTCTGCCTCTGTCTCGGCCTCTGCGTCTGCATCGTTCGCACCTGCCTGGAATCGGCCGCGGGGGTCGGCTGCCGGCGGATCCCGGACTGCCGGCCGGCTGCCGAGCGGGTCGGTTGTCTGCCGGTTGGTCGTCTGTTTTGTGCGCATCGCGGCATTTTGTGACAGAACGATCCCATGGCGCGATGATGGTGAGGGCCGTGTGGCCCGCAGGGCGGGCAGGTGTCGTCCGGAGTCGGCTCGAATCCGTCCCCGTCTGAGTCGTATGCGGCGCGTGTCCGCCGTCACAAAGGTGAACAATTCGCTGGTGGCGCGGAGTGTGTGCACGATAGTTGAGTCGCCTCGACTCAGGTCTGTTGACTCCGGGGGCGATGTCATGCATCCTTGAGCCAGATCCACTCAAGTAGTCAGTTGGAGGAATTGAAATGGCACGTGCGGTCGGCATCGACCTGGGCACGACTAACTCCGTCGTCAGCGTTCTCGAAGGCGGCGAGCCCACCGTCATCACCAACGCCGAAGGCGCCAGGACCACGCCGTCCGTCGTCGCCTTCGCGAAGAACGGCGAGGTGCTGGTCGGCGAGGTGGCCAAGCGCCAGGCAGTGACGAACGTCGACAGGACCATCCGCTCCGTCAAGCGCCACATGGGCACTGACTGGAAGATCGACCTGGACGGCAAGAGCTTCAACCCGCAGCAGATGAGCGCCTTCATCCTGCAGAAGCTGAAGCGTGACGCCGAGTCGTACCTGGGCGAGAAGGTCACCGACGCGGTGATCACCGTCCCGGCGTACTTCAACGACTCCGAGCGTCAGGCGACGAAGGAGGCCGGCGAGATCGCGGGCCTGAACGTCCTGCGTATCGTCAACGAGCCGACGGCCGCCGCGCTGGCGTACGGGCTCGACAAGGACGACCAGACGATCCTCGTCTTCGACCTCGGTGGCGGCACCTTCGACGTGTCCCTCCTGGAGATCGGTGACGGCGTCGTCGAGGTGAAGGCCACCAACGGCGACAACCAGCTCGGTGGTGACGACTGGGACCAGCGCGTCGTCGACTACCTGGTGAAGCAGTTCGCCAACGGGCACGGCGTGGACCTGTCCAAGGACAAGATGGCTCTCCAGCGTCTCCGCGAGGCCGCGGAGAAGGCGAAGATCGAGCTGTCGTCCTCGACGGAGACCACGATCAACCTGCCGTACATCACGGCGTCGGCCGAGGGCCCGCTGCACCTGGACGAGAAGCTCACGCGCTCGCAGTTCCAGCAGCTCACCGCTGACCTCCTGGACCGCTGCAAGACCCCGTTCCACAACGTCATCAAGGACGCGGGCATCCAGCTCTCCGAGATCGACCACGTCGTTCTCGTCGGTGGCTCGACCCGTATGCCGGCCGTCGCCGAGCTCGTCAAGGAGCTCACGGGCGGCCAGGAAGCCAACAAGAGCGTGAACCCGGACGAGGTCGTCGCCATCGGCGCCTCGCTCCAGGCCGGTGTCCTCAAGGGCGAGGTCAAGGACGTCCTGCTGCTCGATGTCACCCCGCTGTCTCTCGGTATCGAGACCAAGGGCGGCATCATGACGAAGCTCATCGAGCGCAACACCACGATCCCGACCAAGCGCTCCGAGATCTTCACGACGGCCGAGGACAACCAGCCGTCCGTGCAGATCCAGGTCTACCAGGGCGAGCGCGAGATCGCGGCGTACAACAAGAAGCTCGGAATGTTCGAGCTGACCGGTCTGCCGCCGGCCCCGCGTGGCGTGCCGCAGATCGAGGTCGCGTTCGACATCGACGCCAACGGCATCATGCACGTCGCTGCCAAGGACCTCGGCACCGGCAAGGAGCAGAAGATGACCGTCACCGGTGGCTCCTCGCTGCCGAAGGACGAGGTCAACCGGATGCGCGAAGAGGCCGAGCAGTACGCGGACGAGGACCACCGCCGCCGCGAGGCCGCCGAGTCGCGCAACCAGGGCGAGCAGCTCGTCTACCAGACGGAGAAGTTCCTCAAGGACAACGAGGACAAGGTCCCCGGCGACGTGAAGACGGAGGTGGAGGCCGCGCTCACCGAGCTGAAGGAGAAGCTCAAGGGCGAGGACACCGCCGAGATCCGTACCGCCACCGAGAAGGTCGCGGCCGTCTCCCAGAAGCTGGGTCAGGCGATGTACGCCAACGCCCAGGCCGAGGGCGGCCCGCAGGGTGACGCGCAGCCGGGTGCCGAGCAGGCCCAGGGCGACGGTCAGGACGATGTCGTCGACGCCGAGATCGTCGACGACGAGAAGGACAACAAGGGCGGTGCGGCGTGACCGAGGAGACCCCGGGCTTCGAGGAGAAGCCCGACGTCCCCTCCGGCGCCACCTCTGACGACGCCGGGACGGAGGCCGACACCCCCTCTTCGGAGGAGGCGGCGGCCCCCGCCGGGGAAGCGAACCAGACAGCCGGTCTGACGGCACAGCTGGACCAGGTCCGCACCGCGCTCTCCGAGCGCACGGCAGACCTCCAGCGGCTCCAGGCCGAATACCAGAACTACCGCCGCCGCGTGGAGCGGGACCGGGTCGCGGTCAAGGAGATCGCGGTCGCGGGTCTTCTGTCCGAGCTCCTGCCCGTGCTCGACGACGTCGGCCGGGCCCGGGAGCACGGTGAGCTCGTGGGCGGGTTCAAGTCGGTGGCCGAATCGCTGGAGACGGTCGTCGCCAAGCTCGGCCTCCAGCAGTTCGGCAAGGAGGGCGAGCCCTTCGACCCGACGATCCACGAGGCCCTGATGCACTCGTACGCGCCGGACGTCACGGAGACGACCTGCGTGGCGGTCCTGCAGCCCGGGTACCGGATCGGCGAGCGCACCATCCGTCCCGCACGGGTGGCGGTGGCCGAACCCCAGCCGGGGGCGACGCCCGCGGCCGCGAAGGACGCGAAAGAAGAGCAGGCAGCCGACGAGGAGAGCGGTGGCGGCGAGGAGGTCTGACATTCCGTCCGACCACTTGGCTGTACACCGCCCGGCCCTCGGGGCCTTCGGTCCGGATCAGGCGGGGCTCCATGAGCCCGGCAGGATCCGGACCGAAGGCCCTGGGCCGGTCGTCCGGAAGGAGGGACGTCGATGAGTACGAAGGACTTCGTCGAGAAGGACTACTACAAGGTTCTCGGCGTCCCGAAGGACGCCACGGACGCCGAGATCAAGAAGGCGTACCGGAAGCTCGCCCGCGAGTTCCACCCGGACGCCAACAAGGGTGACAACAAGGCGGAGGAGCGCTTCAAGGAGATCTCCGAGGCCAATGACATCCTCGGTGACACCAAGAAGCGCAAGGAGTACGACGAGGCCCGCGCCCTCTTCGGCAACGGCGGCTTCCGCCCCGGACCCGGCAGCGGTGGCGGCAACTTCAACTTCGACCTGGGGGACCTCTTCGGAGGCGCCCCGGGCGGTGGCCAGGGCGGCGGAGCCGGCGGCTTCGGCGGCGGTGGCGGCGGCCTGGGCGACGTCTTCGGCGGCCTCTTCAACCGGGGCGGCGGCACCGGCACCCGGGTGCAGCCGCGCCGCGGTCAGGACATCGAGTCCGAGGTGACGCTCAGCTTCACCGAGGCGGTCGACGGGGCCACGGTCCCGCTGCGGATGTCCAGCCAGGCGCCCTGCAAGGCGTGCTCCGGCACCGGCGACAAGAACGGCACCCCCAGGGTCTGCCCGACCTGCGTCGGCACCGGCCAGGTCTCGCGCGGCACCGGCGGCGGGTTCTCGCTCACCGACCCCTGCGTGGACTGCAAGGGCCGGGGCCTCATCGCCCAGGACCCCTGTGACGTCTGCAAGGGCAGCGGCCGGGCGAAGTCGTCCCGCACCATGCAGGTCAGGATTCCGGCGGGCGTCTCCAACGGCCAGCGGATCCGGCTGCGCGGCAAGGGCGGTCCCGGCGAGCGCGGCGGACCGGCCGGCGACCTCTACGTCGTCGTCCACGTCGACGCCCACCCGGTCTTCGGCCGCAAGGGCGACAACCTCACGGTCACCGTGCCCGTCACCTTCACGGAGGCGGCGCTCGGCGGCGAGGTGAAGGTGCCCACGCTCGGCGGACCGCCGGTCACCCTGAAGCTTCCGGCCGGCACGCCCAACGGGCGCACCATGCGCGCCCGCGGCAAGGGCGCGGTCCGCAAGGACGGCAGCCGCGGCGACCTGCTGGTCACCGTGGAGGTGGTGGTTCCCAAGGACCTGGGCGCGGACGCCCGGGACGCCCTGGAGACCTATCGCAAGGCGACCGCGGGCCAGGACCCGCGGGCGGAGCTGTTCCAGGCAGCGAAGGGAGCTTGAGATGGACGGCCGGCGGCGTAATCCGTACGAGCTGACCGAGGAATCCCCGGTGTACGTGATCTCGATCGCGGCCCAGCTCTCGGGCCTGCATCCCCAGACGCTGCGCCAGTACGACCGCCTCGGCCTGGTCTCGCCCGACCGCACGGCCGGGCGCGGCAGGCGCTACTCGGCCCGTGACATCGAGCTGCTGCGCACCGTGCAGCAGCTGTCGCAGGACGAGGGCATCAACCTCGCCGGTATCAAGCGCATCATCGAGCTGGAGAACCAGGTAGCCGCCCTCCAGCAGCGCGTCGCCGAGCTCTCGGCGGCCGTGGACGGGGCGGCGGCGACGTTGCAGCAGCGCGAGGCGCAGGTGCACGCCTCGTACCGGCGCGATCTGGTGCCGTACCAGGATGTGCAGCACGCCGGCGCACTGGTGGTCTGGCGGCCCAAGCGGCCCAAGGACTAGGGCGTGTTGTCATTTCCCGAGGCCCGTCGTCCCGCTCGCGCGGGGCGGCGGGTCTTCGCGTTGTCCCGGCCGGGACGCCGCGATGCCGGAGCGGACGAGGAGGGCGCCGAGGTGGGTGCGGCTCGTGGCGTCGAGGGTCTGCATGAGCTTGGCGATGTGCGTGCGGCAGGTGCGGACGCTGACGCCCAGCTTCCGTGCCACAGCCTCGTCGTGGTGCCCCTCGACCAGGAGCCTGGCGATGCTGAGCTGCACGGCGGTGACCGGAGCGCCAGGGGCTGCCGTCTGCAACTGCTCGGTGATCGGGGTGGCCTGCGCCCACAGCACCTCGTACACCTGCACCAGGTAGCGGACCAGCGCCGGATGCCGGATCTGCAGGGCCACACCGCGGTCGGCCGCCGCCGGAATGAAGGCCACGGCGTGGTCGAAGATGATGAGCCGGTCGATGGTCTGTTCCATCGTTCTGACCTGCACCTGGCCCGGTGGCATCTGTTCCAGGTAGTTCCTGACGGGGGAGCTGTAGCGGGCCGGGTGCTGGTAGATGTGGCGGAGCCGGGCTCCTCGGCCCACAGCTGACAGGCCGTTGGTCAGACCCTGCTGGATCTGTTCCGGCGACCGGTGACCGCCCGGCTGAGCCGTCAGAACCTCTGTGTCGGCGACGGCGGCGGCCTCCTGGAGGGCGGAGTCGATCAGGCCCTTGCCCTCCAGCACCGTGATGGAGAGGTTGGGGTCCTCGCTCGCGATGGCCGCCAGGGGCGCCAGGGTCTCGACCAGCGCCGCGCTGCGGCGCACCTGTTCGTGGATGTCGCGGGTGATGGGTTGCAGCAGATGCGCCAGGGCGGCGGACGGGGGGACGGGGCGCATCACCGCTGGATCGCGCGGGTCGGGGTGGATCAGCGCCATCTCGATGAGGCAGGGGGCCGGTGCGATGTCGGCTCGTGGGACGCGCCCGTGGCTGAGGGCCTCGGAGTAGAGCCGGACCGCGGGCTCGCACAGTTCGGTGCTGCTGTGCGAGTGGCTTGTTATGCCCGGTTCCGTTCCCATCTGGACCCCCTCATTCTTTGCAGTGCAACAAGATGACGGTGGTGGCAGCGTAGCCGCCGGGGCAGTGTGGGGATGTCGGGGGAGCCGGGAACTCCCCCGGCTGATCCAGGGCGCGGCCGTGCCTCTCCCCCGTTGCGTGGTCACGTCTCAGCCCGGGGGGTGGGGATCTTTGCGGGCTCCGGTCAGGAATCCTGTTCCAGGATTCCTGACCGGGCAATCAGAAAGCCGAGCTGAGTCCGGCTCTTGCTGCCGAGAGCGGCGTTCAGTTTGGCGATATGGGTCCGGCAGGTGCGCACGTTCATGCCGAGGCGGCGGGCTATCGAGTCGTCGACGTGTCCCTCTACGAGGAGTTGGGCGATGGAGCGTTGGACACCGCTGATGCCTTCTGGTGTGGGGTCGTACCGGACGTCCTCGAGCAAGGGAGTGGCGCGCTGCCAGAGTTGCTCGAAGACCCTGGTGAGGTAGGCGACCAGGCCGGGGTGGCGCAGCTCCAGTGCGACTTCCGCGTCCTCCTGGGCCGGGATGAAGGCCACGGTGTGGTCGAACACGAGCATGCGCTCGACGAGTTCCTCAAGGGTGCGGATCTCGACCTTGCCCTCTGCCAGACGTTCGGCGTAGGCGTACGTACCGTGATGGTGGCGAACCGTGTGCTGATACAGCGTGCGGATGCTGACGCCGCGGTCGATCACGGCCTGGCCGCGTTCGACACCCTTGCTGAGTGTGAGCTCGCTCCGCCCGCCGCCCGGCTGGATGGTGAGTACCTCGGTGGTGCACTCGGCCGTCGCGACGTCAATGGCGTCATTGATTCTGGCCGTGCCCTCCAGCACGGTGATGGCGTGCGTGGTCGGAGCGTCCTGGGCGCTGATGGCCATGAATGGTTCGAAGGATTCGGCCAGTTCGAGCGAGTGGCGTCGCCGCTCCTGGATTTCCCGCTCGATCGGGTGGAGCCGCTGCGCGAGGGCGGCCGACGGAGGTATGGGGCGGAGCCACTCGGGGTCGTCGGGGTCCGGGTGCAGGAGAGCGAAGTCCATCAGGCACGGTGCGGTCACGACCTCTGAGCGAGGTATCCGGCCGGTTCTCAGCGCGCTGGCATAAAGGCGTTGCCCTGCGTCGCACAGTTCGGTGATCCCATGAGGATGTCCCGGATTCGATCCATTTGCGACCATATCTCCACCCCCCATGTTCTTGAACCAGCAGGAACATGATGCATCGACCCAGTGGTGTTCGCGTCCTTGGGTAAGACATCGTCTTATGTGCGGGGGAGATGACCCATCAAGTGAGGACGAAGCCGAAATGTATAAGAGAATGCTTCGCTCGGTGCTTGCCGCTGCGTTTGCGGGGGCCTTGGCCTACGGCGTGCTGGGCGCTACAGACATTACCTGGGGCAATGCGCCGACGCCGACGACGAGTCGCGCCGCAAGCGCCACCGCTTCCGGTGACATCACATGGGGTTCCTTCGCGAAGGGCGCCCAGGGCGACATCACGTGGGGTTCCGTCGCGAGCGCCCAGGGCGACATCACGTGGGGTGCCGGGACGACGACTGTCGTGGGCGCGTGACATGACCACCCCGCCGGACGACCGGACCTTCCGGCGTGAGATGGCAACCGCCTACCGCTCAGGGTGGCATTTCATCGACCTCGTCACGGCACTCCCCCACCGTGGTGATTCGTTGATGGTCACTCTGTTCGGTGACCCGGTCGTCGTCGCCCGTGAGGACGACGGGGAAGTCCGTGCCTACCGGTGCCTCCGCAAGCCGCGTGGAGCGCCGCAGCCCGTGCGCTGTGCCATTCGGTACGACATGATTTTCGTGAACCTCGCACAGCGTGACCATCAGCTGTTCGAACCTGAAGCCATCTCCGCCACCCCCCGCAGTGCCTGAGCGATCCCCCGTCGTTCCACGTCGCTCAGACACTCCCCCACACAACGGCGTCACCGTGACCTGAACACGGTGACGCCGTTGTGCTGTCCGCTCCCGGTCAGCCGCGGCCGAGCGCCCGGTCCAGGGTGATCTCGATGGCGACGCGGTCCGGGTTGGGCCTCGGTGCGCGCCCGTAGCGGGCCGTCTTGCGGCGTACCGCGTCGTCGACCCTGTCCTGCTCCGTACGGACCCTGGCGACGCCCTCCAGGGTCGCCCAGCGGCGCCCTTCCGCCTGGCAGACCGCGACCCGTGCGCCGTCCGGGCCCGCGGCCAGGATGTTGGCGACCTTGCGGCTGTGCCTGCCGGTGATGATGCGGGCGAGGCCGGCCTCGGGGTCGTACGTCACGCACACCGGGACCACGTGCGGGGTGCCGTCGGGGCGGAGTGTCGTGAGGGTGCACAGGTGGGGCTCGCGCCAGAAGGCGAGGTATTCGGGCCCGGGATCGCGTACGTCGACTGCCATGGGGTCAGGGTAGGCAGCCCCGTACCGCTCTGCGGTGGCGGGCGGGCGGTCCGGCCGGTTCACTCGGACAGGAGGCGCGCAATGGCGCGGAACGGTACGGAACGGTGTGGATGGCGCGGGAGCGGGCCGTTTTTGCCTTGAGTGGAATAGACTCAACTTTGTGCACGTTCAGCGTGTCAGAAATGAGTACGGGCCAGTCGTCGCAAGGAGGAGAGAGCGCACGTGGACGCCGAGCTGACCAACAGGAGCCGGGACGCCATCAACGCGGCCACCAGCAGGGCCGTGAAGGACGGGCACCCCGATCTGACCCCGGGGCATCTGCTGCTTGCGCTGCTCGCGGGCGAGGACAACGAGAACATCGTCGATCTGCTCGCCGCCGTCGAGGCGGACCAGATCGCCGTTCGCGCCGAGACCGAGCGGCTGCTGGCCGCGCAGCCCAGCGTGACCGGGGCGACCGTCGCACCGCCGCAGCCCAACCGCGAGCTGCTCGCCGTGATCTCCGACGCGGCGCAGCGGGCGAAGGAGCTCGGCGACGACTACATCTCCACCGAGCACCTGCTGATCGGGGTCGCGGCCGCGGGCGGCCGCGCCGGTGAGATCCTCGACGGTCAGGGGGCCAGTGCGAAGAAGCTGCTGGACGCGTTCGAGAAGAGCAGGGGAGGGCGCCGGGTGACCACACCCGACCCGGAGGGCCAGTACAAGGCCCTGGAGAAATTCGGTACGGACTTCACCGCGGCGGCACGCGAGGGGAAGCTCGACCCGGTCATCGGCCGTGACCAGGAGATCCGCCGCGTCGTCCAGGTGCTCTCGCGCCGCACCAAGAACAACCCCGTGCTCATCGGGGAGCCCGGCGTCGGCAAGACGGCCGTCGTCGAAGGGCTCGCCCAGCGCATCGTCAAGGGCGACGTCCCGGAGTCCCTCAAGAACAAGCGGCTCGTCTCGCTGGACCTCGGCGCGATGGTCGCGGGTGCGAAGTACCGCGGCGAGTTCGAGGAGCGGCTGAAGACCGTCCTCTCCGAGATCAAGGAGAGCGGCGGCCAGATCATCACGTTCATCGACGAGCTCCACACCGTCGTCGGCGCCGGCGCGGGCGGCGACTCCGCCATGGACGCGGGCAACATGCTCAAGCCCATGCTGGCCCGCGGCGAGCTGCGGATGGTCGGTGCCACCACGCTGGACGAGTACCGCGAGCGGATCGAGAAGGACCCCGCCCTGGAGCGCCGCTTCCAGCAGGTGCTGGTGGCGGAGCCGTCCGTCGAGGACACCATCGCGATCCTGCGCGGGCTCAAGGGCCGCTACGAGGCCCACCACAAGGTGCAGATCGCGGACTCCTCGCTGGTCGCCGCCGCGACCCTCTCGGACCGCTACATCACCTCGCGCTTCCTTCCCGACAAGGCCATCGACCTCGTCGACGAGGCGGCCTCCAGGCTGCGCATGGAGATCGACTCCTCGCCCGTCGAGATCGACGAACTCCAGCGCGCCGTCGACCGGTTGCACATGGAGGAGCTGGCCCTCAAGAACGAGTCCGACGCCGCCTCCAAGCAGCGGCTGGAGAAGCTCCGCCGCGACCTCGCCGACAAGGAGGAGGAGCTGCGCGGCCTCAACGCCCGCTGGGAGAAGGAGAAGCAGGGCCTCAACCGGGTCGGTGAGCTGAAGGAGCGCCTCGACGAGCTGCGCGGACAGGCCGAACGCGCCCAGCGCGACGGTGACTTCGACAGTGCCTCCAAGCTGCTGTACGGGGAGATCCCGGGCCTGGAGCGGGAGCTGGCCGAGGCCGACGAGGCCGAGCAGGAAGCGGCGAAGGAGCCCAAGGAGACACTGGTCAAGGAGGAGGTCGGCCCGGACGACATCGCCGACGTCGTCGGCGCCTGGACCGGCATTCCGGCCGGGCGGCTGCTGGAGGGCGAGACCCAGAAGCTGCTGCGCATGGAGGAGGAGCTGGGCAGGCGCCTCATCGGCCAGACGCAGGCCGTGCAGGCCGTCTCGGACGCGGTGCGCCGCACCCGGGCCGGAATCGCCGACCCCGACCGGCCCACCGGATCGTTCCTCTTCCTCGGCCCGACCGGCGTCGGCAAGACCGAACTGGCCAAGGCTCTCGCGGACTTCCTCTTCGACGACGAGCGGGCCATGGTCCGCATCGACATGAGCGAGTACAGCGAGAAGCACAGCGTGGCCCGGCTGGTCGGCGCCCCGCCCGGCTACGTCGGCTACGAGGAGGGCGGCCAGCTCACCGAGGCGGTCCGCCGCCGCCCGTACAGCGTCGTCCTGCTGGACGAGGTCGAGAAGGCCCACCCCGAGGTCTTCGACATCCTGCTCCAGGTCCTCGACGACGGCCGGCTCACCGACGGACAGGGCCGGACGGTGGACTTCCGCAACACCATCCTGATCCTGACCTCCAACCTCGGCAGCCAGTACCTGGTCGACCCCCTGACCAAGCCCGAGGAGAAGAAGAAGCAGGTCATGGACGTGGTGCGGGCCTCGTTCAAGCCGGAGTTCCTCAACCGGCTGGACGACCTGGTGGTCTTCTCCGCGCTGTCCGGCGACGAGCTCGCCCATATCGCGGGCCTCCAGATCGACCGCCTCGCCAAGCGGCTGGCCGACCGCCGCCTCACCCTCGACGTCACCCCGGCCGCCCTGTCCTGGCTGGCCGAGGAGGGCAACGACCCGGCGTACGGCGCCCGGCCGCTGCGCCGGCTCATCCAGACGGCGATCGGCGACCGGCTCGCGAAGGAGATCCTCTCGGGCGAGATCACGGACGGCGACACGGTCCGGGTGGACCGGGAAGGCGACGGCCTGGTCGTCGGCGCGGCGTCGTAACGGCGGCGCGCACCCGTAACCGGAACGTGTGGCGGCCCCGGTCCCCACCGGCTGGATATCAGCTTGTGGCGGATCGGGGCCGTTCCCGCTTGCCATGCCCCGCCCGCCATGGGAGAGGATGGCAGCCAACCGCACGAAGGGAAATTACGGTGAGCATCGATCCGTCCTCGATTCCTAACTTCGGGGGCCAGCCCGAACCGCAGGCGGCAGGACCGGAGGGCCCCGTCGTCCCTGACCAGGACCTCGTCAAGCAGCTCCTGGAGCAGATGGAGCTGAAGTACGTCGTCGACGACGAGGGCGACCTCGCGGCGCCGTGGGAAGACTTCCGCACGTACTTCATGTTCCGTGGCGAGGGCGAGCAGCAGGTCTTCTCGGTTCGTACGTTCTACGACCGCCCGCACGACACGGACCAGCGCCCGGTCCTGCTCGACGCGATCGACGACTGGAACCGCCGCACCCTGTGGCCCAAGGTCTACACGCACACGCACGAGCCCGAGGAAGGCGCCGAGGACACCAGTACCTCGGTCCGGCTGATCGGTGAGGCGCAGATGCTCATCGGCACCGGCGTCGCCCTGGAGCACTTCGTCTCCTCGACGGTCAGCTGGGTGCGGGCCTCGATCGAGTTCGACAAGTGGCTGCTGGAGCGCCTCGGCCTGGCCCCGGCCGAGGACAAGGCGGAAGGCGCGGAGCAGGACGCTCCGGAGGCCTGAGCCACCGCGCGCAGTGACAGCCCGGCGCGGCGAGCGGATCCCACCGGACCGCGCTCGTCGCGCCGGGCTTTCTCATAGGCTCTTCAGCCGGGTCACCGCCTCCGCCAGCACCTCCGTGCGCTTGCAGAACGCGAAGCGGACGAAGGGTGCGCCCTGTTCCCGGTGGTCGTAGAAGACCGCGTTCGGCACGGCCACCACCCCGCACCGCTCCGGCAGCGAGCGGCAGAACGCGAAGCCGTCGCCGCTGCTGTCCAGCGGGCGGATGTCGGTGGTGACGAAGTACGTGCCGGCCGGGCGGTAGACCTCGAACCCGGCGTCGGCGAGTCCGCCGCTCAGCAGGTCCCGCTTGGCGCGCAGATCCGCGCGCAGCGTGTCGAAGTAGCTGTCGGGCAGCCGCAGCGCCTCGGCGACCGCGTACTGGAACGGTCCGGCGGAGACGTACGTCAGGAACTGTTTCGCGGCGCGGACCGCCGTCACCAGCTCGGGGCTCGCGGTGATCCAGCCGACCTTCCAGCCCGTGAACGAGAACGTCTTGCCGGCCGAGCTGATGGTGACCGTCCGCTCCCGCATGCCCGGGAACGAGGCGAGCGGCAGGTGCTCGCCCTCGAACACCAGGTGCTCGTAGACCTCGTCGGTGACGACGAGGAGATCGCGCTCGCAGGCCAGTTCGGCGATCGCGGCGAGTTCCTCCCGGGTCAGGACGGTGCCGGTGGGGTTGTGCGGGGTGTTGAGCAGCAGCAGCCGGGTGCGGGGGGTGACGGCGGCGCGCAGCTCGTCGAGGTCCAGCCGGTAGGTGCCGGCCGAGGGATCGGGGTGCAGGGTGACGGGGACGCGGGAGGCGCCCGCCATGGCGATGCAGGCGGCGTACGAGTCGTAGTACGGCTCCAGTGCGATGACCTCGTCGCCGGGCTCCAGGAGGGCCAGCATCGAGGCCGCGATGGCCTCGGTGGCGCCCGCGGTGACGAGGACCTCGGTGTCGGGGTCGTACGTCAGGGCGTAGCGCCGCTGCTGGTGACCGGCGATCGCGGTGCGGAGCTCGGGGACCCCCGGCCCCGGCGGGTACTGGTTGCCGTGCCCGGCGCGCAGGGCACGGACGGCGGCCTCGCGGACCTCCTCCGGGCCGTCGGTGTCCGGGAACCCCTGGCCGAGGTTGATGGCGCCGGTGCGGACGGCCAGCGCGGACATCTCCGCGAAGATCGTCGTGCCGAACTCGGCGAGGCGGCGGTTGAGCAGCGGTCGTCCCTGTGTCATGACCGCCATCCTGCGCGGAAGCTCTGGAGTTGCTCAAGTCCGCTTTGGCCGGACGGGGGCGGGGGAATCCCCCCTGCACGCAGGAACCGGTGAGAAGCGGGGGACTCGCTTCGGGGGACGGAAGGACGTGAGGTCCGTGAAGGTGGTCATCATCGCGGTGCTCGTGATCGTGGCGGTGGGGGTGCTCGTTTCGTCGATGGCGAGCGCGGGAAGCCGCGGCAGGCCACTGGCCCGGAGCAAGCGCCGGCGCGGTGCGGCCGGTGGCGGTGCGGCCGGCGGCAGCTGGTGGGCGGGCGGTGGCGGGGGCGGCTCGTCGTGCGGCAGCAGCGGCGGCAGCGGTCACTCGGGAGGTCATTCGGGGGGCCATTCGGGCGGTCACTCCTGCGGTGGTGGCCATTCGTGCGGCGGGGGTTCGTCGTGCGGCGGCGGGGGCGGATGCGGCGGAGGCAGCTGACACGGGGCAGCTGGTCCGCGGCCGGGCAGGTTCACGACGGCCCGGTGCCGGAAGGGAAATGGTGTCCGGCGGGAGTCGGGGCGGGGCTTCGGAACCGTTCTAAGTCCCGCCGGACACCTTTTTGTTGGGCCCTGCGGCGAGTCACCGGTGAACAGGTGAACCGGAAGGCCCCCGAGGGGATGGAAACCACGTCAAGTTGGGTAAAAACACTGCGAGTGCGGCTTAGTTCGTGATTCCCTCGGTGGAGAGAACATTCAGCCCTCGGACCCCAGTTGGACCTGATCGGGCGCTTTCCACCTCCCACGTGCATCACGCTCGGGGGCGTCCCCCTGTCCATGTGTCCATGTGTGTTTTGCGGAGCCGAACCCATGCTCACGACCCTCCATACGGCCTATTCCGACACCCGTGCCGCCGATCTGGCCTGGGCGCTGGGGCGTGAACCGCTCCCGGCGCTCGCCGTGCTCGATCTCCATCTCGCCGGTGCCCAACTCCAGTTGCGCCTGCTCGGCGCCTCCCACCAGGTCCTCCTGGAGGAGGACCGCGGCAGCTGTTCCGAAACCGTCGCCTGCATGCCGGGCAGCAGCACACCACTGCCTCTCGGGGTCTCCAAGCGGCTCGGGGACTGGGAGTACGAGTTCGCGGCCCGCGTCGAGACGCTCGGCGCGGGCTCGTTCGCGGGGCGCGCGCAGGAGCTCCTGGCGCTCGTCGCCGACCATCCCCACGGCCTGGCCGGGACGTTCCCGGGCAGCCCGCACGCCTTCACCGCCATGCTCGCCCAGCGGACCGAAGGGCAGGTGCGGTGGCGTACCTGGCACGCCTACCCGCAGGAGGGGCAGCTGGTGGTGACGCGCACCCGGGTGGGTGTGCGGATGCCGGCGGCCGTGCTGTGAAGGGGACCAACTCCGTTGCGGTTGAGCCACTTACACCCTTGTGGGTGACAAGCGGCGACGTTCCAGTGACGTAGCGTTCGCGGCATGATCGACCAGCAGGTGTCGCTGCGAGGGGGCGCGGCGCGGCTTCCCGTACGGCCCAGGACCGGCCGGTACCTCGTGCTCGCCGCGGTCTTCGTCTGCGCCGCATGCGGTCTGGTGTACGAGCTCGAACTGGTCGCGCTCGCCTCCTATCTGATCGGTGACTCCGTCACCCAGGCGTCCGTCGTGCTTTCCGTGATGGTGTTCGCGATGGGTATCGGCTCGTTGCTCGCGAAACGTTTATGCAGCCGGGCCGCGGTCGGCTTCGGACTGATCGAGGCCGCGCTCGCACTGGTCGGCGGCTCCTCCGCGCTGGTGCTCTACGCGACGTTCGCCTGGATCGGGGAGTCGCGGTACGCCCTGGTCGGCTTCTCGCTGGCGATCGGCGTCCTGATCGGTGCGGAGATCCCGCTGCTGATGACGCTGATCCAGCGCGTCGACCGGCAGGACGCGGGCGGGGCCGTCGCCGATCTGTTCGCCGCGGACTACGTGGGGGCGCTGGTCGGCGGCCTGGCGTTCCCGTTCCTGCTGCTGCCGTTGCTCGGACAGCTCACCGGGGCGCTGTTCACCGGTGCGGTCAACGCGGCGGCGGGCGGGGCGCTGGTGATGTGGGTGTTCCGGCGGGATGTCACCGGCCGGTCCCGGTGGCTCCTCATCGCCGTCAACGTGGCGGTGATCGCCCTGCTGGCCACGGCCGCGGTGCTGGCCGACGACTTCGAGCGGGCGGCGAGGCGCGCGGTGTACGGGGACCGGGTGCGGGTCGCGATGCAGACCGACGTCCAGGAGGTGGTGCTGACCGGGGCGGGCCGCAGCTCCCTGGACCTCTATCTGGACGGGCGGCTGCGGGTCAGCTCGCGCGACGAGTACCGGTACCACGAGGCGCTGGTGCACCCGGTGATGAACGGGCCGCACGCGCGGGTGCTGATCCTGGGCGGCGGCGACGGTCTGGCGGCCCGCGAGGTGCTGCGCTACCCCGGCGTGCGGAGCGTCACGCTGGTGGAGCTGGACCCGGCCGTCACCCGGTTGGCCCGTACGGACGAGGCGCTTTCCGCGCTGAACGCGCACGCGTACCGGGACCCGCGGCTGACGGCCGTGACCGGGGACGCGTTCACCTGGCTGCGGGTGCCGCACGGCCGCTACGACGCGGTGATCTCGGACCTGCCGGATCCGGGGATCTCGGCCAGTACGAAGCTCTACTCGGCGGAGTTCTACGGTCTGGTCGCCGAGGCCCTCGCGCCGGGCGGCCGGCTGGTGGTGCACGGGGGGCCGCCGGTCGGCCGGCCGCGCACGTACTGGACGGTCGAGGCGTCGATGAGGGCGGCCGGACTGCGCACCCGCCCCTACCGGGTCGGCGGCCGGTACGCGGGTTTCGAGGCGGGCCCGGACCGTGCGTCGGGCGGGGCCGCACAGGTGCACGGCTGGGGGTTCGTGCTGGCCGGACTCGGCCGGGCCCCGGCGCTCGGTCTGGACCCGGAGGCGCCGGAGCTGAAAGACCTGACGGACCCGGCGCTCCGGGAGGCGGGGCGGCGGACGGAGGCCCACCGGCTGCCGGGGCTGGCGCCCTCGACGCTGGTGCACCCGAGGTACTGGGGCGAGTCGTGAGCGCGGTGCCGCCAGTGGGACGTGAGCGGCCTGAGCCGTACGGGGCGGGGCGGTGGTGCCGGCTCCGGAGGGGCGGAAGCGCTGACGTGAGGGCCGGGGCTGAGTAGGCTCGGTTTCCATGGAGCATGAGGTGTTCGTTCCGGTTCCGGTCCCTGTCCTTCGGCGGACGCTGGGCGATCCTGCCCGGGTCGCGCGCTGTGTGCCGGGGCTTCAGCAGGACGCCGACGCCGCCGCGGGCCCGCTGGCCGGCCGGCTCAAGGTGCGGGTCGGCGGCCACACCATCACCTACCGCGGCGCGCTGCGGCTCACCGCACTGACGGGCGGCCCAGCGGGGGACACCGCGTACGGCCTCTCCGTGGCGGGCGAGGGGGTGGAGGCGCGCGGTACCGGCTCGGCGAAGCTGGCCCTGACCGTCCGCCTGGCGGAACGGGACGGCGGTACCGCGATCGCGTTCGACGGCACGGTCGGCGGTGACGGCCGCCTGGTGGAGCTGGACCCGGCGGCGGCGCTCGCGGCGGCCCACCGCCTGCTGGACCGCTTCGCACAGCAACTGGTGACGGAGGCGCTCGCCGCGCACGAGGGAGCGGACGGCTCCGTGGACGGTTCCGCGGGCGACGGGGCTGACGATGCCGTGGACGGTTCCGCGGGCGCCGCGTCGGACGGCTCCGTGGACGGTTCCGAAGGCGCCGCGTCGGACGCGGCCGGCGCCGCGTCCGTGGCCGGGTCCGAGGAGCGGTCCGTCGGGGACGCGGTGGAGAAGGCCATCGAGGAGGCCGCCGAGGAGGCGGACGACACCGGTGCCGAGGAGGCCCCGACCACGCATGACGCCGCCGCCGACGAGGCCCCGGCCGGGGAGCAGCCGCCGGACAGGGCCTCGGTCTTCGACACCCCCGTGCCGCCGTCGTCGATGGACCCGGTGGCCGGGATCGAGTTCACCGTCCCGGACGGGCCGCCGGCCGAGGCCGCGCATGCCCGGCGCACCATGATCGGGCGCAGTGCCGAAGAGGTCGACCACGCCCCGCCGCGCGGCCGTTACGCCCCCGTGCCGTCGCCCGACTCGACCGGTGCGGGCGCCACGCTCCGCTGGGTGGCCCCGGCGGCCGCCCTCGCCATCGCCTCCGCCGTGGTGGTGGGCCGGGCGCTGCGGCGCCGGAGGTAGCCGCGCCAGTAGGGTCGGGCGGGTGAGCAGCAGCGAGAAGGACGTCCGGCTGTCCGTCGGCGACACAGAGTTGACCGTGAGCCCCGCCCATGGCTGCCGTATCAGCAGCCTGCGGATCGGTGGTACCGAACTGTTGCGGCAGGGGGAGCGGTACGGCTGCTTCCCGATGGTGCCGTGGTGCGGGCGCATGGAGAACGGCCAGTTCCGCAACGGCGGCGTGCTGCACCGGATGCCGCTGACCGCCCCGCCGCACGCCATTCACGGCACGGGCCGTGACACGGCCTGGCGGACCGCCCGCGAGACCGGGACGGAGGCCTCGTTCTACTACGACCTGGCCGAGCCCTGGCCGTACCCGGGCCGGGTGACGCAGACCTTCGAACTGGCCGAGGACTCCCTGACGTTGGCGTTCGGCATCGAGACGTACGGGGACTCCTTCCCGGCGCAGGCCGGCTGGCACCCCTGGTTCCGGCGCAACCTCGGCGGCCAGGACGTCCGGATCGACTTCGACGCCGCCTGGCAGGAGGAGCGGGGCGAGGACCATCTGCCGACCGGCCGCCGGATCCCGCCCCTGGACGGACCGTGGGACGACGCCTTCGGGATGCCCGACGGTGTCGACGTGACCCTCACCTGGCCGGAGCAGCTGGAGCTGACGGTGAAGAGCCGGGCCGAGTGGGTCGTGGTCTACGACGAGCAGGCCGAGGCGGTCTGTGTGGAGCCGCAGTCGGGTCCGCCGAACGGGCTGAACACCGAGCCCCGCTACGTCACTCCGATCGAGCCCCTGGAGATCGCGGCGACCTGGAGCTGGCTCCGGCTCTGAGGCCGGCCCGGCCGCAGGCTCCGAGGACGGGCCCGGAGCGGGAGCGGGCGCTGCGTACGCGCCGCTGCCGGGCGAACGGGCCGCTGCCGGGCGCCTTATCCTCGTAGCCATGACAGACGTACGCGCTGAGCTGCTGCAGCAGATCAAGGACAAGGCCGTTGTACACGGCAAGGTGACGCTCTCCTCCGGCCTGGAGGCCGACTGGTACATCGACCTGCGTCGCATCACGCTGGACGGCAAGGCTGCTCCGATGGTCGGTCAGGTCATGCTCGACGCGACCGCCGAGCTGGACTACGACTGCGTGGGCGGGCTGACGCTGGGCGCCGACCCGGTCGCCACCTCGATGCTGCACGCCGCCGCCGCTCGCGGTCAGGAGCTGGACGCGTTCGTCGTCCGCAAGGCGCAGAAGGCCCACGGGATGCAGCGCCGGATCGAGGGCGCCGAGGTCAAGGGCCGCCGCTGCCTGGTCGTCGAGGACACCTCGACGACGGGCGGTTCGCCGCTGACTGCCGTCGAGGCGGTGCGTGAGGCGGGTGGCGAGGTCGTCGCCGTCGCCGTGATCGTGGAGCGGGGCGCGGCTCCGGCCATCGCCGAGGCGGGACTCCCGTATGTCCATGTGTACTCGGTCGCGGACCTCGACCTGTCCTGACCTGCGGTTTTCTTCGAGGGTGGCCGGTTTCACGTGAAACCGGCCACCCTCGTCGTATGTCCGCAGCCGGTGGCCCCGAATGCCGGAGGAGTGCGCCGGGTGGAGCCGAAGCCAGAGTCTGGGAAGATGGGGGCGACGATGACGTCGCCCCCAGGTCAGGGAACCAGCAACGCACACCCGCACATCCCAAGGAGCGGACAGATGCCCATCGCAACCCCCGAGGTCTACGCCGAGATGCTCGACCGGGCGAAGGCAGGCAAGTTCGCCTACCCGGCCATCAACGTGACCTCGACCCAGACCCTGCACGCTGCGCTGCGCGGTTTCGCGGAGGCCGAGAGCGACGGCATCATCCAGATGTCCACCGGTGGGGCGGAGTTCCTGGGTGGCCAGTACAACAAGGACATGGTCACGGGCGCTGTCGCCCTGGCCGAGTTCGCGCACATCGTCGCCGCCAAGTACGACATCACGGTCGCGCTGCACACCGACCACTGCCCCAAGGACAAGCTGGACACGTACGTCCGTCCGCTGATCGAGGTCTCCGCGGAGCGCGTCGCCAAGGGCCTGAACCCGCTGTTCCAGTCGCACATGTGGGACGGTTCGGCCGAGACGCTGGCCGACAACCTCTCCATCGGCCAGGAGCTGCTGGCCAAGGCCGCCGCCGCCAAGATCATCCTTGAGGTCGAGATCACTCCGACCGGCGGTGAGGAGGACGGCGTCACGCACGAGATCAACGACGAGCTGTACACGACCGTCGACGACGCGCTGCGTACTGCCGAGGCGCTCGGTCTGGGCGAGAAGGGCCGCTACCTGCTGGCCGCCTCCTTCGGCAACGTGCACGGTGTCTACAAGCCGGGCAACGTCGTGCTCCGCCCCGAGCTCCTGAAGGACCTCCAGGTGGGCGTCTCCGCCAAGTACGGCAAGCCGGCCGGCAGCCAGCCGTTCGACTTCGTCTTCCACGGCGGCTCCGGCTCCACCGCCGAGGAGATCGCCACTGCGCTGGAGAACGGCGTCGTGAAGATGAACCTCGACACCGACACCCAGTACGCCTTCACCCGCCCGGTCGCGGACCACATGTTCCGCAACTACGACGGCGTGCTGAAGGTCGACGGCGAGGTCGGCAACAAGAAGGTCTACGACCCGCGGACCTGGGGCAAGGCCGCCGAGGCGGGCATGGCCAAGCGCGTCACGGAGGCCTGCGCCAACCTGCGGTCCACCGGCACCAAGCTGAAGTAGTCCCGTACGGATGTGTGCGTGGGCCCGGTATCCCTTGGGGTGCCGGGCCCACGGCATGTCCGTACCCGGCAGGCCCGGCAGACCGGCAGGAACGATATGAGGGAACAGCTGTGAGCACGTCCTACGACTTCGACACCGTCATCGACCGCCGCGGCACCTGGTGCGTCCAGTGGGACGGGGTCGCGGACCGGTTCGGGGTGGACGGGCTGCTGCCGTTCACCATCTCGGACATGGACTTCGAGACCGCCCCCGAGGTGCTGGCGGCCCTGCGGGCCCGTCTCGACCACGGCGTGTTCGGCTACACCGACTGGCAGCAGGACGACTTCACGTCGGCGATCGCCCACTGGTACGCCACCCGGTACGGCACCACGATCGACACCGGACGGCTGGTGTACGCGCCCTCCGTGCTGAGCCAGCTGTCGCAACTGCTCCAGATGTGGACGTCGGAGGGGGACGGCGTCGTCGTTCACACCCCCACGTACGACGGTTTCCGCAAGGCGATCACCGGGCTCGGGCGGGAGCTGCGCGGGGTGCCGCTCGGGGACACGGCCGCGCTGGAGCGGGAGCTCGCACGCGCGGACAGCAAGGTCCTGCTGGTGTGCTCGCCCCACAACCCCACGGGGCGGGTGTGGACGGAGGCGGAGCTCGCGGAGCTGGCCCTGCTCGCCGCGCGGCACGGGGTCGCGGTGATCAGCGACGAGATCCACGCGGACTTCGTGCACGGTGGACGCCGGCACGTGCCGTGGACGCGGGTGGCGGGCGACGGGCGCTGGGCGCTCATCACCTCGGCGTCGAAGGCGTTCAACTTCCCGGCGCTGACGGGTTCGTACGGGATCATCGGCCGGGCGGACGACCGGACGGAGTTCCTGCGCCGGATGCAGACCGCGGAGGGGCTCGCCTCACCGGCGGTGCTCTCGCTGACCGCGCACATCGCCGCGTACCGGGAGGGCGGCGCGTGGCTGGACGCGGTCCGCGCGTATGTCACCGGGAACCTGGAGCTGGTCGCGGAACGGCTGAACGAGGCCTTCCCCGAGCTGGGGTGGGAGCCGCCGCAGGCCGGCTACCTGGCCTGGATCGACCTGCGCGGGGCGGGCGTCGAGGACGACGAGGCGCTCCAGCGGGTGCTGATCGAGCGGGAGCGGGTCGCGGTGATGCCGGGGAGCGTGTACGGGGCGGAGGGCTTCGTGCGGCTGAATGTGGGGTGCGCGCGGAGCAAGGTGGTGGCCGGGGTGGAGGCGTTGATCCGGGGGGTGGAGGCGGTACGGGGCGCCGCGTAGCGGCGGGGCGGGGGCGTTTGGCGCGGGCCGTTTCGGGGGCGCTGCCCCCGGGCCCCCGCTCCTCAATCGCCGGAGGGGCTTCAACTGGCCGCCGGGGCGGGCGGCGTCGATGCTGGGGGCATGGAGAAGAGTGAGGCGGACGGGCCCGGGATCCGGGTCTCCTCCGCCGCCGGGCGCTGGGTCGTCCTCACGACCGTGCTCGGGTCCAGCATGGCCATGCTCGACTCCACCGTCATCAACGTCGCCCTGCCCCGTATCGGCAAGGACCTCGGCACCGACCTGGCCGCACTCCAGTGGACCGTCAACGCCTACATGCTGACGCTCGCCGGGCTGATCCTGCTCGGCGGGGCGCTCGGTGACCGGTACGGGCGGCGGAGGGTCTTCGTCATCGGGGTCGTGTGGTTCGCCCTCGCCTCGCTGCTCTGCGGCATCGCGCCCAACGCCTTCGTGCTCATCGCCGCCCGCGCCCTCCAGGGCGTCGGCGGGGCGCTCCTCACCCCCGGGTCACTGGCCCTGATCCAGGCGAGCTTCCACCCGGACGACCGGGCCCGCGCGGTCGGGCTGTGGTCCGGGTTCGGCGGGATCGGGGCCGCCGTCGGGCCGTTCGTGGGCGGGTGGCTCGTCGACGGGCCCGGCTGGCGGTGGGTGTTCCTGCTCAACCTGCCGCTCGCCGCCGTCTGCGTGCCCGTCGCCCTGCGCCACGTACCGGAGTCCCGGGACCCGTACGCGCACGGCCGCTTCGACGTGCTCGGGGCGGCGCTCGGCGCGCTCGCCCTCGCGCTGGTGACGTTCGCGCTGATCGAGGCGCCGGGTCTTGGCGCGTCCCCGGCCGTGATCGGGGCGGCGGTGGGCGGGGTACTGCTCGGCGCCGCGTTCGTCCAGGTCGAGCGGCGGCGGACGTACCCCATGCTGCCGCCGTCGGTGTTCGCCTCCCGGCAGTTCACCACCGTCAACATCGTCACCCTCTGCGTCTACGCGGCGCTCGGCGGCTACTTCTTCCTCTCCGCGATCCAGCTCCAGGTCGTCGCGGGGTACTCGGCGCTCGGCGCGGGCACCGCGCTGCTGCCGACGACGGTCCTGATGCTGCTGTTCTCGGCCAGGTCCGGCGAGCTCGGCCAGCGCATCGGCCCCCGTATCCCGCTCACCGCGGGCCCGCTGATCGCCGCCACCGGCATGCTGCTGATGCTGCGCGTGGGGCCGGGATCGAATTCCGTCCGCGGGTACCTGACCGATGTGCTCCCGGCCGTCGCCGTCCTCGGCGTCGGCCTGGTCACCCTGGTGGCCCCGCTCACCGCGACCGTCCTGGCCTCCGTGGACACCGGCCGGGCCGGCCTCGCCAGCGGGATCAACAACGCCGCGGCCCGCGCCGCCGGGCTGATCGCGGTGGCCGCGCTGCCGCTGCTCGCCGGAATGGGGCCGGAGGCCTACCGGGACGCCGGGGAGTTCGCCGCGACCTTCCGGCGCGCCATGCCGATGTGCGCCGGGCTGCTGGTGGTGGGCGCCCTGATCGCCTGGTCGACCGTGCGCACGCCCCACGCGGCCGTACGGGACACGGCACGCCCCGAGTGCACGGTGCACTGCGGCGTCGCCGCCCCGCCACTGGAGCCGGCCCCGGAAACGGCACGCCGGGCGGACGGCCCCTGAGCGTCCCGACGGGCATTGTGCGCCCTTGGTGCCCCGGCGGCGCCGGTGCCAGGCACACTTGGACCCATGTCGATCCACGAGAACCTGCTCGGGGGCCCTGCCCCGACCCACCTGCCCGACGACCCGGGACCGCGCGAACTGCTCGCGGCGGACGTCGCGCCCGCCGATGTCGCCGCGAAGTACCCGACCTCCTCCCTGGCCTGGGCGCAGCTCGCCGACGAGGCGTTCGAGGGCGGCCGTGTCATCGAGTCCTACGCGTACGCCCGCACCGGCTACCACCGCGGCCTGGACGCACTGCGCCGGGCCGGCTGGAAGGGCCACGGCCCCGTGCCGTTCGAGCACGAGCCGAACCGCGGCTTCCTGCGCGCCCTGCACGCGCTGGCGCGCGCCGCGCACTCGATCGGTGAGCAGGAGGAGTACGAGCGCTGCTCGTCGTTCCTCCGCGACTCCTCGCCGACCGCCGCCGAGACGCTCGGCTAGGCAGCACCTGTCGTACCTGACCCGCGGCCCCGCAGGCACCACCGCCTGCGGGGCCTGCGCGTCCCCCGGAGTGGCGTTTAGGATGCGAGCAGGGGACCGGAGCTCCACCACCTCACGGAAGGGGCGGACCGCTACCCGGAAGCTCGTGTCGAGGAGACAGCAATGTCGACGATTCACCCCGACCCCGAAGCCACCGGTGCGCAGACCCCGCACCTCGACTTCGCGGGAACGACTCCGTACGAGGACTACGTCCAGGCGGACGTCCTCACCCACCTCCAGCACCTGCGCTCCGACGACCCGGGCGAGATGGTCTTCCTGGTCACCACCCAGGTCATGGAGCTGTGGTTCACCGTCATCGTCCATGAGTGGGAGACCGCCGCGCACGCCCTGCGCGAGGACCGGCTGCCGGTGGCGCGCGACGCGCTGAAGCGGTCGGTGCGGGAGCTGGAGGCGCTGAACGCCTCCTGGACGCCGCTCGCCCAGCTCACCCCCGCCCAGTTCAACTCCTACCGGTCCGCGCTCGGCGAGGGCTCCGGCTTCCAGTCGGCGATGTACCGGCGGATGGAGTTCCTGCTCGGGGACAAGTCCGCGTCCATGCTCGTGCCGCACCGGGGCGCACCCCGCGTGCACGCCGAGCTGGAGAAGGCGCTCGGGGAGCCGGGTCTGTACGACGAGGCCCTCGCGCTCCTGGCCCGGCGCGGCCACGCCGTCCCGGAGGCCGTGCTCGGCCGGGACCTGTCCCAGAAGTACGAGCCGTCGCACGAGGTCGAGGCCGTCTGGGCGGAGATCTACGCCAACCCCGACCAGCACGACGAGCTGGTCCGGCTGGGCGAGGCGCTCACCGATGTCGGCGAACTGGTGTGGCGATGGCGCAACGACCACCTCGTCGCCACCCGGCGAGCCATGGGCTCCAAGACCGGTACCGGCGGTTCGGCCGGGGTCGCCTGGCTGGAGAAGCGCGCCACCAAGAACGTGTTCCCCGAGCTCTGGACGGCCCGCAGCCATGTCTGACCTTCAGGAGCGCGCCCAGGCGCTCGACACCGCCGACGAACTGGCGCCGCTGCGCGAGCTGTTCACGCTCGACGACACCGTCTACCTGGACGGCAACTCGCTGGGCGCACTGCCCCGCCACGTGCCCGCCCGGCTCCAGGAGGTCCTCACCCGCGAGTGGGGCGAGCTGCGCATCCGGTCCTGGGACGAGAGCGGCTGGTGGACCGCGCCGGAGCGGATCGGGGACCGGATCGCCCCGGTCGTCGGGGCCGCCGCGGGACAGATCGTCGTCGGTGACTCGACGAGCGTGAACGTCTTCAAGGCCGTCGTCGCCGCGACCCGGCTGGCGCCGGAGGGCCGCGACGAGATCCTGGTAGACGCGGCCACCTTCCCCACGGACGGCTACATCGCGGAGTCGGCCGCCCGGATGACCGGTCACCGGATCGTCCAGGTCTCCCCCGCCGACGTGCCGGACGCCCTCGGTCCGCGTACCGCGGCCGTCCTGCTCAACCACGTCGACTACCGCTCCGGCAGGCTCCACGACCTGCCCGGACTCACCGCCGCCGTGCACGCGGCGGGCGGGATCGCGGTCTGGGACCTGTGCCACAGCGCGGGCGCGCTGCCCGTCGGACTGGACGCGCACGGAGTGGACCTGGCGGTCGGCTGCACGTACAAGTACCTCAACGGCGGGCCCGGTTCGCCCGCGTACCTGTACGTCGCCGCGCGGCACCAGGCGGCCTTCGACTCGCCCCTGCCGGGGTGGACGTCGCACGCCGACCCGTTCGCGATGACCCCCGGGTACACGCCCGCCGACGGCGCCGTACGGGGCCGGGTCGGGACCCCCGACATCCTGTCCATGCTGGCCCTGGAAGCGTCCCTCGACGTGTGGGACGGGGTCGGGGTCGAGGCGGTGCGGGCCAAGTCCCTGGCGCTGACGGACTTCTTCCTGGAGTGCGTCGCGGCGTACGTCCCCGAAGGGCGCGTCACCTCGGTCACCCCGGCCGCCCACGCGGAACGCGGCAGCCAGGTCGCGCTGCGCTGCGCGGACGCCGAACCGGTGATGGCCGCGCTCATCGCACGCGGAGTCGTCGGGGATCTGCGCCGTCCGGACGTACTCCGGTTCGGATTCACACCGCTGTACGTGGGATTCGCCGACGCCGAACGTGCGGCGCGGGCGCTCGCGGACGTGTTGGGCGGTTCGGCGGCGTAGGCTCCCGGGTCAGTCCGGCGACCGGCTCGCCCCGGTCGCCGGATGGCTTCCGGGCCGCTCGCGACGGCGGGCAGAATGAGTGCGACGACAGTCGACGGCGAGGGGTCGCACCGCATGATCTTCGACATCGACGGTGCGGCCGGCAGCGGCCGTTCCGGCTACGTACGGGCCTCGCGCGCGGTCCTCGCCGATGTGGTGCGGCGCCCGGAGGATCTCCGCGCGCTGTGCGATGCCGGCTTTCCGCAGAGCCCCTTCCGGATGGCCCCGGCCATCGCCGCGGACGACTGCGAGGTCGAGACGACCACCGTGGTGGACCTCGGTTCCGAGGTGGAGGTCGCCCGGCTGGACTCCGGCGATCTGCTGCTCTTCGGCTCGGTCCAGGGCTGGTACCTCTTCCTCCACCTCGATGACGGCACGGTGCACGCCTTCCCCGACGAGATGGCCCTCTTCGAGGGGGACTTCCGGCCGGTACACACGGACCTCTCCTCGTTCCGGCACATGCTGGAACTGCTGCACCGGCGGAAGCTGCTGATGAGACGTGAGCCGGCCGGCCCCGTCATCCAGAGCCGGCCGTTCGCCGAACTCAAGTGCTTCGCCGACGGGGTGAAGGACGAGTTCGACGGCGTCGACCCGCTGGTCTTCTCCCTGGAGAGCGATCAGGAAAGCCCCTGGATCTTCTTCTTCGCCGACCTCCAGATCGGCATGTACGACCCGGTGTACTAGGGCCTGTATTGGGTTGTCACGCGGAAGAAGGAGCGGGGCTGGGTGCGTGCGATCGCAAGGTTGCCGGAGCGCCCTTGTAGCGGAGCTACCAGGGCGTTTCGGCAACGCTGCGAGCGTGCGTGCCCAGCCCCGTGACGCCGCGGGACAACCCAATACAGGCCCTAGGGACCGTCCCGGCGGCCCCGCCGGGCGGGAGGCCCAGGCGGCCGCCGCCGGGGCAGGGAACGCCTCCATACTGATACCGTCCCCGCAGGTCAGCCCAGTTGGGCATTGTCAGGGACGGTTGGAGCAGCATGTCGGATTCTGCCGCGCGTGATCAGGACGCAGCCGAGACCGAGTCCGCGTTCTCGCATCCGGTGGTCGCCCCCGATGCCTCCGCCGCCTACGGCAGCCACCCGGACCAGACGATCGACTTCTACGCCCCGTACGACGGACGCACCGGCGCGCCCGTCGTGGTCGTCCTGCACGGCGGGGCGTGGCGGGCCCCGTACGACCGGCTCCACATGTCCCCGTTCGCGGGATTCCTGGCCCGGCGCGGGTTCGCCGTCGCCAGTGTCGAGTACCGGCGGGGCAGCGAGATCCCGCAGCAGCGCGGCTCGGGCCCGGTCGCCGGCCGCTGGCCGGAGACCTTCGACGACGTCGCCGCGGCGATGGACGCGCTGCCGGAGCTCCTCGCGCGGGAGTTGCCCGCGGCGGACTCCCGGCGGATCGTCGTCACCGGGCACTCGGCGGGCGGACAGCTCGCCCTGTGGGCCGCCGCCCGGCACGTACTGCCGGAGGGCTCGCCGTGGCGGCTGCCGCGCCCGCCCGCGCTGCGCGGCGTGGTGGCCCTCGCGCCGATCGCGGACTTCACCGCCGCGGTCGAGCTGGATGTGTGCTCCGGCGCGATCGGGCAGTTCCTGGGGACCGACGAGGACTTCGCCGCACGCAGGGCGCACGCCGACCCGGCGCTGCTGCTGCCCACCGGCATCGCGACCGCCGTGGTGCAGGGCACCACGGACCTCACGGTGCCGCAGGCCGTCGTGGAGGCGTTCGTCGACGCGGCGGCGAAGGAGGGGGAGACCGTGGGCCTGACCCTGCTGCCCGGCGTCGGGCACTTCCCGCTGATCGATCCGGCGGCCGACGCGTGCGCGGTGGTGGCCGAGGAGATCGCCCAGCTGGCCTGGTGAGACCCGCGGTACGGGGACGGGGACGGACCCGGGTAGTACTTGCGACGGACGGTCCAGGATCCGTATCCGTGCTGACGACCCCGGTCGCCGCGCCGCCTACCGTGGAGGCGTGACCGAGACCAAGACCAGAAGCCCTGAGCTCCGGGCCGCAGCAGGAGCGATGGCAGGCCTGCGGCAGGACCTGATCCGTGACGCGTTCGCCTACTGCCCGCTGCCGCCCATGCGGACCGACGGACCGGTGACCCGGCGGCTGCCGGAGCGGCTCCGGGCCCGTGCCGGGTGGACCCCGCACGCGATGGTGCTGGGGGCCGCGCTGATCGCGTTCATGCAGGGTTTCGCGAGCACCGGCAACGCAGGCGTCCTGCTGTCCGGGCTGCTGCCGGCCGCCTGCATCGCGATGACGCTGATCAGGCCGGTGGGGGCGTTCTGGATGTCGATGGCGATGGTCCCGGTGTCCGTGCTCTTCGGCGGCGCGGACGGGCCGTGGGGGCCGAGCACCTTCTTCGCCCACCTGGTCGTGCTGAACGTCGTCGCGGTCCGGACGAGGCCGCGGACCGCCGCCTGGATGTGGGCACTGACCCTGCTGCTCGGCACGCTCGTGGAGAACGTCGTCGGCTGGGACGCCGGATCGAACACCGCCGCCATGGCCGTGTCCTCCGCGTTCGCCCTGCTCCTGGTGAGTCTGGTGCAGATCCGCCGGGAGGCGGAGCGCGAGGTCACCGTGCAGCGTACCGTCACCGCCGTCGAGCGCGACCGTCGCACGCTGCTGGAGGAGCGCACCACCATCGCCCGCGAACTGCACGACGTGGTCGCCCACCACATGTCGGTCGTCGCGATCCAGGCCGAGGCCGCCCCGTACCGGGTGCAGAATCCGCCGCCCGAGCTGGAGCAGGCCTTCCTCACGATCCGGGAGAACGCCGTCGCGGCGCTCACCGAACTGCGCCGGGTGCTCGGCGTCGTACGGACCGAGGGCTACGAGGTGCCGGACGCGCCGCAGCCCACCCTCGCGGAGCTGGACGGCCTCCTCGCCAATGTCGGCGAGGCGGGCCTGACGGCGGAGAAGGCGGTGACCGGTGCGGTGCGTGAACTGCCGCAGGGCGTCGAGCTGTCGGCGTACCGGATCATCCAGGAGGCCCTCAGCAACACCCTGCGGCACGCGCCGGGTGCCACCGCGAAGGTCGAGATCGGCTATGTGCTGGGCGGGCTCGGACTGCGCGTGGTCAACGGCCCGCCGACCGGCCCGGTGAAACCCTCGCCGGGGGCCGGGCACGGAATAACCGGGATGCGGGAGCGGGTCGGGATGCTGAACGGTGAGATGACCGCCGAGACGACCGCGGACGGCGGATACGAGGTCACCGCGTTCATCCCCGTCCAGCAGGCCCCCTCCGACGCCCCCGTGGAGCAGGCATGACGACCGCCGGGACGGACGCGCCGATCCGGGTACTGATCGTCGACGACCAGATGATGGTCCGCGAGGGATTCTCGGTGCTGCTCAACGCGATGCCGGGCATCGAGGTCGCCGGCGAGGCGGTGAACGGCCGCGAGGCCGTCTCGCAGGTCGCGGCGCTCCGCCCCGACGTGGTGCTGATGGACATCCGGATGCCGGAGCTCAACGGCATCGAGGCGACCCGCGAGATCGTCGCGGCCGACGCCGACGCCAAGGTGCTGGTGCTGACCACCTTCGACCTCGACGAGTACGTCTACCAGGCGCTGCGCGCCGGTGCCTCCGGCTTCCTCCTCAAGGACGCCTCGGCCCGGCAACTCGCGGACGGTGTACGGGTGGTGGCCTCCGGCGAGGCGCTGCTCGCCCCCACCGTCACCAAGCGGCTGATCAACGAGTTCTCCAAGCTCGCGGCGGCCCCGCGCCCGCCCGCACTGGCCCGGATCGGCGACCTCACCGAGCGCGAGACGGAGGTGCTGGTCCTCATCGCCCAGGGCCTGTCGAACGCGGAGATCGCCTCGCACCTGGTGGTCGCCGAGTCCACCATCAAGACCCATGTGAGCCGCGTCCTGGTCAAGCTGGGCCTGCGCGACCGTACCCAGGCGGCCGTCTTCGCGTACGAGGCCCGGCTGGTCACGCCGTCCTGAGGGGCTGGCCGGGTGGCGGGCGGCCGGTTAGCGTCGGTTCATGAACCAGCCCACGCCTGCCGCCTCCGGCTCCGCCGCCCTCTTCGACCCGTGGTCGGCGGCGTTCGTCGCCGATCCGTATCCCGCCTATGCCGAGCTGCGGGCCACCGGCCGGGCGCACTACTTCGAGCGCACCGATCAGTGGCTCGTCCCGCACCACGCCGATGTGTCCGCGCTGCTGCGTGACCGCCGGCTGGGCCGGACGTATCTGCACCGGTTCACGCACGAGGAGTTCGGCCGGACCGCCCCGCCCGCCGAGCACGAGCCGTTCGAGACGCTCAACGGGCAGGGGATGCTGGACCTGGAGCCGCCGGACCACACCCGGATCAGGCGGCTGGTCTCCAAGGCGTTCACCCCGCGTACCGTCGAGCGGCTCGCCCCGACCGTGCACCGGCTGGCCGCCGGGCTCGTCGACGACTTCGTCGCGCAGGGCGGGGGCGATCTGCTCACGGCGGTGGCCGAACCGCTGCCCGTCGCGGTGATCGCCGAGATGCTCGGCATCCCCGAGTCCGACCGTGCCCCGCTGCGGCCCTGGTCGGCGGCGATCTGCGGAATGTTCGAGCTGAACCCGTCCGAGGAGACCGCCCGCGCCGCCGTCCGCGCCTCGGTCGACTTCTCCGGGTATCTGCGCGAGCTGATCGCCGAGCGGCGCGGGAACCCCGGCACGGATCTGATCTCCGCGCTCATCGCCGCCCACGACGAGGGTGAGCGGCTCACCGAGCAGGAAATGATCTCCACCTGTGTGCTGCTGCTGAACGCGGGGCACGAGGCGACTGTCAACACCACCGTGAACGGCTGGTGGACCCTGCTGCGCCACCCCGAGCAGCTGGCCGAGCTGCGGGCCGACCACGGGCTGCTGCCGTCCGCGATCGAGGAGCTGATGCGGTACGACACCCCGCTCCAGATGTTCGAGCGCTGGGTGCTCGACGACATCGAGATCGGCGGCACGGTCATTCCGCGCGGTTCCGAGGTGGCCCTGCTCTTCGGCTCGGCCAACCGCGACCCGGCCCGCTTCCCCGACCCGGACACGCTGGACCTCGCCCGGCAGGAGAACCCGCACATCACCTTCGGCGCGGGCATTCACTTCTGTCTGGGCGCCCCGCTGGCCCGGGTGGAACTGGCGGCCTCCTTCGGCGAGCTGCTGCGCCGGGCGCCGGACATGCGGCTGGTCGCGGAGCCGGAGTGGAATCCGGGGTACGTGATCCGGGGAGTGAAGGAGCTGCGCGTCGAGCTGTGAGGCGGCGGGGTGCGGGGGCGCCCGGGTGTCCAGTCGCCCGGGTGCCCGGCCGAGTCCTCAGCAGACCGACCCGCAGGGCGGCGGCGGCCCTTCGAGTACGTGGAACGTCACCCCGAGGACGGCCAGTGCCGCGAGGAGCGCCCCGAACCCGAGGGCCCGCAACCACTTCTTCCGTACGAGGCACAGGACGCCCAGCGCGGCCGCGACGCCGCCGAGGATCATGACCGGCAGGCCGTGCCAGAGCACGTCCCACTCGGACTGGCCCTCGAAGCCGCCGAAGAGCCCGCGCCGTGCGTAGGGTGCCCAGACGAGCATTCCGGCGGTGGCCCCGGCCGCGGCCGCGGCGAACCCGGCGATTCCGTTGAGGGCTTCCCGCCGGCTGTCCCCCGTGGTGTCCGTACCGATGTCCATGCCGATGTCCGTACCGATGTCCATACCGATGTCCATACCGGCGAGGACGCCCGCGGATGGCCCGCGGGTTGCGGGCCGCCCCCGCTCAGTTCAGCATGTCCCGCCGCCGCAGCGCCGCCAGACCGCCGGCCGTCAGCGCTACCGCGAGCGCGGTGAGCAGCGCCACCGGACCCCACTCCATCCCCGCCCCCGGCAGCTTCGGCAGGTGCGTGAACGGCGACAGGTCCATCACCGGCTGCGGCAGATTCAGGGCCGGGCCGATCCAGCCCAGCGCCAGGCAGAGCCCCACCGCTCCCCAGGCCGCGGCGGCGGCCCTCGGCAGCGCCCCGTACAGCAGGACCGTCACCCCGCCCAGCAGCCAGACGGCGGGCAGCTGCACCACCGAGGCGCCGAGCACGGCGGGCAGCTCGTGCCCGTATCCGGCGGCGAGGCCGAGGCCGCCGGCCACCATGATCAGGGCCGCGCCGCCGAAGGCTATGAGCAGGTGGCCGGCCGCCCAGCCGATCCGGCCGACCCCGCCCGCCAGCACCGGTTCGGCCCGCCCGGCGGTCTCCTCGCCGTGCATCCGCAGTACCGAGGAGACGATGTACAGCGCCGCCACCGTGCCCAGCACGGAGACCATCGAGGCGAGGAACGCATCGGTCAGACCGGCCTGTCCGCCCATCCGCTCGAAGATCTCCCTGGTCTTCTCGTTGTCCCCGACGAGGTCGGCCGCTCCGTTGGTCAGTCCGCCGAAGACGACACCGACCGCGGCGAACGACCCCGTCCAGCCCAGCAGCGCACCGCGCTGGAGCCGCACGGCGAGCCCGAACGCGGTGGAGATCCGGCCCCGGGCGGGCCCCGGCCGGGTCGCCAGGAAGCTCATGCCGACATCGCGCCGCCCGGCCAGCGCGTACGCTGCGGCGCACTGCACCGCCACGGCGCCGGCGATCACCGGGAGCACCCACCACCGCTCGTCCGCGTACGGCCGGACGTTCTCTGCCCAGCCGACGGGGGAGAGCCAGGTGAGCACGGACGAGCCGTCGCCCGTCGCGGAGTCGCCCGCCGCCTTCAGGACGAACGCGGCGCCGATCACCGCGGCCGTCAGCCCCTTCGCGAGCCGGGCGCTCTCGGTGAACTGGGCGGCGATCGCGGCGGTGCAGGCGAACAGCACACCGACCCCGGCGACGGCCGAAGCGATCGCCACCGCCCCGGCGCTGCCCGCCCCCGACCCGGCCATCCCGGCCACGATCACCAGGGCCAGCGCGGCATTGGCGATCACCGCGGCGAGCAGCGCCGCGGTCAGCGGGGCGCGCCGCCCGACCATGGCCGAGGAGAGCATCTCCTGACGGCCGGTCTCCTCCTCCTCGCGGGTGTGCCGCACGACGACGACCAGGCTCATCACCGCGGCCAGCGCGGAGCCGAAGGCGATCATGCGCCAGCTGACGAGCCCGCCCACGGAGTCGCTGAACACCGGCCCGTACATCGCCCGCAGGGAGCTGTTGCCGTTCATCGACGCGGCGAGCTCGGCGCGCTGGGCGTCCGTCCCGTAGAGCGAGGAGATGGACTTCGCGACGGAGGAGAACGAGCCGCCGAGCACGATCACCCAGAGCGGCATGATGATGCGGTCGCGCCGCAGGGCGAGTCTCAGCAGGGTCCAGGTCCCCGCGAGCTGTCCGGTCCCGGTCCCGGTCCCGGTCCGGCGTCCGGTGCCGGCCGGTGCGGTCATGGTCACGGCAGTCATCGCGCCGACACCTCCGCGACCGGGCCGCTGTCCGCCGCGTAGTGCCGCAGGAAGAGCTCCTCCAGCGTGGGCGGGGTGCTGCTCAGTGAGCGGACCCCGGACGCGGTGAGCGATCTGAGGACGGCGTCCAGCTTGTCGGTGTCGACCTGGAGCGTGACCCGGCGCCCCTGGATGTCGAGATCGTGCACCCCGGGCAGTCCCGCCAGCCCGCTGGGCTCGCCGGCCAGCTCGGCGCTGATGTTGGTGCGTGTCAGATGGCGCATGCCGGCCAGTGAGCCGGTCTCCACCGTCCGCCCCTGGCGGATGATGCTGACCCGGTCGCAGAGCGACTCGACCTCGCTGAGGATGTGGCTGGAGAGCAGGATCGTCCGCCCGCGGTCGCGCTCCTCGGCGACGCAGCGCTGGAAGACCTCCTCCATCAACGGGTCGAGCCCGCTGGTCGGTTCGTCCAGGATCAGCAGGTCCACATCGGAGGCGAACGCGGCGACGAGGGCCACCTTCTGCCGGTTGCCCTTGGAGTACGTACGACCCTTCTTGGTCGGGTCGAGCTCGAACCGCTCCACCAGGTCGGCGCGGCGGGCGTCGTCCAGGCCGCCGCGCAGCCGCCCGTACAGATCGATCACCTCGCCGCCGGAGAGGTTGCGCCACAGCGTGACGTCACCGGGGACGTACGCCACGCGCCGGTGCAGTTCCACCGCGTCGTGCCAGGGGTCGCGGCCGAGCAGCTGGGCTGCGCCGGCGTCGGCGCGCAGCAGGCCGAGCAGGACCCGGATGGTGGTGGACTTCCCCGACCCGTTGGGCCCGAGGAAGCCGTGGACCTCACCGGACTCGACGGCCAGGTCGAGCCCGTCCAGTGCGTGCGTCCGGCCGAACGACTTGTGCAGTCCGGCCACGGTGATTGCCGTCGTCATGATTTTGAACGTACGCTACTTTCACAAACTTGTGAAGTTAAGGAAACGTATAAACTCCGAAAGGGTGACGGGCCGGTGATCAGCCGGAGGCGCAGGGGAGACGATGGGGCGATGAGCAGCGAATCCGGAGAGAACGCACTGGAGCGGCAGGACACGGGCGCGGCGCCGGAGAAGCGGGACGCGGAGGCGGTCTCGCGCTTCGTCGAGCGGTTCGCGTCCGAGATGACCGAGGCGGGGATGCAGCGGATGGCGTCCCGCGTCTTCGCCGCCCTGCTCGCCGACGACGACGCCTCGATGACCTCGGCGGAGCTCGCGCTGGCGCTCCAGATCAGCCCGGCCGCCGTATCCGGCGCGGTGAACTACCTCACCCAGGTCAGCATGATCGGCCGTGAACGCGAACCGGGCTCCCGCCGCGACCGCTACCGCCTGCACAACGAGATCTGGTACACCACCTTCGCCAGCCGCGACCGGGTGCTCACCCGGTGGGAGCAGACCCTCAAGGACGGTGCGCGCACGCTCGGCGAGCACACGCCGGCCGGTGCCCGGATCGCGGAGACGGCGGCGTTCTTCGAGTTCCTGCAGTCCGAGCTGGGGAGCCTGATGGAGCGCTGGGAGGAGCACCGCAAGACCCTCGACCTGCCGACGGCCGACGGGCGCACGGGCGCCTGAGGGCCCGGCGGCACCACCACCGGGCCCGCCACCACCGCCTCGCCACCACCGGGCCCCGCCCGCCGGCTACGCGTCCGGTATCGGCAGCATCAGGCCCCACGCGCCCGCCCGCACCGTCCAGGTGCGCGTCCTCACCGGCCCGCCGACCTGTATGTCCGCGCGGTAGCGGAAGTCGGGGCCGGAGACCGTGACGGCCTTGGCCTCCGTGGTGACCGGGTCGCCGTCCGGCGGGTGGATCGTCACCACCGCGAGGCCGCCGTCGCCGCGCCCCGACGTCACCGTCACCGATTCGACAGGCCGGTCCAGATCGTTCAGCAGGACACCGTCCGCCTCGATCCGCAGCCGGTGCGTGCGCAGCGGGGCGGGCAGGGCCGAGGGCGCCGGGTGCACCAGGGTCCGGACCAGCGAGCGGCAGGTGTCCCAGACCGCGGTGACGCCCGAGTGGGCGGCCTCCGTGCCCGGTGCGCTGCTCAGGGCCGGGATGCGCAGCGCACCCAGGACCACGCCGTCGCTGTCGTCGACCAGCAGGTCCAGCCGTCGCACCGCGCCGTCGAGCGCGGTACGGGCCGCCGCCACCGCACCTGTCGGCACGCCGAGTGAATGGGCGAGTTCCAGCGCCGCCGCGGCGCCGACCGGGATCAGCGAAAGGGCGCTCCCGGCCGGTTCCCGCTCCCGGTGCAGCTGGGTCACCGCCCGCCTCAGCGCCCGGTCGTCCCCGACCACCACCGGCCGTCGGCCGCCCCTGCGGGAGAGGGCCCGAGCGAACTCCTCGGGCCCGTCGGGGAGGCAGATCTTGGCGTGCGAGCCGGCGCTCAGCACGTCCTTCGCGATCCGGACGGACTCGCCGTCCGTCCGGCGGGCGACCGGATCGATCACCACCAGCAGATGGGGCGCACCGTTACCGGGGGGCTGGGCAGCCGACACCTCGGTCCTTCCTCGGGTAGCATCTTGGTGCAAGAGCCCCTTGCGCTATTGCGCCAGGGGCTTGGTCTATTCCGGGGCACCCGGTTCGACGGTTCAGGCCGTGTCGTACAACGTCGTACGGCATGTACGACGTTTACGTACGCCCCCTGACCTTGGACATGCCCCGCCCGGAAGGGGTGTACGCCTGTGCCCGCACTTGTGCTGCTCGGTGCTCAGTGGGGTGACGAGGGCAAGGGGAAGGCCACCGACCTCCTCGGTGGATCCGTGGACTATGTGGTGCGATACCAAGGCGGCAACAATGCCGGCCACACGGTGGTCGTCGGCGACCAGAAGTACGCACTGCATCTCCTCCCCTCTGGAATCCTGTCACCGGGCTGTACCCCGGTCATCGGTAACGGTGTCGTGGTCGACCCGGCCGTCCTGCTCTCCGAGCTGAGTGGGCTGAACGACCGCGGCGTGGACACGTCCAAGCTGCTGATCAGCGGTAACGCCCATTTGATCACCCCGTACAACGTCACGGTCGACAAGGTGACGGAACGGTTCCTCGGCAAGCGGAAGATCGGCACCACCGGGCGCGGAATCGGCCCGACGTACGCCGACAAGATCAACCGGGTCGGCATCCGCGTCCAGGACCTCTACGACGAGTCGATCCTGGAGCAGAAGGTCGAGGCGGCCCTGGAGCAGAAGAACCAACTGCTGGCCAAGGTCTTCAACCGGCGCGCGATCGAGGCCGGCAAGGTCATCGAGGACATGCTCCAGTACGCGGAGCAGATCAAGCCCTTCGTGGCCGACACTACGCTGATCCTGAACAACGCCATCGACGCGGGCAAGGTCGTCCTCTTCGAGGGCGGTCAGGGCACGCTGCTCGACGTCGACCACGGCACGTACCCCTTCGTCACCTCGTCGAACCCGACCGCGGGCGGCGCCTGCACCGGTTCCGGCGTGGGCCCGACGAAGATCAGCCGGGTCATCGGCATCCTCAAGGCCTATACGACGCGCGTCGGCGCCGGTCCGTTCCCGACCGAGCTGCTCGACGAGGACGGCGAGGCGCTGCGCCGCATCGGTGGCGAGCGGGGTGTCACCACCGGCCGTGACCGCCGCTGCGGCTGGTTCGACGCGCCGATCGCGCGGTACGCGACCCGGGTCAACGGCCTGACCGACTTCTTCCTCACCAAGCTCGACGTCCTCACCGGCTGGGAGCGGATCCCGGTGTGCGTGGCGTACGAGATCGACGGCAAGCGCGTCGAGGAGCTCCCGTACAACCAGACGGACTTCCACCACGCGAAGCCGATCTACGAGATGCTGCCGGGCTGGTCCGAGGACATCACCAAGGCGAAGACCTTCGCCGACCTGCCGAAGAACGCGCAGGGTTACGTGAAGGCGCTGGAGGAGATGTCCGGCGCCCCGATCTCCGCGATCGGGGTCGGTCCCGGCCGGACCGAGACGATCGAGATCAACTCGTTCCTGTAGGCGCGCGCAAGCGGGTACGCGAGAGGGCCGGGGCGGCGGATTCGCCCCGGCCCTCTCGCGTACCCGCTTGCTGGTCTAGACCTTGACAGGTCCAGACCAGTGGGAGTTGGGTGTCGGGATGCCCGGACGCATGCCGGAGCCCTTCGGCGTGTCCCTGTCGAAGGAGTGAGCAGCACTGAACCGCATCAAGAGCCTTCTGACCGCACTGAGTGCCGTCGTCGCGACGGCGGCCTTCCTCCCCGCCACGGCGCACGCGGCGGCTCCGGCCCCCGCTCCCTCCGCCGCGTGTGCGCCGCTCTGGAGTTCCTCGACCGCCTATACGGCCGGCGGCGCCGTCTCGCACCACGGCCGCAACTGGACGGCCAAGTGGTGGACGCGGAACGAGAACCCGGGCGCCACCACCGTCTGGCAGGACGGCGGGGCCTGTACGGGCGGGGTCTCCGACTTCGTCATCAGCGAGGCGGAGTTCGACCGGATCTTCCCGGACCGCGACCCCTTCTACACGTACCAGGGGCTGATCGACGCCCTGCACGCCTACCCGCGCTTCGCCAACACCGGGACCGAGGCGATGCGGAGCCGGGAGGCGGCGGCGTTCCTGACGCACGCCGACTTCGAGTCGGTCGGTCTCCAGTACGTGAAGGAGATCAACGAGGCCAACTACTGGATCAAGTGCGACTACAGCCAGCCCTTCGGCTGCCCGGCCGGACAGTCCGCGTACTACGGCCGCGGCCCGATCATGTTCAGCTGGAACTTCAACTACAAGGCCGCCGGTGACGCGCTCGGCCTCGACCTGCTGAACGACCCGTGGCTGGTCGAGCGGGATCCGTCGGTCGCCTGGCAGACCGCGCTCTGGTACTGGAACACCCAGAACGGCCCCGGCACCATGACCTCGCACGAGGCCATGGTCGGTGGCGCCGGGTTCGGTGAGACGATCCGCTCGCTCAACGGCGCGCTGGAGTGCGACGGCGGCAACCCCGGATCGGTGGCGGCGCGGGTCGCCACGTACGAGCGGATCACCGGCATCGTCGGTACGAACCCGGGCTCCGGGCTCACCTGCTGACGGTGCGGCAGGTGCACGTGCGCGGGATGCGCGGCTGACCGGCCGGACAGTATGGCGTCCCGCATGTTGGGCGGGCCCGAAGGTTTTACCCTCGGGCCCGTCGCCGTTCCGGGTGCCGCCGCGGAGTGACTCCCTCCGGAATCAGCCCTGTTGGGAGTGTCTGCGGGGCGAGCGGACGGTGGCCTGTCCGGGCGGGGCGGCGGATGGGGAAGGTTTCCTCATGTTGGTCTAGATCTTGACAGGTCCAGACCAACAGCGCTTGAGTGTCGGCACCCCCACCATGGCGGCGCACCGATGAGCCCGGTGCGCCGCGCCGAAGGAGTGTTCACGTGATCAGACGCATCATGGGCGTACTCGCCGCGCTCGGCACGGTCGTCGCGACGCTGGTAATCCTCCCCGCCACCACCGCATCGGCGGCCGACTGCGCGGCTGCCTGGAACTCCTCGTCCGTCTACACGGGAGGCGGCGCCGCCTCGTACAACGGGCACAACTGGAGCGCCAAGTGGTGGACCCAGAACGAGACGCCGGGCAGCTCCGACGTCTGGGCCGATCAAGGCAGTTGCGGAAGCGGCGGCGGCACGGACCCCGGTGACCCGGGCTCGTCGTCGGGCTTCGTCGTCAGCGAGGCGCAGTTCAACCAGATGTTCCCGGGCCGCAGCTCCTTCTACACCTACAGCGGGCTGACCGCCGCGCTGGACGCCTACCCGGGCTTCGCCAACACCGGCAGCGACGACGTGAAGAAGCAGGAGGCGGCCGCCTTCCTCGCCAACGTCAGCCACGAGACCGGCGGTCTGGTGTACGTGGTGGAGCAGAACACGGCCAACTACCCCCACTACTGCGACAGCACCCAGCCCTACGGCTGCCCCGCGGGCCAGGCCTCGTACTACGGCCGCGGCCCGATCCAGCTCAGCTGGAACTTCAACTACAAGGCCGCCGGTGACGCCCTCGGCATCGACCTGCTGGGCAACCCCTACCTGGTCGAGCAGGATGCGGCCGTGGCCTGGAAGACCGGCCTCTGGTACTGGAACACCCAGAACGGCCCCGGCACCATGACCGCCCACAACGCCATGGTGAACGGCGCCGGATTCGGTGAGACGATCCGGTCCATCAACGGCTCCATCGAGTGCAACGGCGGCAACCCCGCCCAGGTGCAGAGCCGGATCGACAAGTACCAGGCCTTCGTGTCGATCCTCGGCACGACGCCCGGGTCGAACCTGAGCTGCTGACGCGCGAGCTCCCTGCGACGGGGGGTGCGTCCGGTCTCACGGCCGGAGGCGCCCCCCGTCCGGCTGTCCGTCGTCGGCGAGGTCCAGCGCCCGGAACGCCAGCCACAGGTCGTAACGGGCGCTCGGCGTCCGCAGGAGCGAGCGCCGCAGTACGGTCTCCAGCCGGGTGAGGCGCTTGCGCACACCGGGTACGGAGATGGACAACGCCTCCGCCGTCGCACCGAGCCGGGCCTCGCACTCCAGCCAGGTGCGCAGTGTGGTGTACGGGTCGGCGCTGCCGCCGGCCGCTCCGGGGGCGCCGAGCGGGCGCACCTGCTGGGCCGCCCAGGAGCGGACCGCCGGGGTGCGCAGGATCTCGTCCAGCGAGGGGACGGGCGCCGCCGCGCCCCCGGCCGGGCGGGCGGCCCTGGGCAGTGCGGGCGTGGCGCGGACGGCCAGGGCCAGGTCCAGTGCGGCCTGGTCGGCCACCCGGTTCGGATCCAGGTCGAGCAGCTCGCCGATCAGCCGCAGCCGTGCCGCCAGGGTGTTGCGGTGGATCTTCAGGTGCGAGGTCGCGTGCGAGGAGAACGCGAGCCAGGACGCGAGGGTCGCCGCGAGTTCCTGACTGCCCGGGTCCTGGCCGCGCCGCGGTACGTGCCCGAGCAGCGGGGCCAGCAGGGCGTCGGCCCACCGCGCCCCCTCGGCGCCGACCATCAGCGCGGGCTCGGGCGCCGAGCCGAAGCCGGCGTGCCGGCCGGGCAGCCCGCGGGCGACGGCCAGCGCGTGGAAGGCCTGGCGGTACGCGGTCGCCGTGTCGGACAGCGGTACGTCCTCGCTGATGCCCACGACGCAGTCGTCCACCACCGCGGCGACCTCCGGGCCGAGCCGTCCGTCCGCCGGTTCCGGTCCCGCCGGCACGACGAGGATCAGATGGCGCGCGTACACCGGGCACCGCACGATCCAGGACCGGCCGCCGGAGAGGTCCGTGCAGATCCGGGCCACCTCGTCCCTGCTGCCGCCCGAGCACTCGACGACGCAGACGCGGACGGGGTCGGGCAGCGCGGGCTTCAGCGCGCCGGCCACCTGGTGCGCGATCGACAGCTGCCCGGTCATGAGCAGGTGCAGCACCGCCTCGCGGCCGCGGGACTCCGCCAGATCGACGCGGCGGCGCTTGCGCTCGACGGTCTCGGCCGCCCAGCACATGGCGAGCGGCAGGGCCACGTCGGCGAGGAGCACGGCCAGCCGGTCCGGCAGCGGGCGCCGGCCGACCACGGCGAGAACCGGCGCGGCGGTGTCCGGCGGGCCCTCCAGGGCGAACAGCAGCGCGGTGTGCGGCCCGTTGTCGAACGACAGGGAACGGGCCCCGAGCGCCGTCAACTCCCGCGCGCCCTCGGCCGCGAGTGCGGCCGATCCGGCGCTCGCGGCATCCGGGTCCCGGGCGACGCCGTGCAGGACGGTGCCGTCGCCGCCGAGCAGCCCCGCCCAGCCCTCGGCACGGCCCGACACCCAGCGCAGCAGCTCGCGCGAGCCGCCGGACCGGGCGAGCCCGTGCATCCGTACGACATCGTCGGCGCGACTGCGCGCGTGCACACTTCCCACGCTCCTGCCCTGCTCCCGCCAGAAACCGGAGCGAAGGCTACCGGTCTGGTTGTGCGGACTGATACCCCTCACCGGCCACACAGTGCGAACTGAATCTTTACCGGCTCCTACCCTGCGGCCTAAAGTCCGAACGCGGTTGCGGGCCTTTCGGGGGAGAGGCACGGGGGACGACGGCAGCGGCTCACGGGGGTGGCCGCTGTCGTCGGCGCAACCGCGCTCTCGCTTCGTTGTCAGTGGTGACCCGTAGCGTCGGAGACCAGAGAGACGGTCGCCTTCGCACGAGGAGAGATCACCACCATGGAGTTCCGGATCGAGCGCGACGCACTGGCCGACGCCGTCACCTGGGCGGCCCGGGTGCTGCCCACCAGGTCACCCGTTCCCGTACTGGGCGGTCTGCTGCTGGAAGCCGCGGACGGCCGGCTGTGCATCTCCGGCCTCGACTACGAGGCGTCCGCCCGTATCGAGGTGGACGCCGAGATCCTGCGGCCAGGCAAGGCGCTGGTCATGGGCCGCCGGCTGCTCGACGTGTGCCGGGTGCTGCCCGAGTGCGTGGTGGAGTGCGCGGTGGAGGGCTCCCGCTTCACGGTGACGGGCAGCGGCGCCGGATTCGGTCTCTCGGTGCTGCCGCTCGACGACTATCCGTCGCTGCCGCCGCTGCCGGAGGTCCTCGGGGCGGTGGACTGCGAGGAGTTCGCGGCGGCCGTCGCGGATGTGGCGGTGGCGGCCGGCCGGGACGACACGCTGCCGACGCTCACCGGCATCCGGCTGGGGCTCGACGGCGACCGGATGACCCTGGCGGCGACGGACCGGTACCGCTTCGCGGTCCGCACGCTCGGCTGGAAGCCCGCGGCGGCGGACGTCTCGGCGGATGTCGTGGTCTCGGCCCGCCGGCTCACCGAGATCGCCCGCTCCTTCGGCCGCGCGGGCGTGGTCAGCCTCGCACTGGACAGCGGGTCGGCCGGGTTCGAACTGGCCGGGATGCGCACCACGGTCCGGCTCCTGGACGGCCGACTGCCGCGCCACGACAAGCTGTTCACGATGGCGGACCCGGCCACGGCGGTCACCGACCGGGAGCCCCTGGTGGAGGCGGTGAAGCGGGTCTCGGTGGTGGCGGACAACGACAGCCCGCTGCAACTCGCCTTCCGTGCCGACTCGGTGCTGCTCCAGGCAGGCTACGAGGACGACGTGGCGTCCCAGCGGCTGCCCGCCGCCCTGGCAGGCGCCGAGGAGCTGACGGTCGCCTTCAAGCCCTCCTACCTGATGGACGCGCTGGCCTCGTTCGACGCACCGGTCCTCCGGTTCAGGCTGATGGGCCCGGGGCAGCGCGCCATGGTCACCGGGCATGCGTCGCACGAGGAGGCGACGGGCCGGGCGACCGCGGCGGAAGGGGCCGGGCAGCCGGCTCACCAGCATCTGCTGATGTCGGTCAAGCCGCTGGTCTGACGACCTGGTGCGCGACAGGGAGCCTGCTCACCATCACGCACCAGGTCGTGAGGGCTGTCCCGCAAGGAGGGTGCGGGACAGCCCTCGGGGTGTGTCCGGGGAGGGTCAGAAGCCCGGGAAGCCGGTGGGCGAGGTCCGCCGACCACGGGGACCCGGACGTCGCGGTGGAGCTCATGCGGGGCGAGTGGAAGCGTGCCCGGAGCGTCATCGTCGCGGACGCGCCGGGCTGGTCCCTGCACCGCGCGGGGCACGACGCGGACGCCGTCGGATACGCCCGCGAGGCCGCCAGGACGGGCTGGGGCAATGCGCTCTTCCGGTACCACCGGGGAGCGATCGAGCACGCTCCCGGGCTGCCCGGGACGACCGGCACCTGCGCGAGGCGCTCGCCCTGAACCCGGACTTCTCCCCTTCCACGCCCCGTTGGCCAGGCGGCTGCTGAACCCGAGGGGGACCGGGTCACCGAGTCGATGAGGCGGACGGGACGGGGACGGGACCCGTCCCGCTCATCCGGACTTCGTGTACGTGAGCTTCTCGCCGGTGTCCGTGTTCTCGCGGCTCAGGGTGCCGTCCGGGAGCAGGGTGAGTGTGGTGGGGCTGCCCGGCGTACAGGACGACATGGGCTCGCCGACCGTCACCGTGGAGGGGCCGACCCGGAGCGGGTCGTCGCCCGTGACGTCGTCCGTCAGATCCGCCTCGAAGACGCAGCGGTAGGTGCCGCCGTTGTCGGTCGGTCCCTGTGCGGTGAGGGTGAGGACGGCCTCGCCGGCCCGGCCCTGCCGGATGACGAGTTCGCGGGTGGAGTGGCCGATGGCGTTGTCGATGCTGCCTGACCAGTTGCCCAGGTAGGACGCGGGGACGCCGCCCTCTTCGTCGCCGTCCTGCCCGTCGTCGCTCGGGGACGGGTCCTGGCCGCCGTCGGGGGACGGGGAGCCGGAGCCGCCGGCGCTGTCCGTCGACGAGGTGGTGGAGTGCGTCGGGGAGGCGGTGCGGGAGCCGTTGTCGTTCATCAGCGCGTAGACGGAGCCGCCGGCGCCTATCGCGACGAGCACGGCGATCACGACGAGAGCGACGGTCGAGCCGGTCCTCCGGCGGGCGGGCTCGGGGGCGGGCGGCTGCGTTCCGGTCGGATACAGCGGGTCGTACGCGGGCGCGGAGCCGAAACCGGGCTGCTGCGGATAGCCGTACGCGTAGCCCTGGTTGGGGCTCTGCTGCTGCGGATAGCCGTACCCCGGGGCCGGGGCCGGGGCCGCGGCCGGGTACGCGGCCGGATATCCGGCCGCCGGGGCGCCGGGCTGCTGCTGGGGGCCGACCACGGTGCGGAGGGGGAGGGTGCTGCCCGGCGCGGGGTGCTCCGGCGGCGTGGACGGTTCGGCGGGCGGCGGGCCTGCGGGGGACGGAACAGTGGGGGACGGGCCGGCGGAGGGCGGGGACGGTGTGTGCTGCGGGACCGTGTCCGCAGGGCCCGCCGCGTGCTCAGGGGGCACCGCGTCCCTCGGCTCCGCCCTCTCCCTGGAGTCCTTCGGGTCCTTCGGGTCTTTCGGGTCCTCCGGGTCCTCCGGGTCCTCCGAGTCGAGCAGTTCCACCGCGTGGCGGCCGAGTTGGGCGATGAGCGCCCCCGGGAGCCAGGGCTCCGAGGTGTGGTCCTCGGCCAGCCGGTCCAGGATCTCCTCGGTCGTCGGCCTGGCCCCCGGGTCCTTGCGGAGGCAGTGCTGGACCAGCTCCACGAGGTCCACCGGCACCCCGGTCAGGTCCGGGTCCTCCTGCGCGATCCGGAACATCAGCGCGTGCACCCCGCTGACCGTCCCGCCGAACGGGAGCCGTCCGGTCGAGGCGTATGCCAGCACCGAGCCCAGACAGAACACGTCGCACGCCGTGGTCACCCGCTCGCCCCGCACCTGCTCGGGCGACATGAAGCCGGGGGAGCCGACCAGCGCCCCGGTGCGGGTGAGACCCCCGTCGGTGACGGTGTCGAACGCGCGGGCGATACCGAAGTCGATGACGCGGGGGCCGTCGATCGTCAGCAGGATGTTGGACGGCTTGAGGTCGCGGTGGATGAGCCCGGCGGTGTGGATGGCCCGCAGGGCGTGCGCGAGACCGTTGCCCAGGATGTGGACCGAGCGCTCGGGCAGCGGTCCGTACGCGCCGGGGGCGGGTCCCGCCGAGGCGAACGCGCGGCCCGAGACGGTCGCCTGGAGGGACGGGCCCGCGACGTAACCGGTGGCGACCCAGGGCACGGTGGCGTCGGTGTCGGCGTCCAGTACGGGGGCGGTCCAGGTGGAACCGAGACGGCGTGCGGCCATCACCTCCCGCCTGAACCGGTCGCGGAACTCCTGCTGCTCGGCGAGCTCCTCGCGCACGAGCTTGATCGCGACGGTGCGGCCGCGGTCCGAGCGGGCCAGGTACACCTGGCCCATGCCGCCCGCGCCGAGTCTGCCCAGCAGTCGGTAGGCGCCGATGCGTTGCGGATCTGCGGAGCCGAGCTTTTCCATCGTGTGCAGTCCTCCCCCGTACGGCGACACGCCGGACGGGGTCGAGAATAGCGGCGCCGTTGTGCCCCGGCGGGGTGCGGTGCGTGGTCCGTGGCCGGGGCTTGCCCTCGACCGCCGGACGTGCCGGGGCGTCGGAGGCATGCGGGGCGTCCGGCGATCCGCTGCGCTGCGCTGCCTGCCGGGTCATGCCGATGACGACACGCTGTCAACGCGGCGGGCTCTCGCGCCGACCCGACACCCTGCCGAACCACACGCCCCACTCCATACAAGGTGGCCATACCGAGCCGAGCCCGCCGCGGCCTACGCTCGCCGTATGACCCCTCATCCCCGTCATGCCGACGCCGCAGACCCCGCCGCCGGCGCGGCCGTGAAGGCCGCCGACCGTGCGCACGTGTTCCACTCCTGGTCCGCCCAGGGCCTGATCGACCCGCTCGCCGTCGCCGGCGCCGAGGGGGCGTACTTCTGGGACTACGACGGCAACCGCTACCTGGACTTCACCAGCGGTCTCGTCTACACCAACATCGGCTATCAGCACCCCACCGTCGTCGCCGCGATCCAGGAGCAGGCGGGGAAGATGACGACCTTCGCGCCCGCCTTCGCGATCGAGTCGCGCTCCGAGGCGGCCCGCCTCATCGCCGAGCGCACCCCCGGCGACCTGGACAAGATCTTCTTCACCAACGGCGGCGCCGAGGCCGTCGAGAACGCCGTCCGGATGGCCCGGCTGCACACCGGCCGTACGAAGGTGCTCTCCGCCTACCGCTCGTACCACGGCGCCACCTCCACCGCGATCAACCTGACCGGTGACCCGCGCCGCTGGGCGTCGGACAACGGCTCGGCGGGCGTCGTCCGGTTCTGGGCCCCGTTCCTCTACCGCTCGCCGTTCCACGCCGAGACCGAGGCGCAGGAGTGCGCCCGCGCGCTCCAGCACCTGGAGGACACCCTCGCCTACGAGGGCCCCTCGACCATCGCCGCGATCATCCTGGAGACCATCCCGGGCACGGCCGGCATCATGACGCCGCCGCCCGGCTACCTCGCCGGTGTCCGCGAGATCTGCGACCGGTACGGGATCGTCTTCGTCCTCGACGAGGTGATGGCCGGATTCGGCCGTACCGGCAAGTGGTTCGCCGCCGACCACTTCGACGTCACCCCCGACCTGATGACCTTCGCCAAGGGCGTCAACTCCGGTTACGTACCGCTCGGCGGCGTCGCGATCTCCGCCGAGATCGCCGCCACCTTCGACACCCGCCCCTACCCGGGCGGGCTGACCTACTCCGGCCACCCGCTGGCCTGCGCCGCGGCCGTCGCCACCATCCACGTGATGGAGGACGAGAAGGTCATCGAGAACGCCGCCCACATCGGTGAGACGGTCCTCGGCCCCGGCCTGCGCGAGCTGGCCGAGAATCACCCGTCGGTCGGCGAGGTCCGCGGCCTCGGCGCGTTCTGGGCGCTGGAGCTGGTCCGGAACAAGGAGACCCGCGAGCCGCTGGTCCCGTACAACGCGACGGGCGCGGCCAACGCCCCGATGGCGGCCTTCGGAGCGGCGGCGAAGAAGAACGGCCTGTGGCCGTTCATCAACATGAACCGCACCCACGCCGTACCGGCCTGCAACGTCACCGAGGCCGAGGCCAAGGAAGGCCTGGCGGCACTGGACATCGCGCTGTCGGTGGCCGACGAGCACACCGTGTAGCACCGTCCGCGCACAGCGCCCCTCCCCTCCCGGCCGACGTCTCGTCCGGCCCGGCGGTCCGGCTCGGTCTAAGGTGGCCGAAACCGAAACAGGGGAGGGGCGCCCATGCGCGCGAGCGGGGCTGTCACGCGCAGTACGCTGCGGCAGCAGATCGCGGACGCGCTGCGTGACGAGGTGCTTGCGGGGCGTCTCCAGCCGGGACGGGAGTTCACCGTCAAGCAGATCGCCGAGCAGTACGGCGTCTCCGCGACGCCTGTCCGGGAAGCGCTGTTCGATCTCTCCGCGCAGGGCCTGCTCGAATCCGATCAGCACCGCGGATTCCGGGTGCACCAGTTCACCGTCGCGGACTACCGGGCGTTGGTGGAGGCCCGCACCCTGGTCATGGACGGGGTGATCCGGGACGTCTTCCGCCACCCTCGCCCGTCCCCGGCACGGCAGCTGAGGAACCGGGACGCGCTCGTCTCCGTACGCCGCCGGGCCGAGGAGGCCACCCGCGCGGCGCGCGGCGGTGACCTGGACATCCTCATCGGCTACGACCTGCGCTTCTGGCGCGAGCTGGGCGCGCTCGCCGGCAACACGTACATCAGCGACTTCCTGCACCGGCTGCGCGTCCAGGCCTGGGTGTTCGCCGTGCCGTACCTGCGCGGCGACGGGGACGCACGGGACTGGCTCTGGCAGGGCCACGCCGACCTCGTCGCCGCGGTCACGCTCCGGGACCGCGAGGCGCTGCGCGTGGTGATCGAGGAGTACAACGGCCACGCGCTGAGCTGGGCGGACCGGCTGGCGGCCGGAGACCCGGACCACCTCGGTCACGCACCGCAGCCGCCCGGTGCGGACGAATCCGCGCAGGCGGCGCGGCCGGAGGCCTGACCGGCACCGGTCCCCGAACTCGGTCATGGGGGACCACTGTCCGCGACGTGCCGACCGCATTACGCTGTCCCGAATTACGCTGTCCTGACCATCGCACGCACCAGTTGGAGAGCGAGACTTCGTGGCCTGTGACCTGTGGCTGGTCCCCCTCGTCGATGTGCTGTGCCACAGCCCCGACAACCCCTTCGCCGAGGAGATAGCGGTCTTCGACAAGGCGCTGGGTGAGGCAGGGCTGCCGCCCGTACCCGTCTACGCCTACATGCCGGGTCTGACCGGAGACGTGGCCCCGGTCGCGGGCTTCGACTACGACGCCCTGCACTTCCTGCGCCGCGCCTATCTGCTCCAGATCAGCGGCCTCGCCGTCACGCCCGTGGACGAACTGGGCGGCGACTACGAGCAGTTGCTGGAGATGTTCGAGTCGACGGCCCAGCAGTCGCACCTGGTGTGGCACTACGACCACGCCGGGGCGTACGTCCCGCTGGACTTCGCGTACCCGATCTCCACCGACGACCTGCTGGAGGGCGGCGGCCCGCTCGGCTCGGCGCACGGGCTGCTGAGGGAGCTGGCGTTCGTCGCCCCGTCCATCGGTATCGATCCGGCCAACCCGCCGGCCGCCCCGCTGCCGCCCGCCGCGCCCACCGACCTGGAGGAACCGGCGGTCCCGATTCCGTACGACGACAGCCCGTTCGCCCGGGAGCGGCACGTCTGGCTCGGTCTGCACGCGGCGGTCACCCGCAGCCTCGCCCAGGGCTCAATGATCATTTTCAGCTGACGAACGAGCTGACGAACGAGCTGACGAACGAGCTGACGAACGAGCTGACGAACGAGCTGACGAACGAGCCGTCGGCCAAAGCTCCCGCCGGAACCCCGCAGCCATCACCGGTCATCGCAACCGGTCATCGACGGTCATCGCGGGGACTCCGGCGGCCGCTGCCGCGGCATGTTCGGCCGGCCCATCGACTGCAGCGGGAACCGCCCCGGCTGCGCACCCTGCTCCGCCCGCCCGCCGCCCGTGCCGCCGGACACCAGCGCCTGCATCCCCATCGGCGCGGGACCGGCCCGGAACTCCACCATCCAGTCCGCGGTCTCCGACCGCACGAGCTCCGTGATGTCCTCCGAGAACCGCCGCAGCACACCGAGGCACCGCTCGGCCGCCTCGCTCGCCGTCCCCTCGGTCGGGCCGAGCACCTCCCGCACGCACTCCGAGGCCCAGTCGAACTGGAGCACCTGGAGCCGCCGCTGTACGGCCTGTGCCGTCGCGAGATTCCTTATCCAGCCCGAGGTCAGGCCGAAGTACCGGTCGCACGCCATGCACGCGGCACCCAGCAGCAGCGACAGATAGCCCCAGCCCGCCGCGCCGTGCAGCGCCCCCGTCAGATCGAGCAGCGGCAGCGCGGCGCCCGCCACCGCCCCGGCCGCGGTCCCCATCCGCAGGACCCTGGCCCCGCGCCGCTTCCACACCCGGTCGGCCAGATACCAGTCGGCGGTGCGCAGCGCGTCGGCCTCGACCCAGCGGTAGAGCTCGTCGAGCCGCTGGGCCGGTTCCCCCCAGTCGCCGAGCGGGAAGGGCGTTCCGGTCAGATCCCGGTCCGGCGCACCGGAGCCCGGACCGGAAGGAGCGGCGGAACCGGCCGGACCGGGCACACCGGAATCGTTGCGGGGCGGCCCTTCGGGCTGCATCTCCGGCTGACTCACCGGGGTACTCCTCTGCATGCTGCATTGCGACGCGTGGTGTCGACCGCGTCCTCGACGATGGGCGGGATCTCTGCCCTCTGCTCACTGGCGCTCGCTGCGACCGGCAGTGCCCCATGCGTAACCTTGCGTGACGGTTGGTGCATGTGCGCGTACCGGGACGCATGCCCTTCCTACCGCCGAATGGTGGGCCGCGGGGTCGAAATCGCGGTATTCCCGGGTGCGCGGAGCCTGTGATCAGGTATAGGAGTCCTGCCTTCGCTGACTCGATCTCACCCGAAAGAGTTGCTCGTCAGTGGGTGGGGCGCGCCGCCCGGGGACAACGTAGGCTCGGCGTACCGAAACATTTGTCGTCGAAATGCCTGGAGTGACCGTGATTCCCGGTGGTGGTCAGCCCAATATGCAACAGCTGCTGCAGCAGGCCCAGAAGATGCAGCAGGACCTCGCGGAGGCCCAGGAGGAACTGGCCAGGACCGAGGTCGACGGTCAGGCGGGCGGCGGTCTCGTCAAGGCCACCGTCACCGGCTCCGGCGAGCTGCGCGCCCTGGTGATCGACCCGAAGGCGGTGGACCCGGAGGACACCGAGACGCTCGCGGACCTCGTCGTCGCGGCGGTCCAGGCGGCGAACGAGAACGCCCAGGCGCTCCAGCAGCAGAAGCTGGGCCCGCTGGCCCAGGGCCTGGGCGGCATGCCCGGCCTCCCCTTCTGACGAAGAACCCGTCCGAGGACCTGACCGAGGTCCTGCCTCCGAGGACACACCCAGGACGGTACGCACCCCCTACGGTACGTACCACTACGCGGCCGACCAGGCGCCAGGAAAGGCTTTCCGTTGTACGAAGGCGTGGTTCAGGACCTCATCGACGAGTTGGGCAGGCTGCCCGGCGTCGGTCCCAAGAGCGCGCAGCGGATCGCCTTCCACATCCTCCAGGCGGAGCCCACGGATGTGCGCCGCCTCGCCCATGCCCTCCTTGAGGTCAAGGACAAGGTCCGCTTCTGCGCGATCTGCGGCAACGTGGCACAGCAGGAGCACTGCGGGATCTGCCGCGACCCGCGCCGCGATCTGACGGTCATCTGTGTCGTCGAGGAGCCGAAGGACGTCGTCGCGATCGAGCGGACCCGCGAGTTCCGGGGCCGTTACCACGTACTGGGCGGGGCGATCAGCCCCATCGAGGGCGTCGGTCCGGACGATCTGCGCATCCGCGAGCTGCTGGCCCGGCTGGCGGACGGCTCCATCACGGAACTGATCCTGGCGACCGACCCCAACCTGGAGGGCGAGGCCACCGCGACGTACCTGGCGCGGATGGTCAAGCCGATGGGGCTGCGGGTCACCCGGCTGGCCAGCGGTCTGCCGGTGGGCGGCGACCTCGAGTACGCGGACGAGGTCACGCTCGGCCGCGCCTTCGAGGGGAGGCGTCTGCTCGATGTCTGACCCGCTCCCGGCCCGCCTTCCGGCCAACCTCCCGGCTCAGGCTCCGGCCTCTTGCCCGGGGCCTCACGGCGGCTTTAGGTTCGGCGCAGTTATCTTCTACTCACCGTCTCCGACAGTGCCCACGGGAGGTCTCTGCGATGTCTGACGCCACGCTGAACACTGTCACCCAGGACCCCGACGACTTCGCGGTCCAGATCGCCGACCAGATCAAGACGTTCATCGTCGCGGTCACGGAGGTGTCGCGGGTCGAGGAGCCGGAAGAAGCCGTTCCGGTGCTGCTGCTCCAGGTCTCCCAGCTCCTGCTGGCGGGCGGCCGGCTGGGCGCGTACGAGGACATCCTCCCGGACGAGCGCTACGAGCCGGACCTCGGCGCCGAACCGGACGCGGACGGCCTGCGCGAGCGCTTCGCCGCCCTCCTGGAGCCGATCGACGTCTACTCCGAGGTCTTCGACCCGTACGAGCCCCGCAAGGCCCCGGTCCCGGCCCGCATCTCCGACGACCTGGCCGACCTCGTCACGGACCTGCGCCACGGCCTGGCCCACTACGAGGAGGACCGCACCACCGAGGCGCTGTGGTGGTGGCAGTTCTCCTACTTCTCCAACTGGGGCTCCACCGCCTCCGCCGCCCTGCGCGCCCTCCAGTCGCTCATCGCCCACATCCGCCTCAACCAGCCCCTCCAGGCGCTCGACGGCCTGGACACCGACCAGGACGCCGGCGACGACGACCTGGCCGAGGAGGCCGGCCGCGTGATGGTCGAGGAGATCGCGGCCCCGCTGGGCCTGCGCCCGGTCACGTAGCGGACCGGTCGGCAGCGGAGTGCGGCGCCAGTGCGACGGGGCACGGGAAGACGGAGGCGTTCGATGACTCAGTACGACAACTGGGCCGATGCGGTCGGGATTTCCCAGGCGCGGGTCTCCCAGATCGAACGCGGTGAGATCCACAATCTGGAGACCATGCGCACCTACGCGTCGGCGCTGGGAGCCAAGATCACGGTCTCCATCGAGTACGGCGATCGGATCGTGGGCGCGGCCTGATCACAGGCGATCGACCCGGCCGAGGGCCGACCAGAGCCGGTCCGCGTCCACGAAGGGCGCCGTCGGCGTGGGCCAGGACTGCCACATCAGCGGCCAGGTGTGCCCGTTCAGCGCCGGTACGCCGACGTAGCTGACCTGGTGCCGGGTCCCGAACCGCTCGACGTCCAGCGGCCACGCGCGGTCGCCCGCGGTGCGCGGCGGCAGCAGGAAGTACATCCAGCGCATCCCGGTCCCCTGCCACACGATCGGCCCGGCATCGTCCTCCGTGGCCCGCCCCAGCCGGGCCGCGACCTCCTCGCCTCGGATGCCCTGGATGCGCAGGGCGTCGAAGTGGATCCCGCTCATGCGGAGTTGGTGCCCGGAGAAGGGGACCCAGTCAGGGCGGTGAATCTCTTGCGTCATGGCTACACGGTGGCAGTGAAGTGGCTACGCTCGGTAGCGACTACTGCGATACGCGGTGCTGTGTATCCAATGGAGGTGGCTGCTGTGTCAGTTCAGGACCCGCCCCCCGCGGCTTGGCGCTACTGCGGTGACCAGCTGAAACGCTGGCGTACGCGGGCGGGCGTCAGCCGGGAGGAACTGGGCGCGGCGGCGAAGTACGCCCCGGACACGATCAAGTCGATGGAGCAGGGCGTACGGATGCCGACGCCGCAACTGCTGGATGCGGCGGATGCGCTGCTCCGGGCGGAGGGGCTGCTGAGCGCCGCGAAGCACTTCGTGCGGCGGGAGAAGTTTCCCGCGCGGGCGCAGGACTTCATGGGGCGGGAAAGCGAGGCGATCAGCCTCTGGTGGTACGAAACGGTCCTGGTGCCCGGCTTGTTGCAGACGAAGTCGTACGCGCAAGCACTGATCGGCAACCACTCGCCGCCTTTGGACGAGGAGACCGTGGAAGCGCGTGTATCGGCCAGGCTGGAGCGCCAGGCGATTTTGCGGCGCAAGCCCCCAGTCGCCCTGAGCTTCGTCCTCTACGAAGCGGTGCTGCGGGGCCCGCACGTGGACAGGGGGCAGCTGATCCAGCTGTTGGAGCTGGGGCAGTTGCGTAATGTGTCCGTGCAAGTGATGCCCTTTGAAAGAGCCATTCCTGCTGCCCTGTTGGGTCCGGTGGTACTGCTGGAATCGTCGGACCATGAGCGACTTGCCTTCGATGAGGGGCAGTTCGACAGTCGATTGAGTTCCGATCCGAGCATGGTCAGCATGACGAGCGAGCGGCTTAGCATGATCCGTATGGAGGCTCTGGGGGTGCGAGAGTCGGCAGACTTCATTGAGCGGATGGTGGACGAGTTATGAGTGGCGAGCTGCGCTGGTTCAAGTCGAGTTACAGCAACTCCGAAGGCGGCGCCTGCGTCGAAGCCGCCCTGAGTTGGCGCACGTCCACGTACAGCGACTCCGAGGGCGGCAACTGCGTTCAGGTCGCCCCCTGCCCCACCGCGATACACATCCGCGACTCCAAGCTGACCGGTGGCCCCGAGCTGACGGTTCCGGCCGCGCCCTGGGCGGCGTTCGTCGCCTTCGCGGTGGCGTAGGGCCGCGTTTCCGCAGGTCGGCCCGAGGCTTAAGCCCCGAGCCGCGAGTCTCGGAGTCCGAGCCTCTTTCTGTAGGAATGGGTGGTGAGGTTGAACCCACCCACCCTCCCAAGTCCCGCGTATCACCTGTGCGGATGACTTTCGGTGATCGGCTTGCGTCACAGCGTGTGCGCGCTCTAGGTTCGGTGTAACAGTCCTTAAAACGGACGATCCCGGCGGTGCACCAACACCAACCGGGATCTTGTCCTGATAGATCGAAAGCGACTCGATCCACATGACTTCTGCCCATGTTAGTGCTGCCCTGCGTGCGCCCGCTCACCGCATGGCCAAAGCCGGTTACGGCAAGCGGCTCGTCCCCGACGAAGCCCCGCGCGGCGCGGCCGACTTCGCGCATCTGCCCACGCGGGAAGCGGCCATCGCCGCGTACATCGACCGGCTGCCCGAGGGTGCCGCGATCGGCTACAAGGTGCTGGCCGAGGAACTGCCCGACTACGGGCAGCAGGCGTGCCGCAGTGCGCTGGACCGGCTGACCAGGGCGGGGCACCTGCGCCGGATCAGGGTGCAGATCGCCGTGGAGGGCAGCGGGTTGCGCTGGGTGACGCGTACGTTCTTCGCCCGCACCTCCCGCGACGCGGCCTGGTGGGCGCGGTACATCCGGTACATCCGGGGCGTGGACGCTCCGGGACAGCCCCCGGCACCGGACGCGGTGCCGTCTGCCGAGCCCGCGTCCGAGCCCGAGCCGGGCGTTCCGGCCGCGCGCTCGGAGTCGTACGACGTGCTCGCCGGACTCGGGAGCAGGGAGCCGAGGCTCCAGCTCTCCGAGGGCGAATGCGTCGCCCTGGAACCGCTGGTGCAGGAGTGGCTGGCACGCGGGCTGGGCCGTGAGCAGATCAGCCAGGCACTGGTGTCAGGACTGCCGGCTTCCGTGCATTCCGCCGGAGCCTTCCTCCGTACTCGACTGGAGAACAAGATGCCGCCCGTACCGCAGCCGAAGAAGAACAAGTTCCGGGAAGTGGAAGAGACCATCGTGGCGGCGCTGGAGATGTGCGCCTTCTGCGACGAGGACGAGAGCACCACCACGCTCGTGGACGGTGTCTGCGTGGACTGCCGCGCGGACATCGACCGGGACGAGGCGAACGGAGCGACGGGCGACATCCCCGACACGTTCCTGGCCCGTCCCCGGCAGCGTACGGACGTCGCGGCCAGGGTGGCGGGGCTGCGGGCGGCCGCGGGGCGCCCGGCCGTACCGGGGCCGAGGACGGGCCGCTGAGCGCGGCCCGTGGCAACTGTCATCCCGTGGACATCGACCTATCGTGGGGGTGGTCCCGTGATTCCGTGCGCTGAAAGGGGGCCGGACATGGCCCGGTACACAGTTCGGATCGACGAGGCGTTCGTCGCCGATGCCCGTGCGAAGTACGGGGTGGAGACAGACGAGCAGGCGATTACGGCAGCCGTGGAGGACGCGGCGAAGCGGCTGCGGCGCGAGGAATTCAGCGACGCGATCAAGTCGGGCGAGATCGACTTCATGCCGGACGTGCCGGGTGGACCCGGACAGGAGACGTCGGCGGCGTGAGCGAACGGTACCTGCTGGACAAGTCGGCCTTTGCCCGCTGGAAGCAGCCCGTGGTTGCCAAGATGCTGGACCCGCTGAGGGACCGGGGGCTCTTATGCATGTCCGCTGCTGTCCGGGTGGAGGCAATGTACTCGGCCCGTGGCGTCGCCGATGCGAAGCGGCTGGACCGCTGGATGTCGGGATTCGATCACCTGCCGTGCCCCGATGAGGTGTGGGACACGGTGCTGGACACCCAGCGCGCGGCGGTGGCCAACGGCAACCACCGCGCGTTCTCGCTCGCTGATCTGCTGATCGCGTCGACCGCGAAGCGCCACGGTGTCACCGTTCTCCACTACGACGAGGACTACGACCGGATCGCTGAGATCACCGGGCATCCGAGCCGCTGGGTCGTCGAGCCCGGATTGGCCGACCGGCTCGAGTAGCCCCGGCCTCCCGGGCGACATCCCCGACACGTTCCTGGCCCGTCCCCGGCAGCGTACGGACGTCGCGGCCAGGGTGGCGGGGCTGCGGGCGGCCGCGGGGCGCCCGGCCGTACCGGGGCCGAGGACGGGCCGCTGAGTCACCCGTCGCAGGCGTTCACCCGGCCGACACCCGCCCGATGGCCGGGATTCGCCAGTCGGGGCGGGTGCGGATGAGTGGATGTGCACGATCCTCGGCGCACCCCACGCAGCGCCCCGCCTCGCCCCCGCAGACACGTGGAGACCGTATGACCGGCTCAGTCCGTACCCAGCCCCAGCCCCGCGCCCCTCGCCTGCGCCGTCTGGGGGCCGGGCTCGCCGCGGGCGCGGTGGTGCTGGGCGGGGTGCTCGCCAGTGGTGGTACGGCCGCGGCGGCGGGCAGCGTGGCCGGCTCCACGGCCGGGGCCCCCGAGGCCGGGGAGCTGCTCGATGTCACCCTGGACCAGCTGCGTCCCACCCAGTCCACCGTGGGCTTCGATCAGATCTACTACAAGCTGGGCCGCTACACCGGCACCAAGGACGAGGCGAACGGCGACTTCAACAAGCGGTTCGACGACTGGTGCGAGACCAACGGCCAGGAGAAGGCCGCGAGCGTGCAGCCCGGCGCCAGGCTCTCCGACGCGTCGAGCTTCACCTGCACCGTCCCCCTCGGTAAGGAGACGGCCGAGACCCGTGCCGCGATGAAGACGGTCGTCGTCGGGCCCGGCGGTGTCCTGTACCTCACCGACGGGCACCACTCCCTGACGTCGCTCCTGGAGGCGCCCGACGGCGGCCCGAAGACCCACATCAGGCTGCGCGTCGTGGACAACCTGAGCGGGCTGTCCACCGCCGCGTTCTGGAGGACCATGCAGGAGAAGAAGTGGGTCTGGCTGCGGGACGAGAACAACCGGCCCATCACCACGGACCAGCTTCCCCAGCGCCTCGGCCTGGCCCACTTCCACGACGACCGCTACCGCAGCCTCGTCTACTTCACCCGTGACATCGGCTACCGGGCGCCCGCCGACGCCGCGGAGTTCCTGGAGTTCCAGTGGGGCACCTGGCTGCGTGAGCGCGTCGACCTCGGCACGTACGACCTGACCGCCCCCGCCTCGTACCTCTCCGCGATCCGCACCGCCTCGGAGGTGATGTCGGCGACGCCCGGCGACACCGTCATCGCCGACGGCCGCACCGCCGACGAGCTCGGCCGGATGGCGGAGTGGAACAACGGCAAGAAGGCGACCGGCGGCGAGTTCGGGAAGCTCAGCGCCCCGATCTCCGACGCGAAGCCCGGCAAGCTCGCGTACGCCCTCGACTACCGGGCCCGTGTCCCCGCCGCCCCCGCCTGCACCAAGACGGTGACCGGCAAGCACACCGGACCGCTGGTCATCTCCTCCGGCGTCACATGCCTGGACGGTACGAGGCTGACCGGCCCCGTCGTGGTCGGCGCGGGCGCGAGCCTGGTGGCGAAGGGCGCCGAGATCACCGGGCCCGTCCAGGCGGTCGGCGCGCGTACGGTTCAGATCTGCGGCACGTCGCTGGCCGGCCCGCTCTCCGTGGTCGGCACGGAGGAACGGCTGACCCTGTCGGGCCCCGGCTGCACCCCGAACACCCTGAAGGGCCCCGTCCAGCTGGTCGGCAACCCGTAGCCGGTGTGGCCGTCCCCGGTGCCGGGCGTGTGGCCTGGGACACATAGAGGAGTGCCGGGACGATCGGCGGGCAGCAACCTCGTACGAGCAGTTCGGAACGGCGCGCCGGTGATCACGTGGTGAGCGGGACATCTCAGCATGTGGTATCGGCGAGGCGTTTCCGGGCTGCTCGTTAAACTGAGCCGACAGCAATGGATTGAGCGAGGAGCGCACGTGGGCCTTGTCGTGCAGAAGTACGGAGGTTCCTCCGTAGCCGATGCCGAGGGCATCAAGCGCGTCGCCAAGCGAATCGTCGATGCCAAGAAGAACGGCAACCAGGTGGTTGTCGTGGTGTCAGCGATGGGCGACACGACGGACGAGCTGATCGAACTCGCCGGGCAGGTATCCCCGATTCCGGCCGGGCGTGAGTTCGACATGCTCCTGACCGCGGGAGAGCGGATCTCCATGGCTCTGCTGGCCATGGCGATCAAGAACCTGGGCCATGAGGCCCAGTCGTTCACCGGCAGTCAGGCCGGCGTCATCACCGACTCGGTCCACAACAAAGCGCGCATCATCGATGTGACGCCGGGCCGCATCCGGACCTCGATCGACGAGGGCAACATCGCCATCGTCGCCGGGTTCCAGGGGGTGAGCCAGGAGGGCAAGAACATCACCACCCTGGGTCGCGGCGGGTCCGACACCACCGCGGTCGCGCTCGCCGCCGCGCTGGACGCCGAGGTCTGTGAGATCTATACAGATGTGGACGGTGTCTTCACCGCCGACCCGCGGGTCGTCAAGAAGGCCCGGAAGATCGACTGGATCTCCTTCGAGGACATGCTGGAGCTGGCGGCGTCCGGCTCCAAGGTGCTGCTGCACCGGTGCGTGGAATACGCACGCCGCTACAACATTCCGATCCACGTCCGCTCGTCCTTCTCGGGACTGCGCGGAACCTGGGTCAGCAACGAGCCGCAAGGGGACCAGCAGGTGGAGCACGCGATCATCTCCGGAGTCGCCCATGACGTCTCCGAGGCCAAGGTCACCGTCGTCGGTGTGCCCGACAAGCCGGGCGAGGCCGCCGCGATCTTCCGTACGATCGCCAACGCCGAGGTCAACATCGACATGGTGGTGCAGAACGTCTCCGCCGCGTCGACCGGTCTGACCGACATCTCGTTCACGCTCCCGAAGTCCGAGGGCCGCAAGGCCATCGACGCCCTGGAGCGCAGCCGCGGTGCCATCGGCTTCGCCTCGCTGCGCTACGACGACCAGATCGCCAAGATCTCCCTGGTCGGCGCCGGCATGAAGACCAACCCGGGCGTCACCGCGGGCTTCTTCGAGGCACTGTCCGACGCGGGTGTGAACATCGAGCTGATCTCGACCTCCGAGATCCGCATCTCAGTGGTCACCCGTGCCGACGACGTCATCGAGGCCGTGCGCGCCGTGCACTCCGCCTTCGGCCTCGACAGCGACTCCGACGAGGCAGTCGTGTACGGGGGCACCGGCCGATGACCACACGCCGCCCTTCGCTCGCGGTCGTCGGCGCGACCGGGGCGATCGGTGGCGTCATGCTCCAGATCCTTTCGGAACACGCGGATGTCTGGGGCGAGGTGAAGCTGATCGCCTCGCCGCGTTCGGCCGGCGGCAAGCTGGTGGTGCGCGGTGAGGAGACCGAGGTCGTCGAACTCTCCGAGGACATCTTCGACGGCGTGGACGTGGCGCTGTTCCTGGCGCCCGACGAGGTGTCCGAACGCTGGGCGCCGCTCGCCGCGTCCCGGGGCGCGGTCGTCATCGACGACTCCGCGGCCTTCCGGATGGACGGCGACGTTCCGCTCGTCGTCCCCGAGATCAACCCCCACGCCGCCCGGATCAGACCGCGCGGCATCGTCGCGAGCCCGAACTCCACGACGCTGGCGCTGATCGTCGCGGTCGGCGCGCTGCACGCCGAATTCGGACTGCGGGAACTCGTCGTGTCCTCGTACCAGGCCGTCAGTGGAGTCGGGCGCGACGGCGTCGCCGCGCTGCGCGAGCAGCTGTCGATGGTGGCCGGCACCGAACTGGGCACGAAACCGGGCGACGTACGCCGGGTCGTGGGGGACGGCGACGACGGCCCGTTCGCCGCACCCGTCGCCCTCAACGTCGTGCCGTGGGCCGGTACGGACGCCGGGGACGGCTGGTCGTCCGAGGAGTTGGCGATCCGCGACGAGTGCCGCAAGATCCTCGATCTGCCGAGCCTGCGGGTGTCGGCGACCTGCGTGTACGTCCCCGTGATCGCCACCCACTCGATGTCCGTGCACGCCCGCTTCGAGAGCGAGGTCACGGTCGACCGGGCGCACGAGATCCTGGCGACCGCGCCCGGCGTGGTGCTGTACGACAGCCCCGGGGCGGGCGACTTCCCGACCCCGTCCGACGTGGTGGGCACCGATCCGACCTGGGTCGGCCGGGTCCGCCGGTCGATGGACGAGCCGCGGGCGCTGGAACTCTTCGTCTGCGGCGACAACCTCCGCAAGGGCGCCGCGCTGAACGTGGCGCAGATCGCCGAGTCGGTGGCTGCCGAATTCCCCGCGCACTGAATTTCCCCGGTCCTGATCGAACCCCTTTGTACGTTCTGTGAACGCCCTGTGAGCAAGTTGCTGGTCTGAACCTCTTGAGCTGGGGTGTCGCGGTGTCCGACGATGACCTTTCGGCCCGCTGCAACCGCCGGTCGGGCGGCGCGCGTCTAAGCCGTCACTTCTTGCGCGGCGAGGCGCACATTCGGGGTATTTGGGGAAGAGCGGTTACGTATGAAGGCATATCGCATGGTGTCAAACGCGGTGCCGTATGCGTACAACCCTGACGGGGGGAAACGTGTCCAACTGGCGTGGCAGAGGTACTCGATATCACAGTGGTGGGCCCCTTGCGCGGCGCTTCGGTGCGACCGCTCAGACGGCCCCGCGCGCCCGGCGGCATGCCGGTGATCGCGCCCATGCCCGCTACGCGCCCGACAGGGCTGCCGTCACAGCGCGAGGGCGCTGACGACAGCGTGGCGGCCGGAACTACAGTTGACCATCTCACCGAAACCTATCGCGCCCACTACCGTTCGCTGCTCGGCCTCGCGGCCCTGCTGCTGGACGACACGGCATCCTGTGAGGACGTCGTGCAGGAGGCGTTCATACGCGTGCACTCCGCGCGCAACCGGGTACGGGAGCCCGAGAAGACACTCGCGTATCTGCGCCAGACCGTCGTCAACCTCTCCCGCTCCGCGCTGCGTCGCCGCATCCTCGGGCTGAAGCTGCTCTCCAAGCCCATGCCGGACATGGCGAGCGCGGAGGAGGGTGCGTACGACCAACTGGAGCGGGACGCCCTGATCAAGGCGATGCGGGGGCTGCAACGGCGCCAGCGGGAGGTACTGGTGCTGCGCTACTTCGCGGACATGACCGAGGCACAAGTCGCCACGACCCTCGGGATATCCCTGGGCTCGGTGAAGGCGTACGGCTCCCGCGGCATCGCGGCGCTGCGCGTGGTGATGGAGGCGCAGGCATGAGCCGGCGCGACGGCCACGAGCACGGTCACGGGCACGAGGGCGAGAACGGACACCGGCACGGGCCCTCATTCGGACATCGGATTGACCGGACTGGAAACGGAATTGTGAATCACGGGCCGGACAGCACCCCGGGCACGGACCGCGACGCAGGACCGGGCACGGAGCCCGGTGGGCTGTCCGACCTCTTCGGCAGCGGCGGTGGCAGTGGCAGCGGCGGTGGCAGCCGTGGTGGCAGCGGCTCCGACTTCGGCTCCGACTTCGGTTCCGGCTCAGGCTTCGGCTTCGGTTCCCACGATGGTGCGGACGCCGACGAGGACGCGCTGCGCCGGATGATGCGCGGTGCCGTGCAGGGCCTTGAACCCCGTGACGGCAGCCTCGACCACCTGTACCGCGCGGTGCCCGCCCGGCGGGCCCGGCGGCGGCAGGCGCTCGTCGGCGCGGCTGCGGCGGCCCTGCTCATCGGCACCGCGGTCCCCGCCTTCGTCCACGTCGCGAACTCCGAGGGATCGAACACCGCCAGCCCCGCGATCGCCGGTCACGGCGAACAGGCACAGGGCGGCAACGGCGAGGAGCCCGGTCCTGCCTCCGGCGGCCCGAACGGCGGCGTCGGGAGCGACGGGCGGCACGACGCCGGTGACGGTGTCCCCGACAGCTCGGCCAGCCCGTCCGCCAGCAGCGGCCAGGGCGTGGCGGGCACGACGGCCGGCGGTTCGGCCGACCCGCGGGCCAGCGCGGCGGCCGGCATGCCGACCTGCTCGCCCGACCAGCTCGGGGTCGCCTCGGCCAGCACCGGCGCGGCCGGTGCCGACGGCACGGTGTACGGAACGTTCCGGATCGCCAATGTCTCCGGCAAGGACTGCTCGGTGAGCAGCGGCGGAACGGTGGGCTTCCAGGCGATGGGCGCGGCGGACCCGGCCAAGATCGTGGTCGTCCGGCACACCCAGGGGGACGCGGCGTCCGGACTGCCCGATCCCGCGCAGGAGGAGGCGACGGTGCTGCTGAAGCCGGAGATGGCGTACGAGGTGCAGTTCGCCTGGGTCCCGGGGGACACCTGCCCGACGACCGGCGGTTCAGCCTCCCCGAGCCCGACGGAGGGCGCGGCCGGCAGCACCGGGGGCCTGTCCGGGTCCAGTACGGGCAGCGGGACCGGGGACACCGCAGCGGGTACGGAGACGCAGCTCGGCAGCGAGGACGGCCCGGGGACGGCGCAGGGCAGCGTCTCCGTGAAGCACACCCCGGAACCGGGAGCGCCGGTCGCCGAGACGAAGATCGCCAACGCCTGTGCGGGCACGATCTACCGGACGGGCGCGCTGGAGCCGTCGTCGTAGGAGCGGTGCCGGAGCGGTGCCGGAGCGGTGCGGGAGCGCCCGGCGTTCAGCGGCCCGTGGCCGGGTCCGGGGTCGCGTCCGTGTCGTCCGAGCTTGTGTCCGCGTCCGGGGCCGGGGTCGCGTCTGGGTCGGCGACGAGGCCCAGCCGCAGGTCCCGGACGGCCTCGGCCTCACGCCGGACCAGCCGGAACCACATGAAGAGCACGAACGCCGCGAAGACGAACCACTCGCACAGGTAGCCCAGATTCTGGAAGGCCTTCAGGTCGAGCCCGGTGCCCTGCGCCGCGGCGGCCGGTACGGGGCGCAGGACGGCGGCGCCCTTGGCGGCGTCCGCACCGGCGGCGGACTTGCCACCGGGGCGGGCGTCGGTCTGCTGGAGTGTCACCCATGCGTCGTACACGTCGTAGGGCACGAGGTTGACGAGTGACGCGGCGCTGATCATGCCGACCTGGCCGTCGGGGAGCCCGCCCTTCGCGTCGACCCCCGCCGTGGCCGTGTTCTCCGAGGCCTGGAGGTCGCCGGTCACGGTGACGTCGCCGGTCGGCGCGGCCGGCACCGAGGTGTGTCCGGCCTTCCCGGGCAGCCAGCCCCGCACCACGGGCAGCGCCTTGCCGCTGTCGGTGCGCAGCATGCCCACGACGTAGAAGCCGGTCCGGTCGTCCAGCTTCCGGCCGGGCACCAGGAACTGGTCGGCGTACCGGCCGGTCGCGGTGGCGGGACGGCCGGACGTCACCGTGTCGACGGGCAGCAGCTCGTCGAGCGGCTTGGCGGCCCTCGTGCCCGGATCGGGCTGCTTGTCGGCGGCCTCGTGCGTCTGCACGCGGTCCTCGAAGCGGCCGAGCTGCCACGTGCCCATGAACACGCAGAACGGGATGGCCAGCACGACGAAGAGGTTGATCCCCCACCATCGCGGGGTCAGCAGAAACCGGTACACCCCTCCACGGTACGGTCCCCGCTCCGGCCGTCCGGAGCGGGGGCACCCGTGGAGGGGCCCTTTATCCGGCTCCTACGCGGCTATCCGGCTCCTACGCGGCCTGATCCGTCCCGGCCGGCCCCGACGTCCCCAAGTGGCGGGCGGCGAAGTCGAGCTCCAGGCGCACCTGCTTGATCCGCTCCTCCACGACGAGCGAGCCGTGACCGGCGTCGTAGCGGTAGACCTCGTGCACCGCGTCCCGGTCCTTCAGCCGGTCCACGTAGTTCTCCACCTGGCGGATCGGGCAGCGCGGGTCGTTGACGCCCGCCGAGATGTAGACCGGGGCCCGCACGGCGTCGACGTACGTCAGGGGCGACGAGGCCTCGAAGCGCTCGGGCACCTCCTGCGGCGTCCCGCCCAGGAGGGTGCGGTCCATCGCCTTCAGGGCCTCCATCTCGTCGTGGTACGCCGTGACGTAGTCCGCGACGGGGACGGCGGCCAGGCCCACGGCCCAGTCGCCGGGCTGCGTACCGAGGCCGAGCAGGGTCAGGTAGCCGCCCCACGAACCGCCGGCCAGGACCAGCCTCTCCGGGTCCGCGAGGCCGGACTTGACCGCCCACTCCCGCACCGCCGCGATGTCCTCCAGCTCGATCAGGCCGATCCGGTGCTTGAGCGCGTCCGTCCAGGCCCGCCCGTAGCCGGTCGAGCCCCGGTAGTTGACCCGGACGACCGCGTAGCCGTGGTCCACCCAGGCGGCGGGCCCGCCCGCGAAGGCGTCGCTGTCGTGCCAGGTCGGGCCGCCGTGGATCTCGAAGACGGTCGGGAACGGCCCCTCGGCCGGGGCCGCGGGACGCTGGACGAGCGCGTGGACCCGGCCCCCGGGCCCCTCCACCCACACGTCCTCGACCGGCACGGAGCGCGGAGCCTTCGCACCCGGCGGATCGAGCACCACCGCACCGGTCGTGGACCGGACGACGGGCGGCTCGGCGGCCGACGACCAGAGGTACTCCACCGTGCCGTCCGGGCGGGCGGTGGCCCCGGAGACCGAACCGGTGGGCGTCTCCACCCGCACCAGGGTGCCGTCGCCCGCCGCCGGCCCGTACCGCCACAGCTCGCTGCGGGCCTCGAAGCCGTGCTCGATCAGCAGCGCGGAGCCGTCCGGATACCACTCGGCGCCCACATCGCCCGGCAGCTCGATGGCGAGGTCCGTCTCGGTGCCCGCCACCGGGTCCCAGATCATCGGCTCCCACCGGCCGCGCCGCTGGTGGCCGACCAGCAGCCGGGTGTCGCCCGCCACCGGGGCGAAGCCGAGAACGGCGAGGCCCAGCTCCTTCGTGCCCCCTTCGGTGTCGTCCAGCTCGGCGACCGCGGTGCCGTCCGGCCGCACCACGCGCAGCGCGGAGTGCATCGCGTCACCGTGCTCGGTGTGCTCCAGGGCGATCAGCGTCCCGTCGCGCGACAGGTCACCGACCCCGGCCGACTCGCGGTGGCGGTAGATCTCGACGGCCGCCGCCCCGGGCCGTACGACGTGGACCGTCGTCCCGTCCTCGTCCGTCGAACGGCCCACCACCGCGGTGCCGTCCCGGCCGATCGCGAGCCCGGCCGGGTACGAAGGCTCAAGGCCGGGCGCCGCCGGCTCGTCCTTCGCGGCCCCGGCGTCGCCCGCGCCGCCGGGGAACGGCCGGCGCATCCACACCCCGAACTCGTCGCCGTCGGTGTCGTCGAACCACCAGATGGCCTCGCCGTCCGGCGTCAGCGCGCCGTCCGTCGTCCCGTTCGGCCGGTCGGTGACCTGGCGCTGCTCACCGGTGGCCCGGTCCCAGGAGTACAGCTCGTACGTCCCCGTCGCGTTGGAGACGAACAGGGCGCGGTCCGGCGCGTCCTCGGCCCAGTCGGGCAGGGACACCCGGGGAGCCCGGAAACGCTGCTCCCACTCCGGAACGGAATCGGTCGTCGAACCAGTGGTCTCAGTCATGCCCCCATTCTGCGCCGGGCCGCCGACAATCCGTTCGCCCCGTCCGCAGCCTGTGGATAACCTCGCCGACATGCATGCACCGATACCCGCCGACTGGCGCGAAGCCAACCGCGCGATGTGGGATGAACGTGTGCCCATCCATACCGGCAGTGACTTCTACGACCTGGACGCCTTCCGCGCGGGCAAGGACTCCCTGCGCGCCTTCGAGCTGGCGGAGGTCGGGGACGTGACGGGCCGGTCGCTGCTGCACCTCCAGTGCCACATCGGGCTCGACACCCTCTCCTGGGCCCGGCAGGGCGCCGCCCAGGTCGTCGGCCTCGACTTCTCCGAACCGGCCGTCGAGACCGCCCGCTCGCTCGCCCGGGACCTCGGCCTGCCCCCGGACCGGGCGGCGTTCGTCGCCGCCGACGTCCACGACGCGGCGGAGGCCGTCCCGGACTCCTCGTACGACATCGTCTACACCGGTGTCGGCGCGCTGAACTGGCTGCCCGACATCGACCGCTGGGCCGAGACGGCGGCCTCGCTCGTGGCGCCCGGGGGTTTCCTCTACCTGGCGGAGTTCCATCCGCTCACCGACTGCCTCGACGACGCGACCGGCTCGCGGGTCGTGCACGACTACTTCAGCCGCGACGCCTGGGTGGACGAGACGCCGGGCACGTACGCGGACTTCGACGCGCCGACCGTCCACAACCGCAGCGTCGAATGGCAGCACCCGGTGGGCAACGTGGTCTCGGCCCTGGCCGCGGCCGGGCTGCGGATCGAGTTCCTGCACGAGCACGACGCCTCGCTCTTCGCGCGCTTCACCGCGCTGGAGCGTCGGCCGGACGGCTGCTACCGCTTCCCGGCGGCGCGGCCGCGCATCCCGCTGATGTACTCGATCAAGGCGACCCGGCCGGTGCGGCTTCCCTGAGACCGGTGCGGCTTCCCTGAGACCGGTGCGCGGAGCGGGCGGCGTTTCGACGGTGGGCGGGCCGATTGTCCGAGGTCAGGGCGATTGTCAGTGGCGGGGTCCAGACTCGGTGCATGACCACGACTGCTGATCTGCGTGCCACGGTCGAGACCTATTGGACCGCAGCCGACCTCCGCGACTGGGACACCTTCGCGGCGACGCTCGCCGACGAGGTGCTGTACGACCTGCCGCAGACCCGCGAGCGCGTTCGCGGCAAGGAGCGGTACGTCAGCTTCAACCGGGAGTACCCGGGCGAGTGGCGGGTGCGGGTCGAGCGGACAGTGGCCGACCGGGACGGACGGCAGGTGGCGGTCCGGACGCTGTTCACGGTCGGCGCGCAGGAGCTGCACGCCATCCACTTCTTCACGTTCGACGCGCAGGGGCGGATCAGCGAGATCACCGACTTCTGGCCCGAGCCGTACGAGCCCCCGGCGGGCCGGGAGCATCTCGTCGAGCGGTACTGAGCACGGCGGAGCGAGGTGGAACACGGCAGCGGCGCGGCAGGGCCTCGGAGCCGGGGCTCCGGAGCCGTTGCCGCGCCGCTGCTTCCCGTGGTTCCTACGCGGCTGAGCGGAAGGCGGGCAGGTAGCCGCCCGACTGTCCCTCGGCCTTGGGGTGATACGAGTTCTCGATGGGGATCGAGACGCTGTGGAGCCACGGGTCGCCGGAGCACAGTTCGTGCCCGGTGAACTCGTCCGCGACGCCGGAGAAGGTGAATCCGGCGTTGGCGGCCTGCTTGGCGATGACACCGTTCAACACGTCGGACGCGTTGTTGATGGCCGTGCGCTCCGCTTCCGTGAGCCCGGCGATGCAGCTTCCGCCGATCTTGTAGAAGCGCGGGTAGCCGAGCACCACGACATGTGCCTGCGGGGCCTTCGAGTGGATGGATCCGTAGAGCGAGCTCAGACCGGCCGGCAGTGAACTGTTCATCTGCGAGACGGCGGAATTCACACTGGCGAGGCAGGCGGCCTCGCCGGACAGCACGCAGTCCTGCATGACCTTGGCGAACCCGACGTCATTGCCGCCCGCTGTCAGGCTGACCAGCGAGGTCGACGAGTTCAGCGGGCCGAGCTGGCTGCTCGCCACCGAGCTCGACGTGGCGCCCGAACAGGCGACGAAGTCGAACGAGGACGGCGAGTTCGCCGCCGCCCAGAGGTAGGCGTAGGCGTTGCTGCTGCGCCGGCAGTTACCGCTGTCGGAGAGGTAGTTTCCCGCGCCGACACCGGACGAGTACGAGTCGCCCAGGGCGACGTACCCGCCGGCGGCGGCCGAAGAGGATGCCGAGGCCGGCTGGGCCATGCCCAGAGCAGCCGCGGCGGCGAGGAGCAGAGTGGATGCGGACGCCCAGAATCTCCGTACTGACATAGCTGTCAGCCCTCCGAAATGTGGGGGGTGGGTGGGGGGTTGATTGAGCGTCAACTGTTCTAGCAGCTTCCGGTACCAGTCGGTAATAGCCAGGCGGGAACCTGTCGGAATTGCCCGAATGATCGTTCGACACCCGTAGCTCCGCGCGTAGATAATCCGCGAACTCCACCCGAAACAAGGGGTTTACGGCTGTTCGGCCGCCTTTTCGCAGGTGCTTGCACGGAGGCCGAGAACTCGCACATGGTGATGTTCAAACAAACATGACTGTGTTAGAAATGAGTCATGGGTGTCGCTAATCGTCTGGACCTGACCCTGCGGCTGGTGCAGGGCTCCGACCGGGTTTCCGTGTCGGAGCTCTCCCATCGTCTGGGGGTCTCCGAAATGACCGTGCGCAGGGATCTCGACGCGCTGGAGCGCCAGGGACTGGTGCGCCGGGTGCACGGAGGCGCCGTCGCCACACGGTCCCGTGAGGAAGGGGCGGGATTCGCGGCGCGCGAGCCGTGGCAGGCCGCGACCAAGGACCGGCTCGGGGCGGCGGTGGCCGCGATGGTGGAGCCGGGTTCCAGGGTGCTGCTGGACGCGGGCACCACGACCGTCCATGTCGCGGAGCACCTCGCCGGACGGGCCCCGCTCACGGTGGCGGTCCTCAGCCTGCAGGCCGCGGTGAGCCTGGCGGACCGGCCCGGGATCGACCTGTTGGTCGTGGGCGGCCGGTCCCGTCCCGGCGAGCGGTCCCTCGTCGGCCCGCTGGCCCTGCGCACGCTGGAGGCGCTGGCCTTCGACTGCTTCGTACTGTCCATCGGCGGTGTGCACGCCGAGTACGGGTGGTCGGAGTTCTCGCTGGACGACGCGGCGGTCAAGCAGGCCGCGCTGGCGGGAGCCACCCGGACGATCGCGGTGGCGGACGCGACCAAGCTCGGGGTGCGCGCGTTCAGCCAGGTCGCCCCGCTGGGCGCGGTCGACGCCTTCGTCACCGACGCCGCGGCCGAGGACCCGGCCACCCACCCCAACGGTCACCGGACCCTTACGGCCCTGCGCGACGAGGGCGTCCGCACCACCCTGGCCTGACCCCGGCCGAACCCGGTTCCATCTCGGTCGGAACTCCGGCCCCGGCCCCGAACTCCGGCCCCGGCCCCGAACTCCGGCCCCACCGCGAGGAGCACCTGTCATGACCGCCGTCCCGCGCCCCTTGATGATCCTGGTCGCCGGCCCCTACCGTTCGGGGACCGGGGACGACCCGGCCGAACTCGACGCCCATGTGCGCGCGATGAACCTGACCGCACTGGCGCTCTTCCGCGCGGGCCACCTGCCGCTCACCGGCGAGGCCCTGGCCCTTCCCCTGGTGGAGGCCGCGGGGAGCACGGGGCCGGGCGACCCGGTCTTCCAGGAGATCTTCCACCCCGTAGCCGAACGCCTGCTGGCCCGCTGCGACGCCGTACTGCGCATCGGAGGCCCCTCGGAGGGCGCGGACCGGATGGTGGCGAGGGCCCGAGGCCTGGGCCTGGACGTCTACACCGGCATCGGCGACATCCCGGCCGCGCGGTGACCGCCGGCCTGGACACCCCGGACCGGCGCGGGCGCACGGGCCTGGACCGGCACGGCCGGGACCTGACCGGGAACCCGCGGGTGCGCGTCAGGGACGTGGACGTGCTCTCCTGCGACTGGTACGTCCTGCGCAGGACGACCTTCGACTACCAGCACAGTGACGGGCATTGGAGCCGGGAGCAGCGCGAGACGTACGACCGGGGCGACGGCGCCACGATCCTGCTCCACAACACCGACCGCCGCACCGTGCTGCTGACCCGCCAGTTCCGCCTGCCCGCGTACGTGAACGGGCACCCCGACGGGATGCTGATCGAGGCCGCCGCCGGGCTGCTGGACGGAGACGCCCCGGAGGAGGCCATCCGCAGGGAGGCGGCCGAGGAGACCGGATACGTCATCGGAGTCCCCGAGCCGGTGTTCACCGTCTACATGAGCCCGGGATCGGTGACCGAGCGCCTGCACTTCTACGCCGCTCCCTACGATCCCGTGACCACGGTGGCCGACGGGCACGAGTACGAGTACGGGCACGGGGTCGCGGAGGAGGGCGAGGACATCGCGACCGTGGAACTGGCCTTCGACGAGGCGCTCGCGATGATCCGCAGCGGGGACATCGCTGATGCCAAGACCATCATGCTGCTCCAGTGGGCAGCCCTGGACGGACCCTACCGGCACCCCGGTCCGCCCTCCTCGCCTGCCCGGCAGGCGGATTGAGCCCGCGTCACCATCGGCTGCCCCACCGGCGCCCGTCCTCACGGCCCCGCCGTTGCTGGCCGCTGTTACCGCTGAACGTCGTTGCCGCCGGACAGTTGCTCGTGCAGCACGGTGCTCATGGAGAGGGGTTCGCGCCCGATCAGGGCGGCCAGTGTCGGGTCGACGGCGGCGAATTCGCCGGCGCGGGCGGCCGCGAAGATGCCGAGCAACTGGTCCGCGGTCCCGGCGGGGGCGCCCTGGCCCGTCAGCTGCTCCCGGAACTCGGTGTCGGGTGCGGTGGCCCTGGTGATGGTGCGGCCCGTGATGTCGCCGGCGATGGCCGCGATGTCGTCGAACGTGAGCGCCTGCGCCGCGGTGAGCGGCGGCGTGGGCCCGTCGAAGCGGCCCTCGTCGGCCAGGACGGCGGCGGCCGCGTCGGCGAGGTCGGCGTGGGTGGTCCAGGCGACCGGCCCGTCCTCGGGGAGCGTGATCTCGCCGGACTCCACGCCGTGGGCGGCGAACTGCATCGCGCTGGCGGCGTAGAAGCCGTTGCGCAGTGAGGTGAAGGGCACGCCGGATGCGCGCAGCGCGTCCTCGGTGGCGGCATGGTCGCGGCAGGCCTGGAAGTGCGAGTCGTGGCCGGCGCCCATCTGGCTGGTGTAGAGGATGCGCCGGGCGCCTGCCGCGACGGCCCCGTCGATCGCGGCGCGGTGCTGCCGCACGCACGCGTCGCCCATCTTGTCGACGGAGACGATGAGCACCTGGGAGGCGCCCTCGAAGGCGTGGGCGAGGCTGTCGGCGTCGGTGAAGCTGCCCCGGCGCACTCGTACGCCCCGGTCGGCGAACGCCTTCGCCCTCTGTGGGTCGCGGATGCTGATGCCGATCAGGTCCGCCGGTATGCGCGTCAACAGCCTCTCGACGATCTGGCGTCCGAGCTTTCCGGTGGCTCCGGTCACGATGATCACGATGTGCTCCAGCACTCTAGTTCCAGTGGAAACGCAACTACCGTAACACTGGAATTATCGATGGAACCATCTAAGCTGTATCATCGATATATGTCATCACGTTCACGCGACAGCGACATCAGCGACACCGCCGTCGACGCCGCCGCCGATGCCGACAGCGCCGCCCTGGCGCAGCCTCGGCAGCGGATCATCGAGGCCGCGGCCGACCTGCTGGCGCGCGAGGGCCGCGACGCCGTCACCACCCGCGCGGTCGCGGTCGCCGCGGGCGTACAGCCGCCGGCCATCTACCGCATGTTCGGCGACAAGGGTGGGCTGCTCGACGCGGTGGCCGAGTACGGCTTCGCCAGGTTCCTCGCGACCAAGCACGTGGATCCCGACCCGCCGGACCTCATCGAGGACCTGAGGGGTGGATGGGATCTGGCGGTCGAGTTCGGACTGGCCAATCCCGCGCTGTTCACGCTGATGTACAGCGAGCCCACAAGGCCCACGTCGGCGGCCTTCCGGGCCGGCCTGGAGATCCTCATGGGGCGTATCCGGCGCCTGGCCGCCGGGGGCTGGCTCCGCGTGGACGAGGAACTCGCGGCGATGCTCATCCACGCCACGGCGCGCGGCGCGGTGCTCACCTGGCTGTCCCTGCCCGAAGACCGGCGTGACCCGGCTCTGTTGACGACGCTCCGGGAGTCCATGGTCGCCGCGGTGACCAACCAGGAGCCGGCCGTGCGGGACGCCGGCCCGGCAGGTGCCGCCCGTGCCCTGCGCGCCGCGATGCCCGAACAGACGGTTCTCAGCGGCGCGGAGCAGCATCTGCTGACGGAGTGGCTGGACCGCATCGCCTCCCACGGCTGAGCCGTTCCCCCTCAGCAGCCTCAGCAGCCTCAGCAGCCTCAGCAGCCTCAGCAGCCTCAGCACCGTCAACAGCACGTCCGGGCGCGGGACATGAGAGCCCCGCACCCGGACGTATACCTATGGGCAGGCCGCGTCAGCCGCGTCCGCCGTTGTCCCGCTCGAAGACGGCGAAGGCCGCCTCCTGGCGCCACTGCGTCGCCGCCTTCGGGCTGGCGGCGAGGTAGCGGGAGCAGCGCGGGCTCGGCCGCCCGGTGCCGGGCCGGTCGCCGCGGCAGGCGGCGACCAGCTGATAGCCGGAGGGGGCGGAGCCGTCGGCCCACAGGCTGCGGCCGTCGCGGAACGCGTACTCCAGCGAGGCGCGGGCCAGGTCCTTCAGCTCGGTGTAGCCGAGGCTGTAGGTCTTGGCGGCGTACTGGTACTCGTGGCTGATGTCGATCCGCGAGACCCCCGGGTCGTCGGTGGCCAGGACCACCGGGACGCCGTAGTGGCGGTAGGCGTTGAACGGGTGGTCGGCGCCCGCGATGCCGAGGATCTGCTTGTTGCTGGAGAAGGGCACCTCGACGGCGATCTTGCGCTGTGCCATCGTCCGGGCGAGCTGCCGCCAGTTGTCCTCGTGGACCAGGTCCACGCCGTGTCCGATGCGCTCGGCACCGGCGACGAGCACGGCTTCGCGGATGTGGAAGGTCAGGTCCTCGGGCTTGACCAGACCGGGGGCCAGCTCACCGGCGTGCAGGGTGAGGTGGGAGCCCGGGTACTGGCCGCGCAGGTACTTCAGCATCCGCATCTGGAGGCTGTAGTTCTCCAGCGAGGTGTCCCAGTCCTCGGGCTGTACGAGGTTGACGGCGACGAACCTCGGGTCGCGCTCCGCCAGTCGCATGCCGACCGCGATCTGCGTGAACACCCGCGCCGGGGTGCTGCCCCGGGAGACCTGCGAGATCCACCTGACGGGCAGCCGGCAGCCCGGATCGGGGCGCTTGGTGTCGCAGTGGGCGGCCGCCCGGAACTGGACATTGGCGTCATCGGCCTCCTTGACCGCCTCGTCGACGACCCGGTCGAGCTGCCCTCCGGCCAGGAGCTTGCGGTGGAAGGCGGCCAGATCGGCGTCGTAGCCCACCGTGTCGGCCAGCTTCTTGGCGCTGTCGGAGGCCGGGGTGACCATGGTCTCCAGATAGAACTGGTTCTGCTTGACCACGGTGTCGGCCACATTGGCGAGGAGCTTGCCGCGGTCCCAGGTCGCCATGCCGAACTTGTTGAACGTATCGAAGAAGTGGTCGTGCCCGGACTGGTCGGCGGGGAAGTCCTGCATGGACCAGGCCCGGATGATCTGCTGCCGGAAGGCGGCATCCGTCCGGGCGTCGGATGCGGGCCTCGTGCCCGATCCGCACGGCGGCGCCACCGCTGTCATCGTGGCGTCGATGCAGAGGCCACCCTCGGCGGCGAGCTTGATCAGGTACTCGGTCTTGGCCGCACCCGACAAGTGGTTGTGGAGGTCACCACCCTTGGGCAGATCCTTGAAGAAGGCCTTCAGCCGTGCGGGGCTGTTCCGCAGCGAACCGAGGTACGCGGCGGTCCTGCGTTCGGCCGCGGTCACCACACGGGGCGAGACCGGCCGGGCGCTCTGCGACGACGCGTCGTCCGCGGGCGCGGCAGCGGCCGGGAACGCCGGGAGGAGGGTCAGCACGGTGAGTGCGCCGAGCCCGGCCAGGAGGCGGGACTTGGGACGGTGTTCCGTCCGGATTGTTGACATCACGGCCGAATGATCGCGTCCGGGGAGCGCGTTTTTCACCCAAACCACATGTATGGCCTGAAACCTCCACCCGATCGAGTGCCTGACCGGCTACGGCCGGCCACACGATGGGCTAAGGGACAGCCACGCGACAGGCCACGCCCGGCCGGCCACGCGACTGGCCGGCCGTCACGACGCGTGACACGGTTGGGTGACCTGAGCGGTCGAGTCCGCCGCACCCCCGACCCGGCCCGCCGTGGCACCGCCGCCGGCGCCGTACGTACGAAATGGAGCATCCGAGGATGGCTCGACACCTGGTAACCAGCGCGCTTCCCTACATCAACGGGATCAAGCACCTGGGCAACATGGTCGGGTCGATGCTCCCGGCGGATGTGTACTCCCGGTATCTCCGCCGGCGCGGCCACGACGTCCTGTACATCTGCGCGACCGACGAGCACGGGACTCCGGCCGAGCTGGCGGCCAAGGCGGCCGGGCTGCCGGTGGCGGAGTTCTGCGCACAGGCCCACGCCGCGCAGAAGGTCGTGTACGACGGCTTCCAGCTCGCCTTCGACTACTTCGGCCGCAGCTCCTCGTGGCAGAACGCCGAGATCACCCAGCACTTCGCGCGCCAGCTGCACAAGAACGGCTTCATCGAGGAGCGGGCGATCCGCCAGGTGTACTCGCCGGTCGACGGACGCTTCCTGCCGGACCGTTACGTCGAGGGAACCTGCCCGCACTGCGGCTACGACAAGGCCCGCGGCGACCAGTGCGAGAACTGCACCCGCGTCCTCGACCCGACCGACCTGCTGAACCCCCGCTCGGCGATCAGTGGCTCCACGGAGCTGGAGGCCCGCGAGACCACGCACCTGTTCCTGCTCCAGTCCAGGCTCCAGCACGAGGTGGAGGCGTGGGTGGCCCGGCACGAGGACCGGTGGCCGCAGCTGTCCTCCTCCATCGCCCGAAAATGGCTGACCGAGGGCCTGCACGACCGCGCCATCACCCGCGACCTGGACTGGGGCGTCCCGGTCCCGGCCGACACCTGGCCGGAGCTCGCGGCCGAAGGCAAGGTCTTCTACGTCTGGTTCGACGCCCCGATCGAGTACATCGGAGCGACGAAGGAGTGGTCGGACGCAGCCCCGGACGGCGAGAGGCGCGACTGGAAGTCCTGGTGGTACGAGGCCGACGACACCGTCCGCTACACCCAGTTCATGGCCAAGGACAACGTCCCGTTCCACACGGTGATGTTCCCGGCCACCGAGCTCGGTGTCCGTGAGCCGTGGAAGAAGGTCGACGTCGTCAAGGGCTTCAACTGGCTCACGTACTACGGCGGCAAGTTCTCCACCTCTCAGAAGCGAGGCATCTTCACCGACGCCGCGCTGGAGACGCTGCCGGCGGACTACTGGCGATATTTCCTGATCGCCAACGCCCCCGAGTCCGACGACTCCTCCTTCACCTGGGAGCACTTCGCCGCCACGGTCAACAAGGACCTCGCCGACACCCTCGGCAACTTCGTCAATCGTGTGCTGTCCTTCTCCCGCAAGCGCTTCGGCGACGACGTCCCGGCGGGCAGCGCCGCCGGTGTGGCGGAAGCGCGGCTGGGCGCCGAGGCCGCGCGGCTGCTCGCCGAGTACGAGGAGCACATGGAGGCCCTCCAGTACCGCAAGGCCGCTGCCGCGCTGCGGGCCCTGTGGTCGGCGGGCAACTCCTACCTGGAGGAGAAGGCCCCCTGGCTGGAGATCAGGACCGACCCGGAGGGCGCGGCGCTGACCCTGCGTACGGCGATGAACCTCATCCACCTCTACGCGATCGTCTCCGAACCGCTGATCCCGGCCTCGGCCGCCGCCATGCGCGGCGCCTTCGCCCTGGAAGGCGACACCGCGACCTGGGTGACCGCCGAACAGGCCATGTCGCTGGACGCCGTCCCGGCCGGCACGCCGTTCACCGTGCCGCCGGTGCTCTTCGCGAAGATCGCCGAGGAGGACCTGGACGCCTACCGCGCGCGCTTCGGCGGAGCCGACGCCTGACGGCGCCGTTCGCTCAGCGCCCGTAACGCCCGTAGCGCCGACAGCACCTGCGGCTTCGTCAGACAGTGCTGTCCGCGGTGCTGTCCGCGTCGCCGTCCGGAGTTGTTTCGGGCTTCGTGTGGAGCACCTCGCGGGCCTGCTCCGCGGAGCGGATGAGGCTCTCGGTGACGAAGTCGAGGAATCGGGCGATGTTTTCGAGGCGGACGCCGGCCGGGGTGGCGGGACCGAGGACGCCGACGCCCTGCCGTGCGGTCTCGACGATCTGGGCGGTGGACCGGGCGCTGGAGATCATTGACTGGTACCAGATGTCGTCGTCGACGACGTAGCGCTCGCGTCGGCGTCCGTCGCGTTCCCGGCGCACGAGGCCCTGGCTGTCGAGGAACGCGACCGCCTTGGAGATGGACGCCGGGCTGACCTGGAGGCGCTGGACGAGTTCGGACGCGGTGAGGCTGCCCGAGTCGGCGGTGTAGAGACAGGTCATCACCCGGGCCATCATCTTCGGCGTGCCCGACTGTATGAGGGCGGTGGTGAACACCTCCTCGTACTCGCGCACCGCCTCGGCGTCCCGCCCGTGGGCCTGCGCGGGCGCCTCCGACTCCCGGGGCGCGGCCTGCCGGCGCCTGTGGGTGCGGCGTTCGGTGGCGCGGTGGGCGAGCTCGGCGCGGTACGCCGTGGGGCCGCCGTTGCGCATCACCTCGCGGGTGACCGTCGAGGTCGGACGGCCGAGGCGTCTGGCGATCTCCGCGTAGGCCAGGCCTTCGGCCAGTCCCAGTGCGATCTGCTGACGTTCCTGCTGGGTGAGCCTGCCTCCTGGCATCGGGGTCTCCTTCATGGTCTGCGGTGTCTCCAGCATAGCGTTCGCTTTCAATTCATTGCAACGATCTGAGTGGCGTTGTTGCATTAGGCTCGATCTCATTGCAACGATGTGGAAGCTCTGAGCTGCATCAATGCAATTAGTGTGCAACGAATGTGTTGTCAGTCCCTCGAACACAACGTAGCGTTTCGACTATCAGAAACAGAGGGTGGGAGAAGCGCCCGATGGAGAAGAAGGAGAACGCGATGCGGAAGTTCGACACGCCCGCCCCCGTCTCGGCCGTCCTCGACATCCCCGCGGGACGCATCCGGTTCATCGCCGCCGACCGGGCCACACCACGGTCGACGCCGTGCCCGCGGACGCCTCGAAGGGCCGCGACGTGCGGGCGGCGGAGCGGATCGCGGTCGGATACGGCGATGGCGCCCTGCGGATCGCGGCCTCACCGGCGAAGAACCGGATCCTCGGCAGCTCGGGATCCATCGAGGTGACCGTCCAGCTGCCCGTCGACTCCCGCGTCGAGGTGAAGGCGGCTGACGCCGGACTCCGGGGCGTCGGACGGCTCGGCGACGTCACCTTCGAGGGTGCGCAGGGCTCGGTCAAGCGCGACGAGGCGGCGAGCGCCCGGCTCACCCTCCTCGCCGGCGACGTCTCGGTCGGCCTCCTGCGGGGCCCCGCGGACATCAGCGCCCAGAAGGGCGACCTCCGGATCGCCGAGGCCCTGCACGGCACGGTCGCACTGCGCACCGTGTCCGGCGATGTGTCGGTCGGCGCCGCCCGCGGAGTCTCCGCCTCCCTGGACGCCGGCACCACCTACGGCCGGATCGAGAACGCGCTCAAGAACACCGACGGCGCCGCCGCCCCCCTGAACATCCGCGCGACCACCGCCCACGGCGACATCGTCGCCCGCAGCCTCTGAGGAGCAACCGGCATGACCAACCTGGCCATCGCGGCGAACGGGCTGCGCAAGTCGTACGGTGACAAGGTCGTCCTCGACAGGATCGACCTGGCCGTCCCCGAAGGAACCGTCTTCGCGCTGCTCGGCCCGAACGGCGCCGGCAAGACCACCGCGGTCAAGATCCTCTCCACCCTCATCACCGCCGACGCCCCGACCGCCGGCGTCGACGGCTCTGCAGATTCCCTCTCCGGAGCCGTCTCCGGCTCCGTCCCCGGCAGCATCCGGGTCGGTGGTCACGACGTCACGACGAACCCTCAGGCGGTGCGGGCCGCGATCGGCGTCACCGGCCAGTTCTCCGCCGTCGACGGCCTGATCACCGGCGAGGAGAACATGCTCCTCATGGCCGACCTGCACCACCTCTCCCGCAGCGAGGGGCGCCGGGCCGCCGCCGAACTCCTGGCGCGCTTCGACCTCACCGACGCCGCGAGGAAACCGGCCTCCACCTACTCGGGCGGCATGAAGCGCCGGCTCGACATCGCCATGACCCTGGTCGGCAACCCACGGATCATCTTCCTCGACGAACCCACCACCGGCCTCGACCCCCGCAGCCGGCACAACATGTGGAACATCATCCGCGAACTCGTCGCCGACGGCGTCACCGTCCTCCTCACCACCCAGTACCTCGAAGAAGCCGACGAACTCGCCGACCGCATCGCCGTACTCAACAACGGGAAGATCGCCGCCGAAGGCACCGCCAAGGAACTGAAACAGCTCATCCCCGGCGGACACGTCCGCCTCCGCTTCACCGACCCGGCCGCACACCGGAGCGCCGCCCTCACCCTCCACGACGCCACCAGCGACAACGAGGCGCTGTCACTGCAGCTCCCCAGCGACGGCAGCCAGCGCGACCTGCGCACCATCCTCGACCGCCTCGACTCCGCCGGCATCGAGGCCGACGAACTGACCGTGCACACCCCCGACCTCGACGACGTGTTCTTCGCCCTGACCGGCGCAGCAGACATCCCCGACCAGTCCAAGGAGACAGTCCGATGAGTGGCCTGACCCTCGCCGCCCGCGACTCCGGCACCATGCTCCGCCGCAACCTCCTGCACGCCCGGCGCTACCCCTCCCTCACCCTGAACCTCCTGCTCACCCCGGTCGTGCTGCTCCTGCTGTTCGTCTACATCTTCGGCGACGTCATGAGCGCGGGCATCGGCGGCGGCGGCGCGGACCGCGCCCGGTACATCGCCTACATCGTTCCGGGGATTCTCCTCATGACCATCGGCAGCACCGTCGTCGGAACCGCCGTGTCCGTCTCCACCGACATGACCGAGGGCATCATCGCCCGCTTCCGCACCATGGCGATCCACCGCGGCTCCGTACTCGTCGGGCACGTCGTCGGAAGCGTCCTGCAAGCGGTCATGAGCGTGATCCTCGTCGGCGCCGTCGCTGTCGCCATCGGCTTCCGCTCCACCGACGCAACCCCTCTGGAATGGCTGGCGGCAGTCGGACTGCTCGTACTCTTCGCCACCGCACTCACCTGGGTCGCCGTCGGCATGGGCCTCATCAGCCCCAACGCCGAAGCCGCCAGCAACAACGCGCTGCCCATGGTCCTGCTGCCCCTCCTGTCCAGCGCCTTCATCCCCGTCGACACGATGCCCGGCTGGTTCCAGCCGATCGCCGAGTACCAGCCCTTCACACCCGCCATCGAAACCCTGCGGGGACTACTGCTCGGCAGCGAGATCGGCAACAACGGATGGCTCACGGTCGCCTGGAGCCTCGGCCTCGTAGCCCTCGGCTACTCCTGGTCGACCTCGAAGTTCAACCGCGACCCGAAATAGCCACTACGACAGAACCGGCCACCACCCAGATCCCGACGTCAGCTCTCGTCCATGCCGGACAGCGCCTCGGTGATCATGCGGGTGGCGAAGTCGGGGTCGTCGGCGATGCGGTTGATGTGTTCCGCGAGCAGGAAGGCGGTGACTTCGAGGGGAGTCATCTCTTCCTCGGTCCAGCGTCCGTACTGCTTGCGCCACAGGTTGGGACTCAGGCCGGTGCCCGCCGCGATGACGAGGCCGGCCATGGTGGGGATGACCTCGGTGGGGACGCTCCTGGGCATCATGCGCATCGTGGCCACAAGAGTCGGCACCACGTACTCGATGACGTCCTTGTCGTGCTGTTCGTGGGTCATCCGCAGCCACTTCATGAACATGAAGATGAGCGTGCACGCGCCGTCCAGCAGGTCCTTGGCTCCCTCGGGGCCCAATGACGCGGCGAACTGGTGGACCAGCTCCTGTTGTTCGGGGTCCGACCTGGACTTGCCGTCGTGGACGCATCTGAGCCGGGAGTCGACCATCATGATCGCCGTGCCCACATCGCCGGCGGGAGCGTGCTGGGGATCGCAGGACGATGACACAGGGTTCCTCCTCAGTTGCCCACGGTGGGCAGTGCGGCGTGTCCGACAGTAGACCGCCGAGGAGGCGGGGGTCCGGGGAATCCCGGTGAAGCGCCCTTTGGCGGCCGCATCCGATGCGTCCGCCATTCGGCCCCCGGCCGCTCCCCGTTCGATCCCCGGCCGCTCCCGGTCGTCAGCGGTCGGTGTCCCGCGTCATGTTGAAGGTGAGGCTGGAGAAGTCCCGGCCTTGAACTACAGGGCCGTTCTGGGTTCCGCCGCTGATGCTGTTGTGCACTTCGCCGCCCGATCCGGTCCGAGCGTGCTGCCACCACTCTTCGAGCAGTGCGCGGAATTCGTCGTCCAGGGCCGCCCGTACGCCCAGCGCCGTCGCCAGTGCCTGGGCGCGCAACGGGTCGGCAGGACTGTTCTCCAGGTCCGCGACCTCCAGCTCGCCCGAGCTGATCGCAGGCGATCCGTCCGGTGTCCCGCCCTGTGCCGCGCCGCGCCGGAACGGACGCCTCACCAGTGCGGTGAGCCCGTGCCACGTCTGGCGGCCGGCTTCGCCACCGACGGTTCCGGCCAGTGCCGTCAGGGCTGCTGCCGTGATCGGGTCCATGTCAGGCTCCCTCGGGTGGTGTCTGATCGTCACACCTTAAGTCCGTTGTGCGGCGTGATGGAGAAGTTCCGGCGCATCAGTGGTTCGCGCCTCCCCGGGTACGACCGCAATGTGAGAGGGCGTCACCTTCATGTCACGGACGAGGCAATACTGTTGACGCATGGTCGAGGAGACGCGCAACAGTCTTGACGGACGTGCGGACGTGGTCGTTCAGGCCGGGCGCATCGGAGAGGTGCACCAGCACCTGCACAGCGCCGGGGCACCCGTCCCGTCGACACCGTTCCAACTGCCGCCGGAACGCGGAGAGTTCGAGAACAGGAACGTCGAGCAGGCGCGCATCACGCGCGCGGTCGACGATCACGCGGCCCACACGGGGCCCCTGGTCGTCGCACTGACCGGGATGGGCGGGATCGGCAAGACCGCGCTGGGATTCCATGTGTCCCGTCGTCTCACCGACCGGTACCCCGACGGGGTCCTTTACCTCGACCTGGACGACCTGCGCCGGGACGGCGCTGTCGAGATCGCGGATGCCGTCGGGGATCTCCTGACCGGCCTGGGTGTATCGCCGGAGTGGCTGGAGAGGTCCCTCGCCGGCCGTACGAAGCAGTTGTGGACCAGGCCCCGCGACAAGCGGCTGATCGTGGTCGTCGACAACGCGCGGTTCGGAAGCGAGGTGACACCGCTTCTCCCGGCATCGGATCGCAGTCTGGTGATCGTCACGAGTCAGGGTGCCTTGTACGATCTCGACGGTACCGCCGCGGTCGAGATTCCCGTGGGCCCGCTGGCGGTGGATGATGCGGTGCGGCTGCTGGGCCACCTCACGAACGATCCGCGACTCTCGGAGGAGCCGGGTGCGCTGGGTGAATTGGTGCGTGGGTGCGGCGGCCTGCCGGCCGCGCTTCAGGTGGCCGGACAGTGGGTACGCAAGTACCGCAGGCGGAGCCTGTCCCGGCTCGTCGCCGAACTGACCGCGGAACTGCGCGAGAAGGGCATTCCCATGGTCGAAGCCGTGTGGGACGCCGCTTACTCGGGGCTGGGTCCGCAGGCCGCGCGACTGTACAGGTTGCTGCCACAGTTTCCGGGTCCACTGGTCCAGGAGCCGACGGCCGCGGCGGTCCTCGGCTGTGAGCCCGAACGGGCGGGAGACGTCCTTGAGGAGCTCGAGTCGGCAGGGCTGCTGGACGGCAGGGCCGACGGCTGGCGCATGCACGATCTCCTGCGGGGCCACGCCGAGCGCCGTGTGCAGCAGGACGACCCGGAGGGGGCGGAGCGAGCACGGGCCCGCACTTCCCTGATCACGTGGTACAGGCGCCAGGCCGCACGTGCAGACCTCCTTGCCGCCGGTCCGCGGATGACCTTCGCGGAGTTGCCCGGACCTGCGGGCCCGGACAGGCACGATGTCGAGTTCTCGGGCAAGACGGGCGCACTGCGGTGGCTGGGGTCTCAGCGGCTCGCCCTGTACGGGTGCGTCCGGATCGCTTTCGAGGCGGGGCACTACGAGGACGCGTGGGCGCTGTGCGAGCCGTTGTGGACGCACTTTCTCGATCACCCGCACTATGCGGACATCACCGACGCCTTCCGTACGGGGGTGGCTGCCGCCGACCGGGCGGAGTCTCTCCCGGCAATGGTCCGGATGAGGTGCCAGCTTGCCCGGCCGCTGTGGGAACAGGGGCTGCACGACGAGGCGGCGGAGCAACTGAGGCGTGCGTTCCACGCCTCGGAGGCCCTGGGGGAGTCGCTTCCGGAGCGGAAGCTGAGGGCTTCCACAGTGGAGTTCCGGGGCCTGCTCAAGTCCGAGACCGGAGACTGGCCGGGTGCCGCCGCGGATTTCGAGGCGGCGAGGGCGGCCCACGCGGAGATCGGCAACGCGTACGGCGTGCTCCTCCAGACCTACCTGTTGGGCAGGACCGCCCTGCGGCGGGGGGAGTGCCGGGAGGCGGTCAGGCTCCTGGAGGAGGCCCACGCGATGGCGCGGCAGCAGGACCGGGAGCGCATGATGGCTCGAACCGGATTCGAACTGGGCTGCGCACTGAGGCTGGTGGGGGATACCGAAGCGGCGCGGGCCCTGATGAGCGCGGCTCTCGACGGAGCCCGCGCTCGGGGTTCCGTCACGCACGAGGCGCGCGTCCTGGAGGAACTGGCGACTCTCGCGCAGGACTGCGGTGAGACCGAGACCGCCGAGCTGCACCGCGCGGCGGCGAGGCACATCACGCTTCGGGCCGGAGGCATCCCCTCCGACGGTCAGAGCTCGTAGCCGAGGTCGTCCGCAGTCGCGGGGCACAGACGTACGCGTACGGCGACGGGCCCGGTGTCGCAGAGGAGCGATACCGGCAGCGACCGGTTCGCGTTGGCGCCGAGCCAGGCGTGCACCGCGGACACCACGGCCGTCGGGTCGGCATGGGACACCATGCCTCCGTCCCGGTGAGGTTCCAACCGGACGCTGAACAGCCCGGCCGTGCGGTGCCTGAGCAGGCAGCGCCGGGGGGACAGGACCGCGGCCGAGGTTCGGCAGCCCGGCGCCTCCTCAAGGACGTGTGACGTCCAGCCCTCCGCAGTCCAGGCCGTGTGCTGTGCGGAAGAGACGGCGGTCCGGGCTCGGCGCCAGAGCACGGCGGCACTCTGTATCTGACGTGGCCCGGCCGTGGGGTATTCGGCGGCCAGATGGTGGACGGCCCCCTGTACGTGTGGCGGGAAGCGTTTCAGGGCGATCCGGTGACCCGACACCTCTGCCCGCACCGCGAAGGCCGAGGGTTGACGGGGCGTCGTGGACGGCCGGGAGAACGCGGGCGCTTCCAGTGGGCCCGACGGGGGACGCAGCCCGAGCATGCGATAGAGCCGCTGCCGCAGCAGCGGAAGTGCCCGGCCCTGCTGAGCGAACGCGCCGGCGGCGTGGCCACGGGTGTCAACGGTTCGGGAGTCCCGAAGCGCGTGCTCCAGGCCGGAGGCCTCCGAGAGCCTGGGCACGGAGTCCAGCAACTGTGCCATCGGGCTGCCGGGAAGCAGCTCGCGCCCGCCGTCGTAGGCACCGATGACCGGGCGGCCGAGGGCCGCGGCGTAGAGGGCCGTGGAGCCGTGGTCGGTGACCACGGCGTCGGCCGCGACCAGGAGGGAGGCCCATTCCTCGTAGGGGCGGGTGAGGACCAGCCCCGCCGCGAGAGCAGGGGCGAGCTGGCGGGACAGGTCGAAGGATCCTGTGTGGCTGTACTCGTTGGGGTGCACGATCAGGGCGACCTGAAACGCGTCGTGGGGGAGGACTCCGATGAGGTCGGCGGACAGGCCGGGGCGACGGGCGAGGAGTGACTCCGGTCCCCACGTGGAGGTGAGGACGATGAGCTGCCGGGCGCCCGTCGCCAGATGACCCCGGTAGTCCTGGCGGTGGGGGACCGACGCGAGGAGACGGTCCAGGGTGGGATCTCCGACCACAGCGACTCGGTCGACGGCCGACGGGCAGTGCTGCGCCAAGCGAGCCGCTTGGTCTTCGTGTGCCAGGGCATGCAGATCGGCCCAGGGCACGCCGTCCACCAACAGATAGTGAGGGTCCAGACCAGACGGTACGTCGGGTGAACCGTCGTTGCTGATGGTCTTGTTGAAGCCGGCTCCGTGCGGCAGCAGAGCCCGGCGCCCGGACAGCTCGTGGAGTTCGCCTTTCGGGCTCGCACTCAGAACCAGGTCATGCCTGATGCGGCGAGCTTCCTCCCAGGGCAGGATGCGGGCGCCCGAGTGGTCCAGAGCCGCGAGGGCGCCGACGTCGAAGTGCGATCCAGGGAGCAGCGTGAACCGGATGGTGACGCGAGTGTCGCCGTCAAACACGGGCAGTACGTCGAGGAGCCGGTGCAATGCCCCAGCTGAACGTACGGCGACGATGACTGTCCTGCTGTCCTGCTGTCCTGCTGTCCTGCTGTCCTGCTGTCCTGCTGTCCTGCTGTCCTGCTGTCCTGCTGTCCTGCTGCTGATCTTCGATTCTACCCGGTGTGGGCCCTCGGTGGAGGCGACTTGACCGGAGGGGATGTGGCCATCGTCGGGAGCCTGGTGCGGCATGGTTCTGATCGTACCGGTGCCGGAGCGCTCCCTCCTCGTCCTGTGTCCAGTACGGTGAATCCTGGTCGGCGATCCGGAGAGACGGTGGTCCATGAGCACGCCAGGCGAGCCGGAACGCCCCGTGGTGCCGGGGATCATGAACAGCCTCCCCGGCCATGTCGATGGACAGCTGGCCCAGGTGGGAGTCGTCCACGGCGGTATTTCCTTCAACTACCAAACAGTGCAGGCCACAGAACCCGCGGGCCGCCGCCTCGACCAGGTCCCGAGGCCGCCGCGCGACTTCGTCAACCGCCGGGGAGATCTGGCCGAACTCGACGACTTATTCGGACACGGCGACACACCTGGCTGCCCGATCGGCGTGTTCAGCGGGCTTCCCGGCATCGGTAAGACGGCGGCGGCCTGCCAGTGGGCTCACAACAACAAGCCGCGCTTCCCCGGTGGTCAGCTCTTCGTCGACTTCGCTTCGCTGCGCTCGGGAACCGGCGGAGACGTCTCGGAGGCACTCGCCACCTGCCTGAGGACACTTGGAGTACGTGACCCGTATCTCCCGGCGGGTCTCGCTGACCGGACGGCACTCTATCGGGACCTGTCGGCCGAGCGCCGGATGCTGGTGGTGCTCGACGACGTCACGCGCCCCGCCCAGGTCACGGCACTGCTGCCCCAAGGGCCGGGCAGCGCTGTGCTGGCGACCAGCACCTGGCGGCTCGGTGAGCTCGTTCTCGACGGAGCGTCGCTGCTCCACCTCGACACTTTCGACGTCGACAGTGCCATGGAACTGCTGGCGGCCGTCTGCGGTGCGCAGCGGATCGCAGACGAACCCGCTGCCTCGGCACAACTGGTCGAACTCCTGGGCGGCCTGCCGATCGCCATTCGTATCTGCGGCGCACGGCTGCTGATACACCGCCGCCTGACGATCAGCGCACTGGTCGATGAGTTGTCCGACGAACAGAGCCGCCTCAGCCGTATCACCGTGTCCTCAGCCCACGAGGAGCGCACCGTGTCCGCAGCCCTTGAGATCGCCTACCGAGACCTCCCTGAACCTGCCGCACGCGTGTACCGGGTCCTCGGCCATCTCCCGTGCCTCAGCTTCGACACCGCACTCGCGGCGCTGGCCGCTGAGCTGGATACGATGGAAGAGGTCCAAGAAGCGCTGGACACGCTGGAAACCGCCAGCCTGCTGTCCGTCACGGACGATGGCAGATACGCATTGCACGGCCTGGTACGGCTCCACGCCAGGGATACGGCCAGGGCTCTCGACCCGCCCGGCGCCGAGCGGGAGACAGTCCACAGGGTCACCGGTCACTACCTTGCGCTGACTGCCATGGCCGACCTCGCCGTCCGGGCCGACCGGCTGCGGATCTCAGGGGTGGCCGAGGTTTTGAGGGCGGCCGGTTCCGATGCCGTCGCCGACCCGTTCGCCGGTTCCGACGACCCCGGCCGCGATGCGATCAGCTGGTTGGAGGCCGAACGCGCCAACATTCTCGCTGTGCTTCGCGGCGCAGCCCGGTTCGGCCTCGTCCGCCAGGTGTGGCAGCTGGCGGAGGCGTTTACCGCTCTCTTCTTCCACCATCGGTACCTTGCCGATTGGCGGGAGTCGCTCGAACTGGGGGCCGATGCCGCCCGGCACGACGACAACGCCGCGGCGGAGGCCAGGCTGCGCAGCCTCCTGTCCAGGCCCCTGCTCGACCTGGGGCAGGACGAGCAGGCGAAGGCCCAACTGGACACCGCCGAGCGGCTTTCCGTGGAGTCCGGGAACGTGGTTCTCCAAGCGTCGGTTCAGGAGTTCCTCGGCCGGTACTGGGATCTGCACGACTCCAACCGCGCGGTCGACGCGTACCGTACCTCGCTCGCTCTGAACACCGAGGCCGGAGAGGAGCGGGGCGAGGCCCTGGCCCGCTACTTCCTGGGCCGCGCCCAGAGCTCAGCCGGCGATCACGTCACCGCCCTGACCGCGCTCGCCCGAGCCCGGGACACGTTCCTCACCCTGCGGGACGAGCGGATGGCGGCTCGGGCCCTAGCCGACACCGGCCGGGTCGAGGCGCGGCTCGGTGACCCCGAAGGGGTGGCCACCCTCTCCCGGGCCGCCGATGCTCTGCACCAAGCCGGGGCTTTCCACTACGAGGCCCAGGCACTGGAAGATCTGGCGGACCTTTTGGACGACCCGGTCGAGGTACGGAACTGCCTACGCCGGGCGCTCACCGTCTACAAGGACGGCGGCAGCCCACGGGCGGCGGTAGTCCTCGCCCGGTTGACCTCCGACTGACCCGCCGGACGCAGCAGCAACTGCTGTCGGCGTGAGCCGTGGCGCAGGACCGGAGCCGCGCCCTCAAGTGGTGTGCCGAGGCGCAGAAGGACGTAGACCGCTGCTGCGGCCGTACCGGGGTCCGGGCACGGTCCGTGCGGAGCACAGACGTCCACGATCCGTCCGTCGCGCAACCCGACCAGGCAACTGTTCTGCCCGGGCAGCGCGGCGATCCGGGCCCCGGGGAAATCGGCCAGGAGATGCGCGATGCGTTGCCTCCCCGTCTCCGGAGCGAAGACACCCGAGGTGGAGCACACGACCGTGGCGCTTTCGGTGAGTCGAGTGTCCGGCTCGTCGACGTCGCAGGCCAGGTGCCAGAACGCGTTGTTGCCCTCTCCCGTCTCCCTGGCCAGCGCAGCCGGGAAGCGACGGACGTCCACAAGAAGCTCGGCCCCGGTGTCCGGTACGACAGAGGTGTGGACCATCAGGGACCGGACACGCGTGGTGTTCTGGGGCGCGAGGGGGAACGCACGGGGGCCGCGAGCCGGGTGCTTCGGCTGAGGGAGGTGAAGGAGACCGTAGACCAGATCGCGCAGCCGTGGCAGGGATTCTCCGGGTTCCGCGAAGGCGCCGGCGGCGACCGCTGCGAACTGGTCCGCGCGATGTCCTGCCACCGTGGCCTCCAGTTGCGTGCGCAGCGGTCGGTCCGCGGCCAGCCACCCCGCTGTCGACCGCAGCGCGTACCCCGCTGTACCCGGGACGGCCTCGGAGCCGAACGCGCCGAGTAGTACGGGCCGCCCGATCGCTGCCCCGTAAAGCGTCACCGAGCCGTGGTCCCCGAGCACCAGGTCGGACGCCACCAGGGTCTGCTGCCAGCCATCCGTGGGATCGACCGTGATCAGGCCGGCCTCCAACGCGGACTGCTGCATGGCCCGGATCTGCCAGGCACCGTGACTGGACCAGACGTTCGGGTGCAAGACGAGTGCCACCCGGAACTCGTCTGCCGGGAGCTGGGCCAACAGCTCCGCGGGTAGCCCCGGAAGAGCCCCTGCCAGAGACTCCTCGCCCCAGGTGGAGCTCACCATCACCAACTGCTGCCCGGGGAGCACGCCGAGCGAGGACCGGTATCGGTCCCGCCACCGAGCGCTTGCTCGAAGCCGATCGAAGCAAGGGTCGCCCACGAGTACGGTTCTGCCGACTGTCACGGGGTGAGCGGCTGCCAGTTGGTGTGCCTGGTCGGGGTGGGACACGGCGAGCCAGGCCCGCCGGGTCGCCAGCAGAGCCTCGGACACCAGCCCGGAGAGTCGGGTGCCGGGACCGGCCGAATCGGGGACCTGTTTCTGGAACCCGACCCCGTGCGGCAGCACCAGTACCGGATAGTCGCCGGGCGGGACCGCGACGTTCTCGGAGGCGGAGATCAGCAGGTCAGGTGTCAATTCCGAGAGCTGGGACCACGGCAGGGTGCGGCAGCCGGCCGAGCGGAGCAGATCGAGTACACCGTCGTTGAAGGCGGAAGTCGGGTCGTACGCGAAGACCACGGTGATGCGGGGGTCGTCATGCACGATCTCCGGCACCACGTCCAGCACGCGTACGAGCGAGGTCACCGTCCTGACGGCCACCACCACGGTCCGGTCGCCGCCGAAGGTCCGCCAGCGAGCCGCATCCGGCCCTACGGGGACGAGAATGCGCTCATCGGACTCCATCGCGTACCTCCGCCCGACGGCAGGATCGCCACAACCCTGCCACCCGGCTCCCGGCTCCCGGCTCCCGGCTCCCGGCTCCCGGCTCCCGGCTCCCGGCTCCCGGCTCCCGGCTCCCGGCTCCCGGCTCCCGGCTCCCGGCTCCCGG
>NZ_JBFAJY010000029.1:93120-99148 GCF_040655445.1 Streptomyces sp. NPDC050423
GGCTCCAGTCTGTATCGCGTTTATGGGTGCTGGGCAACCGCTCCACCGCCTTCTCTCCCGGAAAGGCTACTTGCCGGGAGAGTCCCGCCGTTCTGGGAACCGAGGACGTGGTCCCTGAGCCAACCAAGGGAAAACCTCACCCTGGGGTAGCCGGCCGAAGTTCTGCGGAGGGGCTATGAACACGAGGCCGGTACATGACGTGATCGCGATCCGCGGCGGAACGCAGGGACGGGTCCCGCTGGATCCGGTGCCTCTGGAACCCCTTGTTCCGCTCTGCTTCCCGGTGCACGAACACACGCTCGACTCCGCTGTGTACAGCGGCGAATTCCTCGGGTTCGCGGGTAAGGGCATCTCTCTGGCCTTGGGGGAACTGCTCGCCGAGCATGTTGTCGGCGACGGTGGCGAGTGGGACCGGACGGCTTCGGCTGCGGCCTGAGCGGAGAGCGTGCGGATTGTCGCGGCGACCATCTCTGCGGCGCTCTTGGGAATCGCGGAGAAGGTGTTGCGGACGAAGTGGACCCGATTCGAGTGACCAGGGCAGTGGCTCGGGCCGCCGGTGCCACCACCAGCCCAGTTGCCTGCCACGCGCCTCCGCGCCCAGGAGCAGTCCGGATCAGTGAGCCCTGCGGATCCTCCGTGGTGAGGCGGACATAGGTGCTGTCCAGCTGCTGAAGCCCCTGTCGGAGTACGGCCACAGCGGGAGGGGGAGTGTGCCGGGGACGGTAGTCAGCCCGTCTCGCGCGGCCAGCCGCTCCCGGTAGAAGTCCGGGGGGCACCAGCCCGAACCGGCCCACCCCGATGCCATGCGGGCGACGAGCATTTCCCACGCTGCCAGACAGTCCGAGAACTTCCACCGGGCCTCGCTGGGCCAGGAAATGTACGGGCTGTCGGCGACGGGTGATCCAGAACCAGGATTCAGCCGCCGCCGACAGCTGTCCCCAGGGGCAGACTGCTGCTCCATCTGGCATGTCTCCAGGTCAGCGGCGCCCGTGTCTGCGGGCGAGAAGTCGGCGAATAGTCTCAGGTCGTGGCCTTGGCCTCCGTCTGCGTTGACATTGACGCGGGACGGGGTTGACGGCCCCTACGCGGCGCCTCCGGCGACGTACGAGCGTCTGTAGGTTCTCGCCGCTCGCGACATGTCGAATTGCGTGACCTGGGGCGTTCTTGGCTGTCTCACGGCCTTGTCACCCATGACCAGTCTCAAATCCGTGGCATTTCCTCGCGAGGGCGAGCTCGAGAGCAGGAGGCATGTCCGAGTCGGCCGAATACGCCACGTTGGGCCCCGAGCACGAGGGCTACCGGCGGGCCCAGATTGCGCACCGATGAGCTTCCCGCGCCGCGCAGGTTTACACGCCGGACACCCACGAATGGAGGGCTGGGCCTTGCGGACTCTTAAGTGCCGTCAGGTGTCGGTCAGGGGGTGCGTCGGGCCAGGTCCGACCGGCGGAGCAGGTCGCGCATCAGGGTTTCCGCCGCCTTCGTCGTGTGGGCGCGGGTCGCGGACTGTTCGGCGTACGTGGTGACGAACAGGGCGTTGCCGACGCGGACCCGCACCATCGTCTGCCAGGGCGCGGGCCCCTTGGGCCAGAGGCCGTGGGCGTCCTTCTTGATGAGGACGGCGGCCTCGTCGCCCAGGTCGGGCAGGCGGTGTTCGGTCGCTCCGGGGGACGGCTTCTGGCCGAGGGCGCGGAACTGTTCGCCTGCGTACAGCGCCCCGTTGAAAGTGTCGGTCGACGTCCAGCCTGTCGCGGCGACTCCGATGCGGAGGGCGGGGGCGGTGGGGGAGGGGTCGGAGGCGACGGTGCATATGTTGCGGCCCGGGAACGGTGGCCACCGGCCCGGCAGAGAGCGCGCGCTGGACTTCGTGAGGGCCAACTTCGTGTCGGTGCTCGTCAGCCGCTGCACCTCGTGGTCGTCGAGTAGCGAGCATGCTGCGGGGACGTGGGGGGCCGGGTCGGGTGGCGGATGAATGTTCATCGCGCCGAAGAAGACGCGGGTCAAGAGCACTGCGCTGAGAATTGAGGCGAAATAGCCGAGTGGTGCGCGCCGTGGGGCGGGGCGTAAGGGCTTGTCTTTGTAGGTCTCCGCGAGGCGTTCGCGCAGTTCGATGTGGCGGAAGTGGTACACGGCTCCGGACTGTCGCAGCACTCCGCGGGCGTGTGCGTCCTCCAGGAACGCGGTGAGACGCCACGGGAGCCGGCCGGTGGCCGCGTACCAAACGCGGGCCGTCCCGTACTGGCCCCAGGCGGAGAGCCCGACGGCGTACAGCCACCAGGAGGCCACAACTATGGCCCAGTCCAGCGGAGTGTCGGTGTGCAGGGTGCGGCCGTTGAACTGCCACCAGGTGAACAGGATCGGGGCGAGGAGCAGGGGGTACCGGGAGCTCACTGAGCTCAGTACGTCCGGTGAGAGGCGGAGCGGTGCCAGCCAGCCCAGGGTGAGGACCACCTGCCGGTCGGCGCGGATCGTCTCGCGCGGGGTCCGTTCCGGAGTCTGGTCGGCGAAGCGCCACGCGAAGGGAAGTACAGGCTGCAGCAGGGCGGCGACGGCGACGGCGCAGAGGCCCGCGGCCGGCCACAGGTGGCGCAGGGCCGAGGTGATCGTGCCCGCTGTGGTGAGGGCCAGGCCCAGGGCCACCAGCCGTCCCTTCCAGCCCCGCAGCGCCTTCCGTACCAGTGCTCCGTCGGGCCGGCCGAGCAGCCAGGGGGTGAGGTAGCTGCGTTCGTTGTCGGGGTCGGCGGCGAATCCGTAGAGCGTGGGGGTGCAGGCCAGGGCGTATGCGAGCCATACCGGCATCGGGCCGCTCCACTGACCGGTGGCGATGTCGGCCCGGGTGAGCAGGAGGACCGACAGCAGGTACGCGGGGGCCAGGTACAGGAGCCGCACCGGCCACGGCATCTCTTTCTGGAGCCGCCACCAGGCGAGGTCCGGTTCGTTGGCGGCCTTCAGGCGGAAGGCGAGGAACTCCATCCAGCGGCGCGCATCCTCGGACCGCCACCCGCCCTGCTCGGTGCGCACGTCGGGGGAGGCGCTGTACGCGGTGTTGAGGAAGACATCGTACAAGTGCTCTTCGAGCGCACCCTGTTTGGTGTACTCGGGGGACAGCAGCTTGGCGGGGTCGTTGCCGTCCCAGCCGTAGGTGACTCGGGCGAGGCCCGCGAGGAGGGGGACGCGGAGCGCCTCGCGCAGCCGTTTTGTCTCGGCGGAATTGTCGTTGGTGATGCGCAATTGCGCCAGGACCAGGTTCCAGGGGGAGTCGTTCGATCCCGAGGGGTTGAGGTAGCCGCTCACGGTTTCGTCGGTGAGGGTTTGGAGGGTGATCTCGGTGCGGGCGAACACGCTCTGGTCCGGGGCGTGTTCGAGGTACTCGTCGGCGCGGGTGGTGAGGACGAACGGGCGTCCCCGCAGGGTCTCGACAAGCTGGCGCAGGGCCTCCTTGTGGCGAGCGGGCGGGAGTTCGTCGAACCCGTCGAGGATCGGCAGAACCCGGTCGGTGGCGCGCAGGAGGTGCAGCGCTACGTCATGGGGGCGGGCCCCGGGGACCGGTGCGCAGACCCGCGGGAAGTCGTCGGCCAGGCGCTGGGCCAGCCAGCCGGCCAGCCCCTCGTCAGGGTTCCAGGCGGCCAGCGGTACCACGAGCGGGATCGGGCGCTCGGGGCTGTCGTCACGGCCGGTGAGGAGTTCGGTGGCGAGGCGCAGGGCCAGCACAGTCTTGCCCGCGCCCGCGCCGCCGATCACGACGAGCCGCCGGCCGGGGAGGCTGTCGAAGTACGCGGAGACGGTGGTGCCCGGCCGTTCCGGCTGGGGCGTCCACGGCACCTCGATGATGTGGGGCTCGATGATGTGCAGGAGCCGTTCATCCTGCTTGTACTGCTCACACAGCGCGTCAGCGAGGCCGTCGACGACCCCCTCGACGTACGCGGGGGCCGTCCATGCCCGGTCGTGGCGGCGTCGCCGGGCGGTCAGGGCCCGCGCGGCGACGGAGGACGCGAGGGCCAGGGCCAGGAGGTGCCATCCGAGCCGTTCGGGGCCAGGGTCGTAGCCCTGCGGGAGCGGCAGCTCGGGACGTACGGCGAGGAGGTACAGGCCGAAGCCCGCAATCAGGCCGCGCACGCCCACCGACACGTGCGGCTGGACGTACAGGTTCATGATGTCGCGGGCCTGGATGAGCAGGCCCTGCTGTCCGCCGCTCGCGGTGTTGTGCGTGTCCCCCGGTGGCCTGCTCCGCTCCGACAACTCCCGGCCTATCCGCCGATGGTGATGTCACCGTTGAAGTCGCGTCCCTGGATGGCGGTCTGCTGGCGACCGCCGGAGACCGTGTTGTGGACGTCGCCGGATCCCGTCGTGCGTACGGTGGCGAGGGCCGGTTTCTCCTGCCAGGTACGCAGGGCATCGGCGAACACGGGGTCCTGGCCGGCGCGTTCGACCAGAATACGGATCAAGTCGGCTGCCCATGCGGTTCGCTGGGCGGTGTCCGGGGCTGCGGTGAGCGCGTCCAGTTCGGGGGTCCCGGTCGGTTCCACCGGGGAGGGGCGGAGTACCAGATCGCGCAGGGACGTCCAGAGTTGCTGGCCGGCGGCGCCTGCCGTGCCGGAGGCCAGAGCCGTCAGCAGTTCCGGCGTCATCGGTTCCATGGGTACCTCTTCTCGCTCCTGGGGTTGTGGGCCGGGCGTCGAGTCTACGGCCGGCCCCCGTTGCGTAGCGGCAGGTTTGGGTTCTGTCATGTGTAGGAAATCGTTCCTTCCCCTGAGCGGGCGCTCGCCTGCGCGTCCGGCTCCACGCCGGGTTGTCACCTCCTGTGCGGACGGCCCGCGTACAGACCCCGCCATGGAGTCGCTGAGCCCAGTAGACGGATGGATAATTTTGTCCACCAGGTCCACGACGGCCTTGCAAGTTCGGAAGCGGAAGCTGACTGCAGCGGTGGGACTGTGCACGGCGTAACCCCCAGCACGGGCGAGCCTTGTGCCATCACCATGCGCGCCCACGACCGGAGGGTCGGGTAGAACTCAAGCATCACCACTCGAAAGGGCGAGCGTCGTGCGCTGCGGATCTCAGTAAGACGCCATAAGTGGCGCCGATGTGCTGCTGGCGCTGAGAATATGGCGCGGTTTTTGAGCTTAAAGATTTAACCTTTGCGAATTTGAGCTGATTGCGTTCAGTGATGCTCTCGGGGCGTCTGGTCGTTTTGCCCACATCGTGGCGGGTGGCGGGTGGCGGGATGGCGGTTCTTCGAGCCAACTGGGCGTCCTGGGGCGGGCGTTGAGGATTTCGGTGCACGGGCAGGACTGTGCAGGTGCGGGCGGAGGTTGCGAAATCCCCGGCGGACGCGGGCCGGGGTGAGCCGGGCGGGCTCCGTTCGCTTCTCCCAGTGAGGTTCCCCCTGCGGGCCGGGCAGCTTGATACTGGGACGGATGGTCCCGGAGGAAGCAGTCACAGGTAGTGAGCAAGAAGAGCAACATGAGTAAGCGGTACACGGCCGAGTTCAAGCGGGACGCGGTCGCCTTGGCGTTGTCCTCGGAGAAGACGGTCACCGAGGTCGCGAGGGATCTGGGCGTGAGTCCGGAAGGACTGCGCGGGTGGGTGAAGCAGGCGAAGGTCGACCGCGGCGAGGGGACCGCCGGGGCTTTGACCACTGCGGAGCGTGAGGAGTTGGTCCGGCTGCGGCGGAAGGTCCGCGAGCAGGAGGCCACGATCGAAGTTCTGGGAAAAGCGACCGCCTTCGTGTGTCCTGAACGGAAAGGGCTGCTGGTGTAGGTCGGTAGCAACTGGATGATGCTGCACAGATGATGAGGGTTTTGGCCCCTCGGAGTCGCCCCCGCGGAGGGAGACTCCAAACCGCCTCCTGCTGCGTTGGCTGAAGACCGTCGTGGTGAGCGTCGGAGGAAAAAGGCGCTCTTGAAAGGACGTCAGGTGGGGATCGGGAAGGCGAGCGCGAGCGAACCACTGCTGATGCGTCGAAATGCTTGGACGACATCGAAACCGGGGCTTGAAGGCTCCCCGGGATGAGTCTGGCGGGTGTCCGCTTCCT